>JAGWND010000020.1 GCA_028873075.1 Bacteroidota bacterium
AAAAATTGTCGAAGGCATCCGGATGATTATACAAGGAGGCGCTCCAATGTCAGCAACCATAGCTGCAAAGGCGCTTCATATCTTGCGCAATCCGGAGATTGTAAACAGCCCAGCCTGCGGTATTGCCGTTGAGTTATCAAAGCGAGAAGTTGAGATTTTGGAGTTTTTGAGACGGGGACTCGATTACAAAAAAATTGCGGACGAGCTCTACATCTCCCCCGCGACGGTAAGAAAACATATGGAAAACATTTACCAGAAATTACAGGTACATAACAAAATGCAAGCAGTTCAGAAAGCCGCTCAGCACAGAATCATCGGCTGAGTGCGCTGCTTTTCATTCTTCCCTCCTCTCCTTTACTTTTTCACGAATAGTTTCGCCCGTTTTAAAAATACGACAGATGCCTTATTGAAATAGCATCATCGGCGAAATATATTTCCCGCGATCAATAAAATTATTCCTGAACAAAAAAAGGAAGTCATGCTATGAAACGCGCTCAAGTGTTTTTTATCAGCCTGCTTGCTCTGAGTCTCGCTTCAATAAGCGCAGCACAGGTTCCCAAATGGAAGCTCGACGTCGGCGAGCAAATCAAAGATTATTCCTTTCTGCAGGATGGAAAATTTCTCTTCCTCACAAATTATGAGTACTCGTGGCTGTTCAATGCCGAGACCGGAGACAAAGTTTATGAACTCCGTGTCAAGAATTTCGAAGAAAAAGGAGTTCACCGGCTCATTGGCGAGAAATTCCTCATCGGTACAGATGACGATCTGCAGTGTTACGATGCACTCACCGGAAAACTCATCTGGAAACAAGCGTACAACAACGTCGGTCAGGACGATTTTACAGATCTCGACTGGCTCGGCGACGCGTTAGTCGTCAGTTACGGAAAAGACCACCTCGGCATTGACCTGACCACCGGCAAGGAATTATGGCGGGCAAAGTTCAAATACAACGGTGACGTCGGCGAAAAGGGCGGCTGGAATTTCAAGAAGCTCGACAGCCAGAATCTGCTTCTCGTGCTCATGGATGACAACATGATGGGTCTGTTCCAGTTTGCAGACGGGAAGCAGGTTTTCAGCGGCAGAGATTATGAAATCAACGGGGGGCTCTTGAAAAAAGGAAGACGGTATTTCTATGCTTCCCCGAATCAGCGGTTCCTTGTTTTCCTGCTTGACGACGCCATGGCTGTCGTTGACGCTGCCGAGAAAAAGGAATTGAAGCGCATTCCTATGAAGTACGACAACGATTTCGAGCCGATTCTCGAAACCCCGCACGGTTGTGCCGTCCTCGGAAAAGAAAACATTGTCTTTGTAAACGACAGCACCGGCGCAATTGCGGAGGTGAAAGCAGATGTCGGCGACTTTCGTACCTACAAAGTGGTGAAGGTAGGAAACACAGACATCTTTTTTGCAGGCATTGAAGATGCAATGTTTGCTATTGATTTAACAGCGGGCAAAGTGCTTTGGCAGTCAAAAGAAAAGGACCCTACCTTCGAAGGGTATGCACACCATTACATCAAGATGGACGGAGATAATCTCATCCTGACCTACACACGCGGAAGCGGCTATTCCGACGACGGGACGAACGTCCATGTAATGAGTATCAATGCGTTCACTGGTAAGGTCAACTACAGGACACCGGCGATTTTCAACTCAAGATTGTACATCCCAACTTGGCAGCGGTCGGCTGCCAAGTTTCTCATGACAACGATAGCGGGGAAGGAAAATCCGTTCGGCTACGAGAACATAGGTTTCCGATATACGACCGATGAATATCAGGGAAACTTAGTGTTTGGACTGGTTTCGAAATATCTCCTGCGCAATCCTGATACGAAAGAAGAGCCGGGCGACGGAGTCGTTATCGTTGACCCAAAGACCGGACAAATTTTATTTAAAGATTATATTCATGTCTCGGATTATTCGTCTTCCCCGCCGAAAATTTCGGAAATGGCGCCGCTGATCGTCGGCGATAGAATGTTTCTCATCGGTGATGAAGATATTGCAGCATATGATTTGAGCGCAAAAAAGAGAATATGGTACAGCGAGAAACTTCTCAAGGGGATTCCTTGTGAAGCCATGGCAGTTGACGGCGTGCTTTACGTAAAATTCGGTAAACATAAATTCAATGTCAACCTGCAGCCCCCAAAGGGCCTGTTCAGTTCTCTCGGAATATCCGTCAACAGCGATTACGACGAAGACCCGTACGGTTTTGCTGCCTATGATGCGAACACAGGCAAACAACTCTGGCGTGTAGAAACCAAAGTCGATCCGGGATTCCTGACCCCTGGTTTCTCTTTGGCAAACAATTACGATTCAACCGGGAAGCGGCTCTACTTTGCAGATGAAGAGAATATTTACGCACTTCAAATGCGGGGAGACGGGGGAAAATACGATTACGTAGTCAATCTTGACAAGAACAACATCGGTGAAATGCCGTTTAAGAAAACGTATGCAATCCAGGAATGGCCCATCGGCAAAAGAGTCTCGGCCACAGAGTATGGGTATGGATATAAAGAAACGACATCATGGAACAAGTTCGGCGGAGCCGGGTTCGACAAATTCATCTCGGACGTAGAAGAAGCGGATGCAACGTGTTCATACAAAGGTTGGGGTGCCACCATCTGGGGAGCAACCGCAAAGAAAACACTTCGCGCAGTCTATGTTGACTCGTACATTTTCGCGATTGGAAGTGGAGCAATTGCATTGCTTAATGCTTCGGACGGCAAAGCGATCTGGACGCACAAGTGGGATTACAACCCTGGAGACCTGCAATATGTGCCAAAGATTTTCAACGACAAAATAGTCTATTGTCTTGACCGTCAGTTGACCTGCGTTGACCTTGCGAAAGGCGAAACCCTCTGGCAAAACAAGGAAGCGAAGCAGCCGTTGTTCTTCAACTCACCCAACGAGAAATTCCTTTATGTGATCGACGAAGAGCAGATAAGGGGGTATGAACTGGAGAAACAGAAATGATGCAACTCACAAAACGAGTGAAGACCCCGTCGCAATTCAACGGAAAATTTTCTTCAGTTAAAATAAAGTAGCTCTATCACAAAAGCAAGGTGAAATGTCATGAAACAGATTTATTTCGGTACCCGCATCCTTCTACTGCTATGCCTTCTGGTAAGTTGTTCTCAGGCTCAATGGCAGTACACCAATGGCCCCTCGGCACCCTATATTAGCTGCCTCTTCGTTCATGGCAGCGACCTTTTCGCAGGAACGCACGGCTATGCCGGTACTATCGGAGTGTCGTTGACGACTGACAATGGTGTAAGCTGGACGGACGCCGATAATGGTCTTGTGAGTGGCAGCAGCGTCTCTTCTTTTGTCACGTCCGGTGACAGTCTTTTCGTGGCGACCAGCAAGGGAATCTTCCTTTCCACGAACAATGGCTCGCAGTGGACATCCGTAACAATGCCAAATGTGTCTGGTCTTACCATAAGTTATCTCGCCATGATGGATAATAAAATGTATGCCGCAGGCAACGCATACGGGCGTCGAGTGTTCTGGACAACGGACAATGGATCAAACTGGAGATCAGTCAGCACAGGTCTTCCGGATTACTCCACCATTTACGGGCTCGCTGTTATCGGCACATGTCTTTTTGCAGGATCGAACAAAGGAGTCTCGTTATTGAAAAACGGCGATACATCATGGACGTCGGTGAACAATAATCTAGCAGCGACGAAGGTTATAGCGATGGGGGTTTGCGGCACCACACTTTTTGTGGGAAATGACTTGGCTGGAGTATTCGTTTCAGCAGACAGCGGGGCACACTGGGCTAAAGCCGACAGCGGAATGCACGGCTACACCTCTATGCAGGCCTTTGCCGTCAGCGGCAACGATATCTTTGTCGCAACGTCCAGTCAAGGAGTATATCTTTCAACGAACGATGGCACAAGCTGGACAGGCGTGGATACTGCCGGTATGGGTGGAAATCCAGTTCTTACAGCAATTGCCCTGAATAGCACATATCTTTTTATCGGAACCGATGGTTCGGGAGTCTACCGAAAACCGCTTTCACAAATTGTGACAGGTGTTGAAAAATCAAAGACAACATTACCAGATCAATTTTCCTTGTTGCAGAATTATCCTAATCCGTTCAACCCGGCCACTACGATCAGCTATCAGATCCCAACAATGAGCCATGTTATGCTGAAGGTGTATGATATTCTTGGAAGAGAGGTTGCAACTTTGGTCGATCAAAAACAAGATGCTGGCACACACACTGCCACCTTCGACGGGTCACGTCTCTCAAGCGGAGTCTATCTTTGCAGACTTCAAGCAGGGACGGCGTTCATCAAAACCATGAAACTCGTGCTGAACAAATAGCAAAACATATAACGGGCGAGCCGCTGTCTCGTATCATGGCACGCTCATTATTACATCCAAATTCAGGTTCCAAAGGAGAATTATTATGAGACACCTTATGACACCAATCTTTCTTGTCTTATTCACATTGGCAAGTGTCGGCGATGCTCAGGTTATATGGCAAAAACTGAATGGCCCGACTGACCACTCTATTCAATGCATAGCAATCGATACAAGCGGTCATCTATTTGTCGGGACACAAAACATAGGAGTATATCGTTCAACCGATGACGGAAATACCTGGCAGGCAAGGATTCAAAACGGGAACGATCCGCGAGCTCTCGCAATTAGTCCGAGCGGAATTATTTTCTGCGGTAGCTGGGGAGCTTGTGTCCAGCGCTCCACAGACAACGGCTTGAACTGGAAGAATGTTACCGGAAACATGACCAACAAGCAGGTATTGACACTCGCCATAAAATCGGACGGGACAATCTTTACCTCATCCACCGGGCTTAGCAGCTGCGTTTATTGCTCCACAGACAGCGGCGCTTCGTGGGCATCGTCATGGGCAGCGGGTACTCTCACCGAATGGGTGAAAACGTTCGCTTTCGGCTCCGACGGAACCGTTTACGCTGGTGGAACCGGCATACATTATTCCACCGACAACGGCTCAACCTGGCAGTATCCTCTGCAGAGATATACAATCAATGCCCTTGTGATCAACGCTGGTGGTGAAATCTTTGCCGGGACAGAGAGCAATGGACTCTTGACATCAACTGACAAAGGAAAGTCATGGTCGCTTCCTACTCTCAGCGGTCTGACTGTCAAAGCGTTGATAATTGATCCGAAAGGGAGAATTTATGCCGGCACAACAACCGGTAAAGTGTCTGCAATCTACCAGTCGAGTGATGCAGGCGCCACATGGACGGAAACCGATAGCGGGATGAGCAAATCAACCGTCTCGTGTTTCGCAATAGGACCCAACGGGCATCTTTATGCGGGAACCGGCGGCGGTGTGTACGAGACCACCGGATCAGTTGCTGCCGAGGAGAAGGTGGAAAAAGCTGTACCACAAGCATTTAGCCTGAGTCAGAATTATCCAAACCCGTTCAATCCGACGACAACCATCGAGTATGCGGTAAGTAGTAAGCAGTACGTCTGGTTGAACGTGTACAACGTTCTCGGAGAGAAAGTGGCGACGCTTGTGAATGAAACAAAGAGCGCAGGAAGATACCATGCCAAGTTCGACGGAAGCAGCCTGCCGAGCGGCGTTTATTTTTACAGAATTCAGGCAGCCACTTACACTGAAACCAAGAAACTCTTGCTGATGAAATAGGAACAACGAATGGAGGCAAGCCATTAAAGAAATCCTAGTTACAGGAGAAAAACCATGAAAAGGACATATCTATTTCTGTTCCTGGTGCCAATGATTTTTGCAAACGGTTGCTCAATGATCGGATCACTCATCACTCCGCCTGCCAAAATACCCGATATGACACGAGCTACCGACAAAGAAAAGAGCGACCTCGTCGGAAAAAACATTGTATTCAGCACCGCACACAAGAACTGGGCAAAGACCGTTGCAGGAATCAAAGGCAGCATTTTTCAAGCTATGTTCGCCGACCCGGAGATTGATTCAATATATCTGAAAAAAGTGAAAAAGGCTGCTGTCCTGAGCTTTGCTGTTAGAGTACACATTAAATCTAAACTGGATGAAGGTTCCTCAACTTCACAATACCAATCTATTGACATGACGCCTCTGCAGTCCTTCGTGGACACGATGTATGACCAATTTGTTGATGGATTGAAGAGAGCTGGACTGGAAGTAGTCCCTGCTGCGCAAGTCACAGACAATCCGGATTACAAGACTCTCGAATACAATGAGGTCGCAGAAGGGGGAAATTTAGAATCTGAATTTGGGGGTTGGTATGAAGGTCTTGCAGAAGCCCGGGGGCTTAAGGAGATCAGTGCGATCAAGATCCAAGATGGGCTTGTGGACTTCGAGACAGCAAAAATCTATGGCGCTGAAGCAGTAGAAAAGGCAAAGTCCGGGGGAATTACCAAAATGATACGATCGGTGGCGGGAACAGAAAAGCAGGTCGAAAGAGCAAAACTTCTCATGAAGGCAGCCAAGTCACTGGGAGTTGACGCAGTCTTCCTTGTGGACAACCATGTGAGCATGGAGCTAAGCGGGTTCACCGGTGCCTATGACTTAAAATTCGCGATCAAAGACGGCTGGTCTCCCGGTGGAATATCAGCGGACATGCTTTCCGGCGACGATCTGACTTCTGTTTGGAGCGCTCAAACAGATAAATGCGTCGAGGTTTCCACTGAAGCGAAAAACACCTCTTCCATCCTCGGCGTTCACGATTACCAACTCGACAAAGTGGCTCCTGACCTCACGCGAATGTACGGGAACATTGTTGAGTTAATCTCCTTCAAACTGAAGTCAGACCGCATCAGTTCGACAAAATAAAAAGGAGGTTATCATGAGACTAATGGTTATTGCAACCGCGTTCGCGTTGTTTGCACCCGCGGGTACTGGCAATGCTCAGGACTTCTGGCGGGCAACCGCTGGACCAAAAGCAGGAACCGTATACTCACTTGCAGCAAAGTCAACCGGTGAAGTCTTTGCCGGGACAGCAGACAGCGGCGTTTACCGATCAACAGTGAATGACTCAACTTGGACGAGAACGAGTTTAACCAGCAAAGACGTGGAGGCACTTGTTGTCGGCTCAAACGGATATCTCTTCGCCGCATGCGGAGGGATCCTTTTTGGTGTGCTCTATTGTTCCACAGATAATGGCATTAGTTGGTCCAAGTTGAAATCTTCTACAGCAGGTTATTCATCCCTGTCAGTAAATCCTGACGGCAATATTTTCCTCGGTACATCGAGCGATTCCATATATCGCTCAACAGACAATGGCAACACCTGGCAAAGTTCAAGGCTTGGTGTCACAACTTCTGTCGGAGGTTTTGCCGCTTGTTCTGGCGGCGTTGCTTACGCTTGCAGCGGCAAGAACATTTTCAAGTCCACGGATGATGGACAAAGCTGGGTTTCGATGTACACCTCGCAAACCTATGAGATACGGCGTATCTGTATACATCCCGACGGTTACTTGTTTGCAAACACAGCCGGTGCTGGTGTAATTCGATCAACGGACAACGGAGCAACGTGGGCTTCATCAAGTAATGGATTACCGATTACTGGCGGTTGGCCCATCCTTGCCAATTCTCACGGAGATCTGTTTGTTGCAACCGGCATTGCCGGCGGATATGGTGGAGGCGTTTTCCGTTCCAGCGACCTCGGCGATAATTGGGTCTCGGTAAGCTCAGGTTTGCCTGCGATATGGATTCAATCTATGGTGGTTGCTTCAAACGGTGTGCTATACGGCGGCGGCTCTAACAGCACGATCTATCGCAGCGCTCAACCGACTGTTGGAGTGCAAAAGATTCCGCCTGCAACGGCCTTGGGTTTTGCACTGTATCAGAACTATCCCAATCCGTTCAACCCAACGACCACGATTAATTACTCGATTCCGAAGAACGCAACGGTGACATTAAAGATTCTCGATTTGCTTGGTAGAGATATAGCAACACTTGTTCATGGTGCTAAGTCCGCCGGGATGCACTCCGTACAATGGACTGCGAGCAGATTTTCAAGCGGAGTTTATCTTTGCAGACTTCAAGCAGGGACTGACACCGAGATAAGGAAACTCGTCCTGACAAAATAAGAATAATCTACACGGCTGCTTCAGGTTTCCCAACACAGGCACAACAGTAAAGGCGGGGATAGACTCTCTTTGGCAACGACAGGTTGAACGCTGTCGAGAAATGCACAAACAATGAAGGCGAGAGTTAGACTCCTCGCCTTTTTTTGTTTTTTTCTGAACTTTGACGTACTATAATTGTGTGTTTTGAAAAAGTTATTTCTCAACAAAAGCTGCCCCCCCTCCGAAGGAGTCCTTTGGACCTAACGGGAGACCAAGAGGGCAAAAACGTAAAAAATAATTCTGAAAAAAACGCTTCGTAAAAAAACCTCAATGTTTTCAGTATCATGAAAAATTTTGAACGCATCAAGCGTCTGCCGCCGTACGTTTTCGCTGTTGTCAACGATCTCAAAATGTCGGCGCGGCGCAACGGCGAAGATATTATTGACCTCGGCATGGGAAATCCCGACCAGCCGACGCCGAAGCATATTGTTGATAAACTCATTGAAGCCGCACAAAAAGGAACAAATCACCGCTACTCTGCCTCAAAGGGAATTTACAAGCTTCGCCTCGCTATCTGCGATTGGTATAAAAGACGATTCAATGTTGAACTCGATCCCGACACCGAGGCTGTTGTCACGCTCGGTTCAAAAGAAGGGCTCGCACATCTTGCGCTCGCCGTTTCCGGTCCGGGAGATACGGTGATGTGTTCAGCGCCTGCGTATCCGATTCATCCGTACAGCTTTATCATTGCGGGTGCGCAGGTTATCAGCGTGCCGATGACGCCGGTACAGGATTTCCTGAACCGCATTGAAACCGAATATTCACGCACGTGGCCTCGCCCGAAATTCCTTCTTCTGAATTTTCCGAACAATCCGACTACGGCGACGGTTGATCTTCCTTTTTTCGAGCGCGTCGTTTCATTCGCGCGAGAGAACAACATCGGCATTATTCACGACTTAGCGTACGGTGATTTAGGATTTGACGGCTACGAAGCGCCTTCGATCCTTCAAGTTCCCGATGCACGCGATGTTGCGGTGGAATTCTACACGCTGTCGAAAAGTTACAACATGCCGGGCTGGCGCGTCGGGTTTTGCCTCGGCAGCCGCGAGCTTGTGGGTGCATTGACAAAAATAAAAAGTTATCTCGATTACGGAATGTTCCAGCCGATACAAATTGCATCAATTCTCGCTCTGAACGAACCGCAAGACTGCGTCAAAGAAATTCAACAGATGTATCAGCAACGGCGCGATGCGCTTGTTGCCGGACTTGAACGCGCCGGATGGGCAATTCCGAAACCGAAAGCGTCAATGTTCGTGTGGGCTGAAATTCCTGAACAAGCAAAGGCGATGGGATCGTTGGAGTTTGCAAAATATCTTGTGAAAGAAGCGAAGGTTGCCGTTTCGCCTGGAATCGGTTTCGGCGAAGCGGGAGAAGGCTTCATTCGCATCGCGCTGATCGAAAACGAGCAGCGCATCAAACAAGCGGCACGGGGGATAAAAGCGGCGCTGCAAAAATACGAGCATCAAAAAAATCAGTAGACATCTTATGCCGAACGCACACTGGGATGAACGTTTTTCCCAAAAAGAATATTATTACGGAACTGACCCGAACGAATTCTTCAAAACACAATTGAGCCTGCTCAAACCTGGACGTCTTTTGCTGCTTGGCGAAGGCGAAGGGAGAAACGCTGTGTACGCCGCGCAGCGGGGCTGGCGCGTGGACGCTGTTGATGAGAGCATCGAAGGAAAGAAGAAAGCGTTGGCTCTCGCAAAGAGCAGGAACACAACGCTGAGCTACACTGTTCAAAGCCTTGAAACGTTCAATCCAAAAGAAAATATGTACGACGCGGTAGGACTTATCTTCATTCACATGCCGGAGATTTTGAAAAAGAAAATCCACGCGCAAAGCATTGCAGTGCTCAAGCCCGGTGGAAGAATTATTCTCGAGGCGTTCGACAAAGAACAGATCACAAAAACTTCAGGCGGACCAAGAGACAGTGCATTGCTTTACTCCACCGACATCATCGCTCAAGATTTTCATTCTCTACAAACCATCCTCCTTGAACAAAAAACCGTGGAGCTGAGTGAAGGGAAACATCATCGAGGCGAAGCCATTGTCGTAAGATTTGTCGGAGAGAAAAAATGAAAGCTGTTTTTTGCCTGCTGTTTTTCCTTCCGCAATTATTGTCGGCACAAGCGAATCCTAATTTTAATGTGTCGCTGCAATTGGATTTCTCTTCAGCACAAGCAATGATTGACATGTGCGAAGGAATGGCGAACAATGTCAGCCGTGTTGCCGCACTGAAAGGCAACGCGATCGCCGCTGCAACAAGCATTCTGCTCTCGCGAAAACAAGTGCCTCCGGATGCGTTCATTCACAAATTAGAATTGCTCCGGGATAATTTCCGCGACACCGACGATGTCTTCGGCTTGGAGGAAACACGAGAACACCTCGCCGACATCAAAGCACTTCTTGCAGAGACACAGCGCCACGCAGTTGATCGGCGGGTGCTTGCAACAATCGAACAATTCTTTCCGGAAAATATTGGGGTGACAGCGGCTATTCCGGTCTATGTTGTTGCAATGGGAAACGAGCGCGCTGCGGCGTTTGTCCGTCGCGTGCGATGGAACGGCACATCACCGGAATTTGTCGGTGAGAACGAAGGCGAGCCGGTCGTAGTCGTCAATCTCGCGCGGCTTGTGGAATACCCGCATGATGTACAGGAGCAATTCATTTCGCTGCTCAGCGTTCTCGCCCACGAATCGTTCCATGCGATCTTCAGCACGTTCCAGCAAACGTCGCCTGTGTGGAGGCAATGGCACCAACGTCGCGACCCGTTCGCAGTTCTCGCAGAGCTTGTGCAGAACGAAGGAATTGCTTATTACATTTCAATGCAGCAGCAAATGAATGCCAACCCGCCGCAGCAATGGTACGACATTGCCGCACATTCCATTGTTGCACTCAACGAAGCCCTTCTTCAGTTGCAATCTCCCGACCTCACTCAGGTTCAGGCGCGTAATTTGATTATGAACGCTAATCTTTCCGGCTCGATGCAAAAAAATTACGGCGCAACTGCCGGCAATTTGATGGCATTGGAAATTGATATGAAATTGGGACGTCCCGCGTTGACGGAAACGATTGTGAAAGGACCGGAAGATTTTTTCGAGAAGTATGAAACGTTACAGCAGCAGTACGGCGATGTGCCGAAAATTTCTGCTGAAATAATGAAGGGGTTTGAACGGTAAAAAATGAATGAAAAGGAATCGTCATTCCCGCGAAGGCGGGCATCCATTTTTTAGATTTCCGCTTTCGCGGGAATGACGTCGTGCTTTATGAAGAATTTTTATAGTTTTTTCCAGAAAGTCCTATTTCACCAGCCCGCTCACCATTACGCCGATGTAGTAGGGCCAGATCACGATCGCCAACACCGCTTTCCAGAATGTTAGTTTCAAGAAGCCGATAGAAAACATCCAGCCGATTGCCCACATCATTCCGAAGCCGGAATTTTCGATTTTAATTTTTTCCATTGCTCACTCTCCTTTACTCATATCTCAACGATTCGATCGGGTCTAAATTTCCCGCTTTCCATGCCGGATAGACGCCGAACACAATGCCGATAAACGAACAGAACAGAAGTGCAACGATATTCATCTCGAGCGGGGTAAAATCCAAAAACGGCGTTTGAAGAATGTCAACAGAGGTGTTCCACGGCATGACTGCCGGAGCGCTCATGAGAATGGAAACGACATTGCCCAACAGCGAGCCGGTGATAATGCCAATAACGCCGCCGATTTGACTGAACGCTACCGACTCAGTTAAAAACTGGCTGAGAATATTCACCTTTGTTGCGCCGAGCGCTTTCCGAATTCCGATTTCTTTTGTGCGTTCCGTAACGGAAACGAGCATGATATTCATAATGCCGACGCCGGCAGCGAGCAGCGCAATGCACGCAATGCCGACCGTGCCGATCTTCACCATGAACGTGATGTCGTTAAATTGTTTGATCATCGTGTCGTTGGAAAAAATTTCGAAATCGTCATCGGCGCCCGGGGGCACCTGACGGATGACGCGGAGAACGGCGCGCGCCATATCCATTGTTGCTTCGTAATCGTCCTGGCTGAACGACTGCACCATGATATCTATCGAGCGCTCTCTTCCGTACAAATTCAAACCGGTTGTTAGTGGAATAGCAACGAAATTGTCCTGATTGCCGCCAAGAGCGGAACCTTGCTTGTCTGTTGTTCCGATGACTTTGAATCTCACGCCGTTCACTTTCACGTACTCGCCGACCGGATAGGTGTGAGGAAAAATCTTTTCCACAACACTGTAACCGAGCACGCACACATTCGCTGCCGATTCAATTTCTTCGCTTGTGAAAACTCTGCCATCCTTTATCGTAATGTTGTTCGTCGTAAAACCGTCTTGCGTTTCTCCCATCACAGACACATCGGGATTTGTTTTTTCGCCGTTATACACGACTTGCTTCACTCCGAAATGGTCCTCCAAACCGATCGCTTTTGCACGCATCTTCCGCACAAATCTCACCCCTTGCTCGTAGGTAAGGTCTTTGCGGTTGCGGTATTTCTCGCGCTCGCGAGGACCCCCAAAATGCAGCGCCGGGTATTTTTGAATTTGAAACGTGTTGGTACCGAGCTGGCTCAATCCGTTCTCGATTGCATTTTGCAGAACACCCATTGCCGTCATCACACCGATGATGGAAAAAACACCGACGCCAATGCCGAGCAGCGTGAGCGTCGAGCGAAGCTTGTTCATTTTGATGGCATCCGTTGCCATCTTGAAACTTTCTTGAATCTGCATTTTTTAGTTATTGGTAATTTGTTATTGGTTGTCAGTTATTGGTTCTTAGGACGAGAGGCTTGCTTTTTCATTGAATTGATGAAAGCATTCAACTTCTTACCAACCACTTCAATTCTTTCTTGCAACGATTCACAAACTTCAGACTCGATCAGCGTTCTTCTTTGTGATCTCCTGACCCAGTTCTTTGTTTCCAAAAGAGAGCCGCGCGCATAATAACAAAACTGAATATTTTCTTTGAATGAATATCTTCCATATCCCTCGCTCAGGTTCACAGAGATTGAATCCGCTGCCCTCACAATTTGTTTACCGACTGTATCTTTCGCAAATAGATCCCACGCTAGCGCGATTTCCCAAATGTCATCTGCAAGTTGTTCAGCAAGCTGATATACCTCAAGATCCTCCAATCTCTGAAACATGATTTTCCCCTTTCATTAACTACTGGTGATTAGCTTGAAAACCAATAACAAATTACCAATAACCAATTTCTACTCATATCTCAGCGCATCAACCGGATCCATTTTCGATGCGCGGTTCGCAGGCAGAAACCCTGAAATGACGCCGACGATCAATGAAATCACAATCGAAATTACCACAACGCTGACCGGCATTGATGTCGGGAGAATTTGATTGACAAGAAGGCTGAGCGGATACGAAATGATAATGCCGATGACGCCGCCGATTAAGCTCAGCGATGCCGCCTCGATCAAAAACTGAAGAAGAATAACTCTCCGCCGCGCGCCAATCGCTTTCCGGATGCCGATTTCTTTCGTTCGCTCGGTTACCGAAACGAACATAATGTTCATGATGCCGATAGCGCCGACAAATAGCGACAGCGCGGTAATGAACAATCCGATGCCCGCAACTACAATGCCGATCGTGTTGAACGTTTGAATGAACAATTCCTGCTGGTTAATGGCGAAATCATCTTCAGCGCCGGGCGCAACATGCCGCACTTTGCGCATAATGCCGCGCAATTCTTCTTTCGCGTCGTCCATCTGTTTGATGTTGCTTACCTTCACATCAATATCAATGCCGTGGCGCGCGCCGAAGCGCTGGAGAAACGCTTGCATCGGAATGATGACGCGGTTGTCGAGACTGAACATTCCGAGAAAGCTTCCCTGCTTCGCTAACACGCCGACAACGCGAAACGTGTAGGAGCCGACTTTTAGATTTTTCCCTATCGGTGTTGCGTGCGGAAAAAGATTGTCCGCGATCTCAGAGCCGATCACACACACAGGCCTTCCGCCGTCTGCTTCCGCTTGAGAAAAAAATCTTCCATAATCCATATTCGAGCCGCCGATCTCCAAATACTTTTCGTTCGACCCAATGATCCACACACCGGTTGAACTGTTGTTCTGATACTTCACCGTTTTCAACGTGCCGGTTGCCGGTGTTGCCGCTTGAAACATTGTCGCCTGGCGAGCAAGAGCTTTGTAGTCAGCCATTTTAATATCCTTGCGGTTCCGGTATTTCCACCAGTCTCTGCCGGCAAACCATGGCCATTTCTGCACGTACAAAACGTCGGCGCCTAATTTGGCAACGCTGTCGCTGAATCCCCTGTTCAACCCTTCAATCGCCGTTCCCATCAGCGTCACGGAAACGATGCCGATGACAATGCCGAGCGTTGTCAAGACGGAGCGCATCTTGTTCGCGCGAATCGCTTGAAATGAGATCGCCATCCCTTCTTTTACTTCGTATGTGAAATCCGAAACTTTCATTTTATCAATCAGGAAACTTTTTTTGCTGAAAGCATCACTGTGCGAAAAGTTCTTCTTGCCCCCCACCCCTTTCTTACCCCCTTTTGGGAGAGGGGACAGGGGTGAGGTGGAAATTGATCACTTACTCTGCCGTCGCCATCTTCGATCTCGCTTCGCCATCTTTTTTCACCAATTCATCACGCTCAATCGAACCGTCGCGGATGCGGATGATGCGGTGCGCATGTTCGGCAATGTATTCTTCGTGCGTTACAAGAATGATAGTGTTGCCTTGCCCGTGCAATTCTTCAAACAGCGCCATAATCTCATCGCCGGTTTTCGAATCAAGATTTCCGGTCGGCTCGTCGGCGAGAATGATGGACGGCTTCGTCACGAGCGCGCGTGCTATGGCAACGCGCTGCCGCTGACCGCCGGAAAGCTCGTTCGGTTTGTGGTGCATGCGGTCGGCAAGCTGAACATGGCTCAGCGCTTCTTCAGCAAGATGCTTCCGTTCCGTTGAAGGAATGCCGCCGTAAATCAACGGCAGTTCGACATTATGGAGAGCGTTGGAGCGCGGAATAAGATTGAATGTTTGGAACACAAATCCGATTTCCTTGTTGCGGATTTTTGCAAGATCGTTGTCGTTCATGTCGCTGACATTCACGCCGTTGAATTCGTACAATCCGGTCGTCGGCGTATCGAGACAGCCGAGAATGTTCATCAGCGTTGATTTGCCGGAACCGGAAGGTCCCATGATCGCAACATACTCTCCCCGATCTATCTGAAGGGAAACACGCTGTAGTGCATGCACTTCCTCTTCTCCCATCACATACGTTTTGCTGATGTTCTTAATGTTGATGACGTTCATGCTAAAGCCTTATTGATGGTTGAACTATGCCGGCTGTCAAAACCATACATTCTAAAACCAAAATTCTAAATGCCGTTGTACGGCATCCCGCTCTTTCAAAAAGAATTATAGATGCGGGACAATTCCAACATCCTCATGCAAAAAACTGCAGCGCATGAAGAGTCTTGGAAAATTTGGATTTGGATATGTGTACTTGTTTAGAATATAGAAATTAGAATTTAGTTCGACGTCTCTTTTGCAGCCATTCCAAATTTTTTCGCGTTGTTCTCAATGCGCACTGCCGCGCCGTCTTCAAGATCACGGTTGATCGCCTTGTAGCTTCCTGAAACGACTTCCATCCCTTCCTTCACACCGCTGACAATCTCGGTGTACGAATCGTTGCTAATGCCGCGCTTCACCGGAACCTGTTTCACTTTCCCGTTCTCAGCGACAAAGACAACCTCTTCCTGTTTTTCCGGTGTCATGTTGCCGTTCTCGGATTTCGCAGCATTCTTTGCTGCCTGCTGCTTTCCATTCTCGGGCATCTTAGGCGTACGCGCGGTGACGCTCTGAATCGGAACAGCGAGAACATTGTTCTTTGTTTCAGTCTGAATATCAGCAGTCATGGACATTCCGGGATGAAGATCAATGTCCTTATCAAGAATACGTACCTTCACTAAAAAATTCGTCACTTCATCCTGTGTCCCTGCGCCCGTCGTCGTTCCCGTGGTTGCGATCTCGTACACAATGCCTTTTAATTTTCGGCTGGGGTACGCATCCACATCAATCAACGACGTATCGCCGATTGCAAGAAGCACCACATCGTTCTCGCCCACATTGACTTGTGCTTCCATGCGGGAAAGATCGGCGACCGTCATGATCTGCGTGCCTTGCGTGAACGAGCTTCCGCTTACGCGCTCGCCTAATTCCGAAATAAGCTGCGACACAACGCCGTCTATCGGCGAGTAGATGGCGGTTTTGTAGAGGGCTTCCTTCGATTGCTTCAACGATGCTTCAGCCTGGTCAACGCCTGCTTGTGCAGATTGGTACTGCGCCTTCGCAACATCGAGAGAAGTTTTTGATGCGATGTAATCCTGATCCGAAATCAATTTCTTGGCGTACAAATCTTTTCCGCGATTAAATTCCGTCCGCGCTTTCTCTAAATTTGCCGACTGAAGTGCGAGCGCCGCTTTTGCCGATGACAGTGCAGCCTGCGCCTGATCCACTTGTGCCTGATATTGATCCGGCTTGATGCGAACGAGCAGCTCCCCTTTGTGAATTTTCTCTCCTTCTTTCACAGGAAGCGCAACGATTTCACCGCTGACTTCGGCATTAATTTTTACCGTCGTTTCCGGTTCGATTTGACCCGATGCCGTCACAACCTGCGTGATCGTTCTGCGAGAAACCTTTTCCGTCTGCACGGAAATAATATTTTCCCGCTTGCTGCCGAGCAAGACAACAAGCACGAGAATAAGAACGACGACGCCGATGCCGGAAAAAATGAACAGCTTCTTTTTTGATTTTTTATTGTTTGCCATATCGCACTCCGATTAAAAGGTGTTTACCACTAAATCACAAAGACACAAAAATCAATATTTTTCTGTTCCGATAACGTATTTCATCTGCTGTTTGGCAAGAAGATAATCATAGACTGCGTTGACACGGTCGCTTGCCGCCTTCGTATAGTTTGCCACCGCCGTCAGCAAATCGAGCAACGTTCCTGAGCCGAGATTATATTTTTCCTGCGCGATCCGGCGGTCTTCGCTCGCCGATGTCATATTCTTTTGCGTAACATCAATTTGTTTCAACGTCGCCTGATAATTCAACATTGCTTTCTTCACATCAACCTGAACCTGACGGCGAGCCTGATCTACCTGTGCTTCGGCATTGCGAAGTGCAAGCTGCTGCTGCTGAACTCTTGTGCTCGTCTGAAATCCGCTGAAGAGCGGCAGGCTGAAATTCAAACCCCACGAATAGATTTTGTTGTCTGAGAGCTTGCCTAGCTCGGAACTGTTCAGCGAATAGCCTGCGCTCGCAGTAATTGTGGGAAAGTAGCCGCTTCGCGCGCCCGTTACTCCCGACTCAGCGCTTCCCTCTGCATACAGTGCCGATTGATAATCAGGGCGAGTTTTCAGCGCTTGATTCACAAGCCGATCAAAATCTGTGAATTGATTTTCGAGCGCTGCCACATCCATATTCACAGTGTCGACGGCAATGGAAGGGTCTTTGAACTCGTACTCTTTTGAAACATCAATGCCAAGATAGAATTGTAAATCGGCTTTTGCGTTATCATAATTGTTTTGTGCGGTAATCAGCGCAAGCTCGTCATTGGCAGTTTGCACCTGCTGACGATACACGTCGGCAATGGCAACGGCGCCGACCTTGTTCGATTCCCGAATGCGTTCAAGCTGCCGCTTGCTGCTTTCCAAATTATCCTGTGCCACGTTCAGCAGCGATTGATTGCGCAGCACGGTCAAATAAAATTGCTGAGCTGTGTACACGACAGTTTGACGCGTTCTGTACACATTGTACTCACTCGAAACAGCAGCGTCGCTTGCGCCGTTCAACGTGGACGTATTTGAAAACCCGTCAAACAACGTCATGTTTGCTCGGACGCCGGCCGAATAACTGTTGCTGGTGGAAATACCGGAAGACACCGGGATCGGGATGACAAATCCTCCAATAGTGTACGACCCTCCGCCGGAAGGAGGCTGGTGAGTTTCCTGCCGCGACCATCCGCCGTTTGCACTCAGTGTCGGCAAAAAATTTCCGTACGCCGAAGTAACGTTGCGCTGTTGACTTTCCAGAGCATTTTGCGCAGTGATAACGTTGATATTTTTTTGCAATGCAATATCCACAGCCTGTTGAAGCGTCAGCGTAGTCTTTTCTGCGTTTTGACTGAACGCCGGAAGAACAAACACCATCGTGGTTAAAAAGATCGTCAACTGTGCCGCCCTTTGCACCGTTTTCAATTTCATTTCATCTCTCCAAAGTTTACAAGTGAAGAACCTGCGACTCCGTCATATTAACGAAAGCCGCTGCTGAAAGTTTCAATGTTTTGTTACAAGACGTTGTATGAATCATTTTATTGCAATAAAATTCTTTTCGTGCGTTTAATGTGTTTCGTGGGCTGAAATGATTTCATCCTTAATAGAGAGCAAGAACGCCAACGCCGGATCATGTTCGTTTGGAATCGTTCCATCCAAGATCGCTTCTTCGATGCGCGATTTCAAAATGCCGACAAGTTTTCCCGGCTGAAGCCCGCATGCCTGCATAATCTCGTCGCCGCGCACCGGCGGCTGAAATGCACGGATGCGGTCTTTTTCTTCGACCTCCTGCATTTTGGAATAGACGCGGTCGTAATTTGCCGTGTACTCCTTCACAAGCTTCGGATTTTTCGAAGTGATGTCTGCGCGGCACAACAGCATGAGGTCGTCCGATTCCTGCCCGGCTTCGAACAACAACCGCCGCACGGCGGAATCGGTTACTTGCTCGTCAACCAACGCCATGGGGCGAAGATGAAGCCGGACCAACTTTTCCACGTACGGAACTTTGTCGAACGGCAGCTTCAGCTTCTTGAAAATTTTTTTCACCATGCGCGCGCCGAGTTCTTCATGGCCGTAAAATGTCCAGCCGACGCCTTCGCGGAATTGTTTCGTCCTCGGTTTCGCGATGTCGTGAACGAGCGCCGCAAACCGCAAATAGAGGTTGTCGCTCACCGCAGAAATATTATCCACCACCTGGCAGGTGTGAAGAAAGACATCCTTATGATGATGATCGTTCCGCTGGTCAACGCCCGACATCTCGGCGACTTCGGGAAAAACCAGATGCATGACGCCGGCATCGAACATCAACCGCAAGCCGACGGACGGTTTCGGCGAAGCGAGAATTTTCATGAACTCCTCGGTGACGCGTTCCTGCGAAACGATGCCGAGCCGCTCTTTCATCCCCGGAATTGCGGAGAGAGTTTTCCCCTCGATTGCGAAGCCGAGCTTCGATGCGAACCGGATTGCACGCATCATCCTCAGCGGATCGTCGTCGAATGTTTTCAGCGGGTCGAGCGGCGTCCGGATAATTTTCGCCGCAAGATCGCGCTGCCCGTCGAACGGGTCCTCCACTTCGCCCCATCGTTCTTTGTTGAGCGACGCCGCCATTGCGTTGATTGTGAAATCGCGGCGCGAGAGATCGTCGTGCAGTGTTCCGACCGTCACCGCCGGCTTGCGCGAATTTTCGGAGTAGCTTTCCTTGCGCGCGCCGACGAATTCGATCTTGATCGAATCGAGAAACAGCATCGCCGTTCCGAACCGTTCGTACGTCACTGTTTTTTTTCTTCCCAAGGCAAGAGCCGCGTTCTTTGCAAAAGCGATGCCGTCGCCGATAATCAGCACATCGACATCGCTGACGTCCTTTCCCGAAAGCTGATCGCGGACGTAGCCGCCGACAACGTACGCTTCGATACGCTGCTCGTCTGCAAGCGCACCGATGCGGCGGAGAGCATCCCCGGCGGGATTTTCAGGCTGGGAAATATTTATTGTGTGAATTTTTCGGGTCATGCTCCTGAAAATTTCTGTACTTCGATCTTCTTTAAAATTTCCTGCGCCACTTCTAACGCAGACCTGCCGTCGGCGCCGGAGACGACGGGCGGTTCGCCGGTGCGAATTGATCTCACGAACGATTCCAATTCGTATTTCAGTGCGTTCACTTCTTTCACTTCCGGTTGCTCGTAGACGATCGTCCGTTTCTTCTTCCCTTCGCCGATCCGGCCCAGCATCATCGTTGATTGAGATGCCGGCCCGCCGTTCTCAACCAGGCGGAATACTTCCGCCATTCCCTGCGAAAAATCAATCGAGATGTACGCGTTGTGCTGAAACATCCGCATCTTCCGCATTTTGTTCTGTGAGATCCTGCTCGCCGTAACATTTGCGACGCAGCCGTTCTGAAATTTCAGCCGCGCGTTCGCAATGTCCGCCGAATCGGACACGACGGCTACACCGTTTGCATCAATGGAAGCGACCGGCGAGTGCACCAAACTGAGAATGATGTCAATATCGTGGATCATCAAGTCGAGAACGACCGCGACATCCGTCCCGCGTGGATTGAACTGCGCCAAGCGATGCGACTCGATGAACATCGGTTTGAGATTGTAGGCTTCGAGCGCGAGAATCGCAGGATTGAATCTCTCGATGTGACCTACCTGAATGAGACAACCGCGAGCCCGCGCAAGTTTAATCAGCTCATCGGCTTCCGCGAGCGTTTGCGTGATCGGCTTTTCGATCAGCACATGCACGCCGGCATCGAGCGCCCGCTTTGCAACTTCAAAATGCGACGACGTTACTGTCGCAATGCTGACGGCGTTCACCTCTCCGAGCAGCCCGTCGAGCGAATCGAACGCGCGCACGGAAAACATGCCGGCAATGTTGTCTCTCCTTTCAGCGTCAACATCGAACACACCGGCAAAAGCGGCATCGGAAATTTCGGCATACATTTTTGCATGAAGCGAGCCGAGATGCCCGACGCCGATAACCCCGACTGTAATAGGAGCGGATGTGTCCATCAATTATTCCTTGTGAAGAAAAAAACAAGTTGACCGTCAATTGACTTCTTGCGGCGAAGAAAGACGGTCGTACAACGGCGTCTCTTCGGTTCCGCCCGGGCTTTTGGCTGCCGCCATTCCGACTGCACGATCAAACCCTCCGTACCGATTATCATGGTAATAAACGACAGCAGTATAATGTTCCGTCGTTCTCCAGTCATTTCCTTCCAATGCAAGCCAATCCTGATTCACAATCTTGCCGCTGCGGTCCACATCTCCCAACACATACTGATAATCGTACACGCCGCGGCGAAGCCAGAAACGGCAGCGATATTCTCCGGAAGAAGTATCGTACACCATTTCATACTCACGCGACGGCTGCCACGCGTTGAACGCACCGGCGAGAAAAATTCTTTTCTCTGCAGGAACGGGAAGCTTCAACCGCATCGTGACGTCGAGATATTCCGAGTTGCCCCCGATGAACGGGCGCAGCTTCGCCGCACCGTTCGCATCAAGAGAGCCTTGCCATTGAAACCGCGAGAGATCAGCGCCGCTCACCAACTGCACCGGGTAGTAATTTGGATAAAATTTAGTCGAGCTTAAATCCAAACGACGGTATTCGTTTCCCGGAGACACGTTCCGGATTGTAAAAGTTTTTTCCGGCATTGTAATATTATCAACAAAAGTATCAGGCGTTCGGTTGTCAACATCTATGCGGGAAGGGTTGTATAACTTCCAGTTCTGAAAAATATCAACCGTTTTCACATTGGGATAAAAGAGCCGGCTCTCTTCCGGCTGATTGCCGCCCGGCGGAACATTCACATGCACCGTGATGTAATGCATCTGATTGAACGGCGACGCGGTTTCGGGATAAAAACGGTTCGCGACGGTCATGGTTGTCGGAACGAGATTTTCGACCACGATGAATCTCCCTTCGGCAAGGATGGTATTTTCGTGTTCCCTTTCGAAGACCGAAAAAATATAATTGCCGGAATAGAGAAAGCGCACGATATTCATGCTGTCCGGAAATGAATTAAGATAATGAAATGTATAGCGGCGTACGCCGTTCGGCGCCGTGATGTACAGCAGCGATTGACTCCGGTTGTGGTAGAGATCGTTCAGAAAAATATTGTTATCAACAACCCAATCTTTCGATGCGTGCATGAACAGGATCTGAAGGTTCGGCGGAACCGGCGTATCAACATCGAACTCAATCGTAATATGTCCGCCTTGCGTGATGATCGGGGCTTGATACTCGTCGCCGTTGGCGTAAATACGAAGTCCTAAAATATTCACACGTGCAGCAGAGATTGAAGGAAAGGAATACAGCAAAAAAATCACACAGCTCAAAAGTTGTTTCATGCTTGTGCGCTCCTATCGAGTGACGATGTCAGCCACGATTGAAATTCAACCACATCGTGGAAAACAAAATCGGTTTCCCCCAACGGGGTTTTCAATATTTGAAGAACTTTTTCTTTGCCGTACGAGTCCCACAGCACAGCGGCAATTTTCACGCCCGCGTCGTGCGACGCCTTCACATCGGCGACAGCATCGCCGACCATGAGCACCTCGTCCGGCGAAAGAGAAAACCGCCTCATGATCTTTCTGATTCCTTCCGACGACGGTTTGAAGTTTTTCACATCGTCTCCCGTCACCACGATATCGAAGTAGCGGGCGATGCGGAACTTTTTCAGCGTGATCTCCGTTGTGCGGCGCCCTTTTCCGGTGAACAAACCGATGAGCATCTGCTGCGACTTAACGAACTGCAGAATGTTTTCGATGCCCGGATAAAGAGCCGCTAATTCGTTGTGACGTTCCTCGTAGAAGCGGTAATATTCTTTCATCGCGTCGCCAATATGCTCCGGCCCGATCATGTTTTCAATCGCTTCTTTTTCCGGCGGACCGAAAAACGCGGTGATCTCCGGCGGAGTAAACCGCTTGTGAAGATAGTTCTCGGCAATGAAATTGAACGAATCGTAAATAAGCTGATTCGTCTGTGTCAATGTGCCGTCCATATCGAAAATGATACATTTCAAACGGTGCATGGAGTCTTCCTGAAAAAAACTATGAGCCGCCGAGCCGCAGAGGAACGTAGAAACTGATTTTGAAACAGATCCGGGATGCAAGATTCACTCGTTCCGAAGGATTTTCTTTTGCGTCCTGAATCTTTCATCTTGAATCCTGAAGCCTGAACCTCTTTTTCTCACCTCGTCGGCTCCGCGTGAATATGAACTTCTTTGATGTCGGGCAGAGCGACCATAATTTTATTTTTCAACGCTGTGCAAATCTCGTGCGCGTTTTCCAACGACAGATCCTTTCCGACCGCACACTTCATCGAAACGCGGTACTTCCCCTTCACTTCCAGCACTGAAAGCACGGTGCATTCGTGGATTTCCTGCATGGCGGCGGCAATTTCTAAAATATCGTGAATCAATTCCTGCGACGACGGCGTTACATCAACGGAGGCGATCACATTCTCCCGTGCATCTTCGATGTGCACAACAACCGAAGCGACGCGGGGCAGTTCCTTTTTAACCCGCTCTTCAAGCTCGTCCACAATGTTGTGTGCCCGGACAAAATCCCCGTCCGGAAATTCAATCTGAAATTCAACCTGATAGCTTCCATTCACAAGAAACGCCTGCACATCATGTGCGCTCCACCCTTCGCGTGACAATAGCAATTTCACTTTATCTACGACCGTTTCATCGTCCGTTTCCATCGGTTCGGGATGGATGATGATGTCGGCATCCGGAATGACGCGATGAATTGCCGTCTCGACCTCGTGCACTTGCGTGTTGGCAACTTCAAACGGCGTCGTGCGGCGAAGGTGCAGCGTTAAATCAACAAATGTCTTCGGGCCGGAAGTTCTCACGCGAACATTATCAACACGCTGAACGCCGGGCATTCCCAATGCCGTCCGCTGTACCTCCTCTTCCAATCCGGCAGGCGCGCGATCGAGCAGTTCATTGATCGTCCGCTTGCCGAGCGAGAGCGTAACATAAATGACAAAAAACGCGACGATGAGCGCCGCAACGGAGTCGGCAACGGGAATTTTCAGGAGCGTGAGCACCAATCCCAACACCACAACGCTCGAGCTCCACACATCGGTGCTGAAATGGAGCGCGTCCGCCTCCAACGCCTGACTCCGGTGCTTGCGCGCCACGCGGTACAGCGCGCGCGAACGGGAAAGATCAACAGCGATAGAAACGAACATCACAAAAAAACTCCAGACGTTCACTTCGATTTGCACGCTGTGAAAAAGAAGCCGCTTGACCGCTTCGTTGATGATCCAGAAACATGTTACAAGAAGAAGAACGGTTTCGGCAAGGGCGGAAAAATTTTCTATCTTTCCATGGCCGTACAAATGCGTTTTATCCGGCGGGCGCGCGGAAAATTTCACGGCAAGCAACGTGATGATCGCCGCAATGAGATCAAGTCCCGAATGCGCCGCCTCGGAAAGAATGCCTAAGCTCCCGGTCCACAATCCGACGCCGACCTTCAATCCCGTAACGACAAACGCCGCCGTTACCGAAGAAAGCGCAACAACTGATTTTTCAGATTCTTGTGCTGAGAGATAGTCCATAAGCGGTTAGCCGCAGAGGACACAGGGAATTTTTTTAACTATTGTGAATTAAAAAACCGTGCGATCTCTGCGGCAAAATAAAACAGGCGCCAATCCGTTGCAGCGAACTGACGCCCTTTTCATTTCCTCACTTGGTGAATTCTTTATCGGCAACCATCCATTACGCAATGGTTACTTCTTTGGAAAGATAGACGTCCTGAATCGCATTGAGAATTTCCGCGCCGTCTTTCATCGGGCGCTGGAACGCTTTCCGTCCCGAGATCAATCCCATTCCCCCGGCGCGTTTATTGATCACTGCCGTCTTCACCGCTTCTGCCAGATCGTTCGCACCGGAAGAAGCGCCGCCGGAATTGATCAATCCAGCTCTTCCCATATAGCAATTCGCCACCTGATAGCGCGTCAGATCAATCGGATGATCGGTTGTCAGTTGCTCGTATACCTTTTTGCTCGTCTTGCCGAAATTCAGCGCCACATAGCCGCCGTTGTTCTCGGGAAGCTTCTGCTTGATGATGTCCGCCTGTATCGTCACGCCGAGATGATTCGCCTGCCCCGTCAGGTCCGCAGAAACATGATAATCTTTATCCTTCGTCTTGAATGCGCTGTTGCGCGTGTAGCACCAGAGAATCGTCGCCATGCCTAACTCGTGCGCATGTTGAAACGCCTGGCTCACTTCCCAGATTTGCCTGCGCGATTCTGCCGAGCCGAAATACACTGTCGCACCAACCGCCACCGCTCCCATCCAGTATGCCTGCTTCACACTCGCAAACAATGTCTGGTCGTACGTGTTCGGGTACGACAGAAATTCGTTGTGATTGATCTTCAGAATGAACGGAATTTTGTGTGCGTACTTCCGCGAAACTGCACCGAGTACGCCGAGCGTAGATGCAACCGCGTTCGCGCCCCCTTCAATGGCAAGCTTCACAATATTTTCCGGATCGAAGTATTCCGGATTCGGTGCGAACGACGCTCCGGCGGAATGCTCAATGCCCTGATCAACAGGAAGAATGGATAAATACCCCGTTCCCGCAAGTCTCCCGTGCGCGAAAAGCGCTTGCAGGCTTTTCAACACCGGCGTCGGGCGGTCCGAAAGCGCATAGACCTTGTCCACATAATCCGGTCCCGGCAGATGAAGCAATTCTTTGGAAATTGTTTTGCACTTGTGTTCAAGCAGCAATTTTGCGTCAGCGCCTAAAAGTTTCTCAACATCTAAAGCCATGGCAGGTTTCTCCAATCCAAAAGTCGTTAGTAATTAAAGAGGAAATACTGAAATTGTTTGTATTGCTAAGGAAAATATACGAAAGGTTTGGGTACGGTGCAACGAACCCTTGAAGGGTTTTTGAACCCTTCAAGGGTTAAGACAACCGTACAATAAAAAAGGCGCGACCGAAGCCGCGCCAAGTTTTTCACTTCGGCATATAGCCTTATTGTGAAAAGATTTCAAAGGCGTAAAGCCTTAGTTGCAAGATAAGTATTTTTTTCTTATTGTCAAGCACATAATCGGGGGCAACGCTTTCTCTCCCCGAACCGCCTAAGCCACATCTTGGGCGCATACAACTCCTGAACTATAACATATCTGGGAGACTTCACACATGGCACGTATTTTAGGTCTCGACCTTGGAACGAATTCCATTGGGTGGGCAGTGATCGATGATACTGCAAAAGAAATAATTAAAACGGGCGTAAGAATATTCCCAGAAGGAGTCAACAGAGATACCAAAGGGAAAGAAGTTTCTAAAAACGAAACCCGCCGAGATGCGCGACAAAAACGAAGACAAACGTTTCGCACTAACCTCCGAAAACAACATCTCATAAATGCCCTTAAAGAAGCTAGGATGTATCCCCTAACTTCAAATGAAAAAGAATTGCAAAAATATTTTCTTGCAAATCCATACTTATTGCGTTCCAAAGCTTTAAGGAAAAAAATTACCCTTTTGGAAATAGGACGGATTTTATATCACCT
>JAGWND010000236.1 GCA_028873075.1 Bacteroidota bacterium
TTTTTATGTGCAAATGCAACCTAACCAGCGCTCAAGCTGACGTGCAAACCGCCGACGCTCTTGGGTTTGAAGTGTGGCGTAATCAACTTACAACATGCAACACGAAACAGCATTTTTAATTTAAACTTTTAACCCAACGCGCTGGAGCGTTTGCACGCAGCTTAGCTCCAGTCCGTTAGGCGGCAGAACAGAACGCTCATCCCAAAAGAGGTGAAACATATGCGAAGAAATAAAGTTGTCTCTATTGTGCCTGGTGGCGTAGATGAATATATATCAAGATGCCCGAAGGAAGCACAAGGCAAATTGAAGAAGATAAGGGCTGCGATAAAGCAAGTCGCTCCCGGTTCCATTGAAACCGTCAGTTACTTCCAAATGCCTGGATATTCCTATGAAGGGTATGACTATAATGGGATGTTTGTCTGGTTCAGTTTCAAAAAACCAGACATACGCTTGCACGTACGCCCTCCAGTAATACAAGATCACAAAAAAGAACTTGCAGCCTATATTACAACAAAAGCGATAGCCAGTTTTCCAGCAGACCAAGAGGTACCAATCGCATTGGTGAAAAAGCTGGTGAAAGCGAGTCTAAAGGCAATGAAGAATAAGCCTAGCTAGGATGCAATCAAGACTTGGCAGTGTATATTCACCAAAAGCAGAACCGTGCATCAAATCTGCCACCTAACCTCTTTACTAAGTAAAAAGTCAAGAGGCAGCAAAGAAAAAAATAGTATCCTGTACCGCACCGGAGAGGTTTCCCGGAACGGAAGAGAGCATGAAAAAACGTAACGCATTCAGCGGCACATGCACCGCACAGCATCAACAGAAATTCGATTGCCAGAATATCTTTTGAGGTCAATGAACCGACCACACCTCTTTCGGGACTTGTCGCGCACGCGCCCCATCCTGCAGACAGCCTTTGCGCTGACCATGATCGCCCTTGGCGTTACGGGTATGCTCAAGGCCGCGGTCCCGACGATCTGGAATGGCGTGCCGCGGCAGGTGCCGGGGCAGCAGGGGATAGCGTACCTGTGCGCCGGCGTGTCGCTCGCTTCTGGCGCGGGCCTCCTCTGGCGCCGTACGGCACGCTTTGCCACGGCGCTCTTGCTACTCTATCTGCTGCTGTGGTTGCTCGCCGTAAGAGTGCCGGATATCGCGATGGCTCCGACCTCCAGTTCGTGGTGGGGGTTTGGAGAGACGGCCGCGCTGTTGGAAGCCGGTTGGGTCCTCTATGTGTGGTCCTCGGGCGCCCGTGGGCCACTGCCTCGGTTCGTGCGGAGCGAACCCGCCGCCCGGATCACCGCCGGCCTCTACGGCTTGGGCCTCATCCCATTCGGTATCGCCCATTTCACCTACTTCGACCGCACCGTGTCCATGGTTCCGGCCTGGTTGCCGTGGCACTCGGCGTTCGCCGTACTGACGGGTGGTGCGTTCATCGCAGCCGGGGTGTCGGTGCTCAGCGGCGTGGGCGCTCGGTTGGCCGCGGCGCTCACGGCGTGGCAGATCGGCCTCTTCACGCTTCTAGTCTGGGGGCCGGTGGTGCTGATCGGGAGGCCGACGCAGTCCGATTGGCAGGAGATCATTGTGTCCTGGGTGCTGACCGTTGCCGCAACCATCGTGGCGAGCTCGTATCATGGCGCAACCTGGCTCGGCGTCTCGTGGCCTGCGCACCGTTCAGGTTACAGCCCTGATGCCGCCTAACCTCTTTACTAAGTAAAAAGTCAAGAGAATAAAGTACGGCGACGACAAAAAGTTTTGTCAAAAAAAACGTTCTTTGAAAAAAAGAGTACATCCACATTTAACGTACCGCAGATACCAGTCATATCAGAAAGGTCATGGCAGACCACACCTTCCCGCATAGAAACATTGCGGGACAGGCTTTTCGGGTCTTATCTCATTCTTGAGAGAATGAAAGTGTTCCGGGATTAATTGTTAGCCGGAACGATACCAGATATGTCATAGGCAAACGCGTGGCGATTGCAACGATTTTTGTTCAGACAATGCTTTACCAGCGGCTACTAATGACATCAAGAAGAAAGAGGTTTTTCCGCCCTTCGGCTTCGCTCAGGGCGGCTGTCGTGGTGAGTCCCGCTTCGCGGGATAAACTCCGCCGAACCACAACTACGAATGACAAAGGATGTCATTGCAGAAAAAGATTCCACGCCAATGGCGCGGATGTGGACCTCAAGCTGACGTTGCAACCGCTCACGCTCAGTCAACAGAAATATCTACTTCAATCCTGTTAACGGTGCAAGCCGAATCACCACTCCATCCACGGGCCATCGTGCGCGTACTTTGATCGTGTCGGGATACACGGCAAAGCGCTCGGCGGCGAGAAAGGGAAACGGCTTTCCGGCATCGTATTTTCCATTATCGTTGACATCCTGAAACGCCATTAGGGTATATTTCCCTTCCAACAATTCCGGCAGCAAAAACGTCTTTCCCCGCTCGGTACGGACATGAACCGGTTTCTGTTTTGCGTCCGAGATATTTTTCGCTTCAACGATGTAGCGATCTGCAAGCAGCGTGTCCGCATCAACCACTGTTCCTTCGATGCTGCTGAGCTGTTCCGGATCAATCGTTCTGAACGTGAAGCGTTGGACACTGTCAACCCAATGGCTGCCGAGCGGGCTTCGCAATGAATCGTACCGCATCATCGCCGTGTAGCGTTCGTTCGGCAAAAGAGGTTTGTCGGGAACGAGATTGAAGCTTGCAGCGGTGTTCCATGTGACGGCGTACGGAACCGCACTGCTGTCTTTTCCGAAGAGCCGAAACGCACCGCGCACGGGCAAAGGCTGCAGTGCGTTGTCGAAATCGAAACGAGGGTGTTCGTCCTGTCGTGCAACGTAATTTGAATCGGCGATAGTAGCAAAAACCAAGTGCGGGGGAAGCGTGTCTACCCTCGCAGAACCGAGAAACACATAAGAATGTGCCTTCTCGTTGATCGTGTGTCCCGCCAAATCTTTCACGCCGTTGACTAAAATCAAATACGCCGCTGAATCTTTTTGCGCATCGGTAAGAAGCGTTACCGACGAAGGAGATGAAAGATTGACGAACACATTCTCAACATGAAGCGGCGAGCCGCTGAGTGTGTCGGCGATTGAAAAATCGCGGGGCAGCACCGACGACGTGTCGAGGCTTTCGCTGAACTTCAAAACGACATGATGCACGTTCGATGACTGTGCGGAAAGGAGCCGCGGCGCGGTTGTATCTTCGATTTCTAATTGAAAATTCATTCCTGCGCGCAGCGTATCCTTTGCTGTCAGCGTTACATCGGCAGGAAGAAGTCCGGCGGCGTCTGTTTCAGGATCGTACAGCAAATTGCGGTACTCGTCGCGCACCGCGACCAACCGGTAGTTCCCCATCGCAAGATGTGAAAGTGAGTAGGTTCCCTCCTTTCCTGTCTGCGTGATGTAATCGGGCTTCAGTGCCATCGGATTCAGCGTATCGGGGTTGAGATCGTTCAAGCGGTATGCAAAGATCATCACGCCTTCCGGTTTCTCATCGAACACTCTGCCTTCGATTTTTCCGCTGTCAATCGCGCCGCCGGTCGAGAACGCGAGCGTGTATGCCGATGCCATCCGGTTGTGGTTGTTCAGGTCAACGACATCCGTTCCGACGGTGATGACATACGTCGTGCTCTTCTTTAGTGAAGAGGGAAACGTCGCCTCGACTTCCCTGCCGCTCCAATCAAACTCCAGATCGCCGGCGTACGGCGAAATGAAAATGGATTCTTCCACCGAGCGATGGTCAACATATTTGTTGAACTCGAGCGAAAAATGATTGCCGGAAAACCGGACGGTATTCGGCTCGGGATAGACGGAACTGATTTCCGGAGGTGAGAGATCAACCGGCCCCCCTTCCGGGGGACGCTGGCCCGCGCATCCCGCGAGAAAAAGAAAAACAAAGAAGGTAGGAAACGAAGAAAATAAAGGGCGTATGAAAATTTTTATTGCCATTAATGTGTGATAAAATAGGAAGATTTCTGCAGAGATGAAAGGTTATCCTACATGTTACAGAGCTTGAACTAAACATCAATTGGAGGTTGAACTGCGATCATTCTATATTTTTATAAAAAAATAAAGATTTTTCACTTTTTACTTGACCTTACACAAAAGATGCTGTACATTGCTCGTAAATTTTAGCTTATACGCACCCAGCGTTTCAGGGAGTTTCCGAGCAAAGTTAAAATAAGAGAGGGAGAAAAACACTTCGATGAACTCTTCAATTTTCAATAGCAACAATATCAGCGGTATGTCTAAGAGTCATATAGAGGGCGATTCACCCTACGTGAAAAACAGAATGCACGGGAATTTGGAAATTACCGCTTAAAGAAGATTTGAATTTTTAACCACAATATAGCATGGGAAAATATATGTCTCACATACTTGCGTACACTTTTATTGCAACGGTTTGCTTTACACCGGGCTGCAAAGACCATGGCGTTGACCTGCCGCCACCGCCGGAGAAAAAGTGGGAAGCAGTGCAGGAGTTTACCGATCTCGATATCCGATACATGATTCATTTCAAGAATGAGTTGTATGCAGCAGTGGCAAATTATCAAGGAGATACTCTCTACAAAGGGGCAATATTAAAGACCTCAGACGGCGACTCGTGGAGTTTGGTAAAAACGTTCGACGAAGGAATTGGACCGATGACCGTGGAGGGTGATTCGCTCTACGTGAATAGCGATCATCACATTTATAAGATGGATGCCAATGGCAATTGGGTAATAAAATTTGGCATACCGTGGGAAATTGCTGAAGCAGAATCTAATGGCGATATGATATTTTTCAAC
>JAGWND010000021.1 GCA_028873075.1 Bacteroidota bacterium
ATACGACACGGAATCCGCTGCGGGACAGCTTGACCCGATTGTTGATAACAACACCGTTATCATTTCACTGCAAAACGGAATTGATAACGAAGAAAAAATCCAACGCGTTCTGAAGAAGGGAAACGTGTACGGCGGAGTTGCAAATATTTCGTCGCGCATTGTTGCGCCCGGAGAAATTGCAGAAACCGGCGGCGTTGTCCGTATTGCGTTCGGGCCAATGAACGCCGCAAATACGAATCGCTCGCAGGCCGAAGATCCCTCAGGGAAAATTCTCGACTGCTTCACGAATGCAAATATCACCGCACATCTTTCAAAAAATATTTTGATAAACCTCTGGCTTAAATTTATTTTTATTACATCGGTCGGAGGATTCCTCTCAATGTCGCGCCTGACGCAAGGCGAAGTGGTTGCGGTGGAAGAAACACGAATGGCGGTGTTCAACGCGATGAAAGAAGTCGAAGCGCTCGCGCTTGCACAGCACATTCCCATCGAGCTGCTTGAAAAAGAAAAAGTATTTGACGGAATGAAAAAATTTGCTCCCGGCACACGCCCCTCAATGTATTACGATCTTGTGCTCGGGAAACCGATGGAACTCGAAGCGCTCAACGCCACCGTCGTTCACCTCGGAAAGCAGCTCGGCGTCCCGACACCGATTCACAGCACCATGTACGCGGCACTGCTTCCTTTTCACCTGAGCAATATTGGGAAATTACCACGCATCGCCGGAAAAACATGACTCACTTTGACAAAGCAAGAATCGGTTTGTGTAGAAAATGTGTATTTCATTCGACTGCGGAAAATAAACGCGGAAGTGTCTTTCATTTGTGTGAGAAGAGCAAAACGGATTCATCGTTTCCCAAATACCCGCGTCTGCCGGTACTGACATGCAGCGGCTTTCAATCCACGAAGGAACACAAAAAAATATGAAAGAGATAATTCTTAAAGATGAGGTCTATGCTATCATCGGTACGGCAATTGAAGTGCACAGAGAGCTTGGTTCCGGCTTTCTTGAAGCTGTCTATCAAGAATCTTTAGAGATTGAATTGCAAAACAAGCATATTCCCTTTGTGCCCCAGAAACCATTACAAATAACTTACAAAGGGCAAAAGCTTGAAAAAGACTACATTGCTGATCTTGTTTGTTATGATGCAAGCATAGTTGAGTTAAAAGCATTAGATCGTTTGTCCGGAAAAGAAGAAGCACAGGTTCTGAGTTAGCTTAAAGCTACAGGTTTTCGCTTTGGATTGCTTATTAATTTGGGCAGTGCAGGAAAGTTAGAGTGGAACAGGTATGCCAGATAATTTTATTTGTGTCTCTTCGTCGCCTTCGTGGAAATAGTATTTGAATCTGTTCATCAAAAACATTCGTCAGCTCGTCACCGTCGCCGCGCACGGGAAACCGTTCAAAAGGGGTGCGGAAATGCGGGAGCTTCACATCGTCGAAAACGGCGCGGTGCTCATTGAAGACGGCATCATCCGCGCTGCCGGATCAACGAACGAAATTCCACAGCCAAATACTATTGACGTACTCGATGCAGACGGGCGAATCGCTCTTCCGGGATTTGTTGATTCGCATACGCACTTGGTTTTTGCCGGAAGCCGCGAAGATGAATTTGCAATGCGCGCGGAAGGAAAATCGTACCGGGAAATTGCGGCAAGCGGCGGCGGAATTCTCTCGACAATGGCAGCCACGCGTGCCGCAACGAAAAAAGAATTGCTCCACGTTGCGGAGCGGCGCATCACCGAAATGCTCAAACACGGCACAACGACAATCGAAATCAAAAGCGGATATGGATTGAGCCTCGAATCCGAGGCGAAAATATTGGACGTGATCAGCATTCTCCGCCGCGATTCGCTTGCAACCATTATTCCCACATTTTTAGGTGCGCACGCCTTCCAGACGGAATTCAACAACGACAAACAGCATTATGTTGATCTTATCATCGCCCGCATGCTTCCGTACATCGGAGAGCGAACGTTAGCAACGTTCTGCGACGTTTTTTGTGATGAAGGGTACTTCGATCTCCATCAAACAGAAAATATCTTGCTCGAGGCAAAACGCTACGGATTGATTCCGAAACTTCACGCCGACCAACTTGCCTCGATCGGCGCAACGAAATTAGGAGCAGAACTCAACGCCGCGTCCGTGGATCATCTCGAACATCTTACGTCGGACGGAATTGAAGCGTTAAAAAAATCCTCGTCGGTCGCCACTGTGCTGCCGGGCGCATCTTTTTTTCTTCAAGAACCGTACGCGCCGGCGCGCTCTATAATAGAGGCAGGCATCCCGCTCGCCATCGCGACCGATTTCAATCCCGGTTCGACAATGTGCTTTTCCATGCCGATGATGATGACGATTGCCTGCACGCAAATGAATATGACGCCGGAAGAAGCGATCACAGCCGCAACATTGAACGGCGCCGCCGCGCTCGGACTTTCCGGCGAGCTTGGCAGCATTGAGGCCGGCAAGCAGGCGGATATTGTGTTGTACGATGTTCCGCAGTACCGCTTTCTCCCGTACCACTACGCCTTCAATCACGTGTGGAGAGTTGTGAAAAACGGAACGGTGCTGGAGTTTTGATCTTCGACGGAATCTGCAGGAGGAGTCCCGGCACAAGGGCAACGCTGCCACACGCGGTGCGTTGCAGTAAAAAAGGAATGAACTGAAGAACAATACCTCTTGTATTCTTTTATCATGAACCAACAGTCTGTCCTGTTTATGATCGCTGCCGGCATTACTACGGGCATCATTCACGTTTTTTCCGGACCGGATCATCTCGCTGCCATTGCGCCCTTTGCAATGAAGCGGGAGCGCGGTGCTTGGCGTACCGGGCTGCGCTGGGGATTGGGTCACGCTTCGGGCGTAGCTGTCGTGGGGATTCTCTCACTTATCCTGCGCGATATTCTCCCCGTTCATCTCATTTCACATTGGAGCGACCGCCTTGTCGGTGCAATGCTCGTCGGCATCGGTCTATGGACATTGCATAAAGCCTTACACATTCACACCCATATACATTTTCATAACGGCGAAGCGCACGAACACGTTCACATGCACGGCTATACGGATTTAAAAACACATCCGGCGAAGCATCATATTCATACTCACGCCGCTTTCGGCATCGGCACGCTGCACGGGCTTGCCGGCAGCTCACATTTTCTCGCAATCATTCCGACACTTGCGATGCCTTCGAACGTTTTGGCAGTTGCATATCTGGGATCGTTCGGTGTGGGAACGGTAGCCGCTATGATCATCTTTGCATGTACGATCAATTCGCTTTCCTTGCATTTCGCAGGCACGGCAAAAATTTATCGCGGAGTGATGTTTGCATGTTCTGGGATTGCATTCGGAGTTGGAAGCGTTTGGCTGCTTGGCTTCAGCTTTTGAGCGCACGCAGATACCGGACACCTTGAAGGTGTCCGACATCTTATGAATTTTCTGATTATATTTATCCTGCCCGTCAAGGAGCGGCGAGATCTTCGTCATTTTTCAACAGAATTCTCATCTATATACACACGAGGCGGTCCAATGTTTAAGAATCATCCGAAGGGATTGTACGTTCTTTTCTTCACGGAAATGTGGGAGCGATTCGGCTTCTACACCGTGCTCGCAATCTTCGTTCTTTATCTGCAGGAAAATTTTCACTGGGATGCAGCGACAATCGGAAACATTTACGGTCTGTTTATCGCCGCAACTTTTTTTCTGCCTCTCTTCGGCGGAATGGTGAGCGACAGATTGTTAGGATACGGGAGAACGATCGTCTTGGGAGCGAGCACCTCGTGCATCGGTTACGCGCTGATGGCAGTGCCGACAAAAGAGCCTGTGCTGCTGTTCACGGCGTTGTGTATCGTTGCCATCGGCAACGGACTCTTCAAGCCGAACACGTACGTTATTGTCGGCAATCTCTACTTGCAAGCGAACGGCTCGCTGAAAGATGCCGCGTTCAATATTTTTTACATGGGGATCAACCTGGGTGCTTTCCTCGGTCCGATCGCAGCGGCGGCGACAAAAAACTATATGCTGACGCATTTCAATGTGTCGCTCGCCCACGCGTACAATGCGGCGTTCGGCGTCTGCTCGCTCGGCGTTTTTCTCAGCATCATCATTTTTCTCTCGTTCAGAAAATATTACAAGGAAGCCGATTACAGAACAAAAGATGCTCGCGCGCCGAAAGAAGAAATTCAGCTTACGAAGCCGCAGGAAAAAGAGCGCATTACCGCACTGGTGATCATTTTCCTGATCATCATCTTTTTCTGGATGACCTATTATCAGAACGGCTTCACGCTGACGTTGTTTGCAAAAAACTATACTGTTACTCACGTCGGCAGGCTGACATATCTTTTGTTCGACCCGGTTTCCCTTCTTTCAATCATGGCGCTGATCCTTTGTGTGTCAACAGCCGTGAGAAAAACATCATCGAAAAATTCCCGGTTGGCATGCGGCGTTGTCTCGCTTGCTGCAGCGACAACGATCTTGTTCAAATTCTTCACGTTTCCCGGTCTCAGTCCGATTTCCCCCGAAAGCTTTCAATCGTTCAATCCGTTGTTCATTTTATTTCTCACTCCGATCATCATCAGCGGATTCGGATGGCTCAATAAAAAGAAGATGGAACCGTCTTCACCGGGCAAAATAGGGCTCGGCATGTTTGTAACTGCTTTAGCGTTCACCATCATGATCGCTGCTTCATCGAGTTTGCCGTCTTCCGCTTCCGCAACAACGACGGCGTTCACGCGCGTCAGCCCGTACTGGCTCATCTCTTCGTATTTCGTCATCACGCTCGCGGAATTGTTTTTAAGTCCGATGGGTATCTCGTTCGTCTCCAAAGTTGCGCCGCCGAGGATGAAAGGCATGATGATGGGAGGTTGGTTTGCCGGGCAGGCTGTGGGCAGTTATCTCGCGGGATTCGTCGGACGATTTTACGTTGAACTGGAGTTGTGGCAGTTCTTTGTAATCTTGGTTTTTGCAGCGATTCTTTCCTGGCTTCTTATTTTGATTTTTTTGAAGAAGCTGAAACACGCAGCAGAAGCGTAGAACACTGCTGAAGGCGAGGTGATGTTTATGGAGCGTCTTACATCAGCACAAGCGCGTCAGTTGCTTGCACAATCGAGCGGCAAGGAATCCGTTTCCTTGTTCAAGCACGGAACGCTTGAAGTAAAGTTTTACAAGCCGGAAAAAATTGACCGCCAGAAACCGCACACGCGCGACGAGCTGTATGTTGTCGCTTCCGGTTCGGGAAACTTTGTTCTTGGCTCAGAGAAACAACCTGCAGAAACCGGCGAGGTATTGTTTGCACCTGCAGGCGTTGTTCACAGATTTGAAGACTTCACCGATGATTTTGCAACATGGGTTTTCTTTTACGGTCCCGAAGGGGGAGAGCGCGAGCGATGAATACACTGTAAAAAACGTTCGCGCGTTTTGCGCTGCCTCCAAAAAACGAGGGGAACTCGCCTTTTGCCTTAGCTGTTGTTTCCTGAAAGGAGCGATAATACTTTTACATTACAAACGAGCGAGCACTACCATTAACCGAGCATAACCTTCCGTACTTCGTTACAATTTCAATTCACTGTTACTAACAACACTCTGCAAGACCGGAGTACCTCCATGGCTACAGACAGAATGGACAGAAAAGAATTTTTGTCGCTTCTCGGCATCAGCGCGGCGGCGTTAACGTGCAGTTATCTCTTCGGCGGGTGCTCGTCGAAATCCAACCCGGTTGCCGCGCCCCCTGCCAATGTTGACTTTACGCTCGACCTTTCCGATTCAGCGAACAGCGCATTGAAAAGCAACGGCGGGTATCTTTACAAAGACGGCATCATTGTTGCACGAACAATCAACGGCGATTATGTTGCCGTAAGCCAAACGTGTACACACCAAGGAGGCACGGTGTATTACGATAAAACGGGAAATGAATTTCACTGTCCGAATCACGGCTCGAATTTTGCAACGAGCGGCTCCGTCATCAACGGTCCTGCCACAACGCCGCTGATGAAGTACAACACTTCGTTATCGAACACATCGCTGAGAGTGTACTCGTAACAAGAAAAAAACCGGGGGACTCAACCACCAAAGGTGTCCCTTTGGACTTATGAATGCCTAGAACCTTCACAATGCCCCTTGTAAGCGCATTCCCCATCTGCAAAAAATCTATTGTGTTAATGAAGGCGAAGTGTTATTTTTGAGCAGACATTTTTCCTATCATTGAAGGGGGTAGACAGAGTGTTAAAATGAGAGACGCACAGTTGTTCCGCAAGGCGATTTTTTTTCTCTTCGAAATCTGTTTGGTTGGCGCTGTAAATCCCGTTGGGGCAAATGCACAAACAATTTTATGGTCCAACGTGGAGGGACCGTACGCAGGTTTGGTACAGCTTCTTACGGTTAATCCACAGGGAAATATCTTTGCAGCAACGTCCGCGGGAATGTACCGCTCGACCGATAATGGAAAAAACTGGCAAGCATCAGGATTTAGCTTGGAGTTCGGCGCCGACGCCCTCGGTATAGATTCTTCAAGCAACGCTTATGCCGGAAATCTTTATGAAGGATTGTTCGAATCTACAGACAACGGCATATCTTGGTCTAAGACAAGCTTGGACAGCGGCGCACAATGTATTGCGACGATTTCCGGCAACAGAATTTGTGCAGGAAAATGGGCGACGGTTGCAATCTCAAAGGATAATGGAAAAACATGGACCTCCTCGCAAGTGCCGTCCGATTACCCTGTGCCGGTGCTTTCAATAGCAGAGGATAGCGCCGGTAATATTTACGCGGGGTTAAAAGCTTATCCTGCATCGAAAACTTCTCCGCCGCTCGGCGGCGGAATTTACATCTCATCAGACAGCGGGAAGACGTGGGAGCTGTACGGATTCTTCAATATTACAATTTCATCAATCAGTATAAGCAGAACAGGGAAAGTATTCCTTTCAACCGGCTGGACTGTTTATTCCGCACCTTTAAAAAGCAGTCACTGGACACAAAATGCCGCGGGGCTCCCGCCAAACATACTGTCGCTACAAACCGACCATGAAGGAGAAGTTGTTGCCGCAACTGATAACAGCGGTATTTTCGTTTATGATGAATCGCTGCAAAGCTGGAAACGTGTTGTGCCTTCTATTTCATCGTCAACAATCACGTCTGCGTTTTACGATCCTGACGGCACAACGTATGCAGGAACGGCAAGGGACGGGATTTATTTTTTTGACAAAGAATCTACAGCATGGATTCAATGCGGCGCTTACCCGGCACCGGTTACGGCAGTCAGTTTCGATGGTTCGGGGGACCTCTTCGCCGGCGTGCAAGGGGGAGTCTATGAACGCCCGGCATCCGATAAGCGATGGAAGAGAGTGAGCAATGATTTGAGGCGCGGAGATATTTATAGAATGCATTATGCTCCGGCGAGCAAGCGTTTGTATCTTGCATCCAGCGACGGATTGTTCTATTTGCCGGACAACGAAAATTCTTGGATTCCTTCTATTAAACTGTGGGCATACGATTACGTAGAAGTGCCGGATTCACATTATGCATTTATCGGCAGCACAGGAGGAATCTACAAAGGATTCTACGATCTTTGGAATTCGTATTCATCAACTATCGGTCTGCCCACTACAAAAATCTACAGCGTCGTCACTGACGCTTCGAACAATCTCTATGCAGGCACGCGCAACGACGGCGTTTTTGTGAGCACAGACGGCGGCACGTTCTGGCTCGAAACAGGCATCAACGACCCCATCATCTTTTATTCTGTGAAAACGATAGCGATAGATGGCGGGGGAAGAATATTTGCCGGAACAGATTCTGCGGGCGCATATTATTCGGACGATGGAGGAAAGAACTGGGAATACATTTCAACGATAAGCGGGAGTAATGTTACCTGTTTTCTTGTCCCGAAGGAATTTCCAATAAGCGGTACTTCTGAATATTTCGCCGGCACTGCGGATGGGGGGGTGTTCGTCTCAACGGATCGCGGGTTGAGTTGGAAACCTGCAAATAACGGCCTCACAGACTCTAATGTTTCATCGCTTCTTTTTGATACACAAGGCAACCTGTACGCCGGAACGAGCGGAGGTTTGTTCAAGAGCAGCATCATGACAGGGGTAACGCTCCCCCGAAATAGCCAACCGTCATCGTTTTCTTTATCACAGAATTATCCGAACCCGTTCAACCCGACAACCGATGTACGATTTACGATTGCCGATTTCCGATTTGTGACGCTCACGGTTTATGATGTGTTAGGGAGAGTAGTAAAAACATTGGTGAATGAAAATAAATCTCCGGGCATGTATGAGGTGTCGTTCGATGGAAGTACTCTCTCGAGCGGAACGTATTTTTACTGGCTCACAGCAGGCGATTACATCGAAACAAAAAAGATGGTACTGCTCAGATGATTGTTAAAATAATCCGCCCGCACACCGCCTTTGTTTTACGAAAACAAAATCTATACCCGCGTTTTGCTTCATTCTGTATTTCGGTTTTGATTTCTTTCATTTTTCTTGGCTGCAACAACCCTTTTCAGCCGGAAGTAGAATTTACGCCAAGGCTGAACGTGTACGCTGTGCTTTTTGCCGATACGTACGGTGTATATATACGAGTGACTTCAGTTGAGAAATCGCCGTTTGATGTGCAGCAGCCTGTGCATGGAGCTTTCGTTACATTGAAATTCACCGACCATCCTCTACTGAGATGGACATTCCACGACACCACAACGGTTATTGATGGCGACTCAGTTTCTTTCTATTATCTGCCCAATGATATAATCCCCGGTGAGGATTACACACTTTCCGTCGAACGGGAAGGTTATCTTACGGCGACTGCAAGTGCGACCGTTCCCTTCAGCTATGTTACGATACCGGATCTGGACACATATATCGCGCTTCAGGACACAAATCAGTTAAAGTTCGGAATCAATTTCAACGTGAACGTTTCAAATTTGTCAAGCGCCGCATTCGTGCAAGTGTTTGTTGAATGCAGAGGACTCGACGATGCGGGAAAATTTCATGCCGCTTTCTTTAATGTTTTGCCTGTGGACTCGCTGAATCCTTTCACCGAAGTGGAGACAACAACGCTTCCCGTGGCTGTTGATACGACGCTATACAAAGAGGCGTTTATTCTTGCTAAAAAATATACGGCAACGCTGAAGGTTTCTCATATCTACGCCGATATCATCGTCACGCAGATTGATGACAATCTGTACAGATTTTTCATCACATCGAACCGTACGCTGAATCCGCTGGCGATGCGAACAGACAAGATTGTTTTCTCCGATATTTTCGATCATGCCGGGACCGGCATTGTTGCAGGCGCATCTGTTGACACAACAAGGATTTTTCTTTTTTGAAAATTTACAATCTCATTTTTCTTTCCGGGTTTGTGCTTCTCTTTTCTGCATCATCGTTGCAATCGCAGGAGAGAAAAGTTACAATTCAAGGCTCTGTTGTTGACAGCGCAAGCGGCGAGAGAATTCCGTACGCAACGGTGATGATTGCAGGCACGAAAATCGGGGCCGTTGCAGACGTGAACGGTTACTTCATTCTGAGAAATGTCAGCCCGTATGATGTCAAGCTTCAAGTCTCTACGGTGGGCTACCGGGAAAAAACGTTCGATATCGGAAATATTTCCGGCACAAGCAGAACGCTCCGGCTTGAATTGGCTGAAGCGCCGAAAGCACTCCCCGGCGTTACAGTGACAGGAGAGCGACTCGTTGGTCCCGGCGGAAACGTGAGTACGAAGATCATCACTGCGGGAGAATTACAAAAGAATGTCGGAGTCTTCAAGAACGACGTCGTGCAGTATGTAACGCAATTGCCCGGTGTCGTTACCGTGAGCGGCATAACGAGCCAGTACTTCGTGCGGGGCGGAGGCGCCGATGAAAATCTTGTGATGATTGACGGAATGCCGGTGTACAATCTTTCGCACGCGTTCGGGCTGTTCAGTTTTGTGGACCCGCTCATCGTGAAGGTTGCGAACTTCAGCACGGGGGGGTTCGGCGCGCAGTACGGCGGGCGGCTTTCTTCGGTCTTCGACATTCAAACGATTGACGGCGACAATCGTCATTACAAGGCAGCCGGAACGTTCGATCTTCTTTCATCGGATGTGCAGGTGACGGGTCCGATCATAAGCGGAGCAAGCAGCTTTGTAATATTTTTCCGCCGTCCGCTGTATCAAAATGCGCTCAACAAATTTTACTCGCTCGGCTTGCCGTTTGATTTTTATGACGGGTTTGCGAAAGCCACAACTGATTTGTCCGGCACCGGGCATATCAGCGCTGAGTTTTTGACAAGCGCGGACAACATCAAATCACAGGATCAGGCACAGCCGGATTTTACATGGGGCAATGTTTCCGGCGCCGTTTCGGGAAATTACCTCTTCGGCGATCAATTCAATCTGCAGGGAGAGGTCGCATATTCATCATACAAAGCGGAGCAGCTGCCGAAAGCATCTGCTGCGCTGTACCATCAATTCACTCAAATCTCTACGCCCTCGCTTTCCGGCAGCATTACGTCCTACTTCGAATCGGGAAGCGAAGTAAATTTGGGGTTGTTGTTCAGCTTCCCGACATACACATATTCTTTCACGAACACGTACGGAAGCGTGATCTCGCAATCGGAATCGCAGGTTGAGCCGAACGTGTGGACAACATATACATTCAAAAACGGCGGTGATCTATCGTTCGAGGCAGGTGTCAGAGCCGACCTTCAACGAATGTTCACGAAAATTTCCGGCAGCGGTTACGGGTACTTTGCGGAGCCGCGGCTCTCTGTTTCGTACAAGATTGATGAGCCGGTCTCCGTCTATGCGGCATACGGCATGTATCACCAGCGTTTGATTGATCTGAACGACGAAAATCTGGTGTTCACGCCGTTCGAAGTTGTTGCGGCGTTGCCGGACGACCTCGGCGACGAAGCCGCTTCGCAATATATACTCGGCGTCAGTTTGTCTCCGGACATTCTCAGCTCGATCAAGGCGGAAGCGTACTACAAAGATTTTTCCCGCCTGCTTCAGGTGAACAGAGACAAGGTGTACAGCTATGAACCCGATTTTTTTGTCGGAACAGGCAGGGCGTACGGCTTCGACCTCAGCTTCAAGTACGATATCGAGCAATGGTATGTTGAAGGAAGCTACTCGTTCGGAAAAACGAGCCGCTCGTTCGACGGCCTGGCATTTTACCCGCGGTACGACCTGCGTCACCAACTGCAAGCGACAACGGGCTGGCAGCCGGTTGATAACATGTGGCTGCGGGCGCGATGGAAGTTTACCAGCGGTCTGCCCTACACGCCGATCAACGGATTTTTCGGGGCGGTGCAGTTCGATCCGTTCAATTTGCCCGGCTACACCGGGCAACCGCTGTACAGCCAGGTGCTCTTCGGCGATCTCAACACGGCACGCCTGCCGGGATTTCAAAGTCTCGATCTCAGCGCCTCGTACGATGTAAAGTGGGACTGGATGCACTTCGCTCTTCAGGGAACGGTCATCAACGCGTACAACAACAAGAATGTTTTCTATATCAATAATGTCACGGGGAGTGTCGTCTATCAATTGCCGACGATTTTTAATGTGTCGCTTGGGTGGAGCTTGTGACACTTTTCAATTTGCCTCTTAATCTTCCATGGAGTATTTTCTTACGTTCTGTCCTTTGTAAGGGCGAAAACATTTTTCTCGAACAGTGCTAAAGGAATTGTCATGAAATCTTCGCAACTGTTTTCCACCGCAGTTTTGTTTGCAGTTCTTTTCTTCTCCACGTCGCAATTTTCTTCTGCTCAAAAGGGGAAAACAAAAGCATCCGAACCAGCCGTTTCTTCGATCTCCGATGAAATCCTTCTCAAGCAAATGAAAGCGCGCAGCATCGGTCCCGCAATTATGGGCGGGCGTGTCTCTTCCATTGCACTCGATCCGAAAGACCCGTACACGTTTTATGTCGGACTCGGAACCGGCGGCGTGATGAAAACGTCCGACGACGGCGCAACATTCTCTGCAATTTTTGAAAAGGAAGCAGTTGCATCTATCGGCGCAATTGCCGTTGACCCGTCGAATTCAAAAAGCATCTGGGTCGGCACCGGCGAGGCGAACGACCGCAACAGCTCAAGCTGGGGCGACGGCGTCTATCATTCCACCGACGGCGGGGAAAACTGGACGAATGTCGGCTTGAAAGAAAGCAAAACGATCGCACGTATTGTCGTGAGTCCGAACGATTCGAACACAGTGTTCGTTGCCGCGATGGGTGATTTGTGGAATCCCGGCGGCGAACGCGGTTTATACAAAACCACCGACGGTGGCAAAACATGGAAAGCTGTGCTGACTGCACCAAACGATGAGGCGAAAAAAGTCGGCTGCGGCGATATCGTGCTTGGCGATTCGAACACGGTGTATGCCGCATTGTATGCCCGCCGAAGGACTCCGTGGTCGTTCGAGTACGGCGCATCGTACACCGGTGGAAAAGATGCCGGCGGAATTTTCAAGAGCACAGACGGCGGAGCGACGTGGAAAAAGCTGGCGAACGGATTGCCTGCATTGACCGGTCGCATCGGTCTCGATGTGTTCAGAAAAAATCCGAATGTGATTTATGCTATCATTCAAAGCGACGAAGGAGGAACAGTTGACATTGACAATGTCCACAGCAAAAACGGCGGAGTGTTCCGCTCGGAAAACGGCGGCGAAACGTGGACCCGCTTAAGCCCGCTCGACCCGCGCCCGTTTTATTTCAGCCAGATTCGTGTTGATCCGGTTGATATGAAGCGTGTGTACGTGCTGGGCTACATGCTGCATGTTTCCGACGACAGCGGAAAAACGTTTCAGGAAAATTTTTTCAAAAACGTCCATTCCGATTGCCATGCCCTTGCCATCGATCCGCGCTCTGCGAAAGAGAACAAAAACGACACAGTGACACACTGCAGCAAAATTCTTCTCGGCACCGACGGCGGGATTTACGAAAGCTTCAACGGAGGAAACGCGTGGGCATTTCTCAATAAATTTGCGGGCGGGGAATTCTATCATGTCATTACCGATATGAGTACGCCGTACCGCGTCGCCGGCGGACTTCAAGACAATCTGAACTGGGTGGGTCCGAGCATGACGTATTCGAAAGAAGGAATCACGAATTGCGATTGGACGAACTTAAGCGGCGGCGACGGATTTTATTGCGTGTTCGATCCGCACGACCCGAATGTGATGTACGCCGAATCGCAGGAAGGGTACGTTCACAGTATCAACTTGAAAACAGGGGAGACACGCAGCCTGCGTCCGCAGCTGGCAGAAGGCGAGACGGGATTTCGTTTTCATTGGAACGCGCCGCTCATTCCAAGCATTCACGATACCGGCGCAATGTATTTAGGCGGCAACCGTGTGTTCAAGCTGTACGATCACGGCAAACAATGGAAAGCGATCAGCCCGGATCTTTCCACGCAAAATGTGAAGCGCATTCTCACTGTCGGCAGCGGCGCGGAAAATTACGGCGTCGTCTACGCACTTGCCGAATCGCCGGTGAAAACAGGATTGCTGTGGGCAGGAACCGACGACGGGAAATTGTGGATCACAGAGAACGAAGGTGCAACGTGGACCGATCTTACCGAGCGTTTGCCGAAAGCGATCAAGGGCGAATGGATCGGTTGCGTTGAGCCGGGGCATTTTGATGCGAAGACAGCGTACATTTCCGTCCTCGGATATCCGAGCGGAAATTATTCGCCCCTCGTTTTCAAAACCACCGATGAAGGAAGAACGTGGAAGAGCACCGCCGGAAACCTTCCCGCCGACGGCCCCGTGCGCGTGATCCGTGAAGACATTCAGAACCCGAATCTTCTTTTTCTCGGAACAGAATTCGGATTGTTTATCAGCTTTGACGGCGGAGAAAAGTGGACAAAGCTCGGCGGGCTTCCTACTGTCGCGGTTGACGATATGACCATTCAACCGCGCGAGCGCGATCTCGTCATCGCAACGCACGGGCGGAGTTTGTACATTCTCGATGACATCCGTCTGCTCGAAGGATTGGTTGATTCTGTGCGTGAGAAGCCGCTGACGCTTTTTGCGCCCCGTCCTGCGTACGGATTTTATCCGAATGAAGGCTGGACCGAATCGTCAGGGAGCGCCGTGTATCGCGGCAGCAATCCGCCGGAAGGTGCGATGATCACATTTTTTATCAAGGAATACACGGGTGACCCGGTAACAGTCACAATCACCAACGCAGCGGGCCGCACGGTTGCCAAGATTAACTCGGCGGGAGTGCCGGGATTTAACAGGGTAACATGGGATTTGCGCCCGTCGGCAGAGTTTCTCAATAATTACGGCGGCGAAGGGAAAAAATTCATGGCATCGGGCAAGTATACCGTTACGGTGAAGCTTGGAAAGGAAACAGCGAAACAAAAATTTCAGGTGAACATCGCGCCGGGAATCGAGACGAGATAGACCGCCGTTATACAAATCCAAGAATCGGGAGAATCGGAATTACGGAATATTGGAATGATGGAATGAAGATAAGAAAAATTTTCTCCGAAGGAGTCCTTTGGACAATGCTCAACATCCAATTCGCTTGAATGGCAAACGGAGGCGAAATGATAAAAAAGATAGTTTTCTTTTGTTTAATTTATGCCGCGTCACTTGCGGCACAAGACCTGAAGTACCTCGAGTACGACACCGATTTCATTCCGCCGGCAGAATATAAAGCGAGACGAGATTCTCTGATGAAAGAGATCGGCGAGAATGCTGTCGCCGTGTTCTATTCTGCGCCGGAGCGCGTGCGCAACGGCGACCAAGATTACCCGTATCATCAGAACGATAATTTTTATTACCTCACCGGATTCCCGGAGCCGAATGCAATTCTGTTTTTAATTCCTTCCGGGACGACGGTACACGATCCTTCCGACAGCTCGAAAGAAATGATGACGAGAGAAATTCTCTTCGTCCAACCGCGCGAGCCTCTGCGCGAGCGATGGACGGGACGGCGCTATGGACCGGAAGGAGCGATGGCGCTACGCGGCGTAACGTACGCGCTGACAAACGACAAATTCAAAACGGCGTTCATGCGCATTCTTTTCTCGAGTCATGCAAAGCGTTTGTACGTTCCGCCGTTCTCGTCAGACTTCGGCGGAGAAATCAAAGAGCTGATGCAACCTGTGCAGAACATCGTTGACCGGTCGCCGGCGTGGCATTCTACTGTCGAAGTGCGCGATCCGAGCCCGTTAGTGTACTCGATGCGCGTTGTAAAATCGCCGGAAGAAATTGCATTGATCAGAAAGGCGGCGCACATCAGCGCCGTGGCACACAATCAGGCGATGATGTCATGCGAGCCGGAAATGCACGAGTACGATCTGCAGGCACTGTATCTATACGTTTTTCACCGCATGGGCGCGGAAGATATTCCGTATCCGTGCATCGTCGGGTCGGCGGAAAACTCAGTCATTCTTCATTACGAAACCGACCGAAGAGAAATTCATGACGGCGATCTCGTTCTTGCCGATTGTGCGGCGGAATACCATAACTATGCTTCCGATGTAACGCGCACGTATCCCGTTAACGGAACATTCACGGAACCGCAAAAACAAATCTACCAAATTGTACTCGATGCCCAGACCGCGTGCATCGCCATGATGAAGCCCGGAGCGAGTTGGAGAAATATTCAGGCAAAAGCGGAGGAAGTGATTACGGATGGGTTGTTCAAGCTCGGCATTATTAAAGAAAAAAGCCGAAAGGAAATGTTTCGCTTTTTCATGCACGGCGTCGGCCATCCGGTGGGATTGAATGTGCACGATGCGGGAAGAGATACGCTTGTTGCAGGAATGGTGATGACGGCCGAGCCGGGAATTTACATTGCTGAGGGAAGCGAAGGAGTGGACCCGAAATATTTCAACATCGGCGTGCGGTTAGAAGACGACATTCTCGTGACGAGCAGCGGGCATGAAATTCTTTCAAATGAAGCACCGCGCGAGATAAAGGATGTCGAAGCGCTGATGAAGAAAAAGGGAATCGGCAACCAGCCGCTGCAGTGAAACGGAGGATTATTGGATTAGTGGATCCATGGATAGACGGAGTAATGGAATACAATCCATCAATCCAATAATCCGGAGATCCTCCGGGCAGAAGAATGTCCCCAAGATGTCAGACGGCTTGTAAACGCCGTCAGACATCGAGCGTTACGACTCTCCGCCGTTGCGGTTGAGCACATCGTGTAATGTGCGAAGAAGTTTTTCCACTGTGTACGGTTTTTGAATGTACGCATCGGCTCCAAGGTTCAACATTTCTTTCGGGTCCACGCCCGGCGACAATCCGCTCGACGCGACAATCCGAACGGCAGGATTCATCCGTTTCAAAATACGAATCATCGTTCTGCCGTCAACATAGGGCAGGTTCGAATCGGTGAGCACGATGTGGATGTTTTTTCCCTGCTCCGCGTAGAGTGCAATCGCTTCCGCACCGTCCTTCGCCGCAATGATGTTGTAACCGTATGTCTCCAACGTTTCTTTCGCGATCTGCAAAATCGCGGCCTCATCTTCAACCAACAACACGTGCTCGCCGTGCCCGGCGGGAAGCTCGGGCTTTTCTTCCTCTGCCTGTTCGGCAAGAGATTCTTCTGCGGCGGGGAAATACATGGAAAATGTCGTTCCCTTCCGCACCTCGCTTTTCACAAGAACAAAACCGCCGTGATGTTTCACGATCGTGAGCACCGTTGAAAGTCCCAAACCGGTCCCTTTCCCCGCTTCTTTGGTAGTGAAGAACGGGTCGAAAATTTTCTCAAGAATTTCCCGCGGAATTCCGACCCCGGTATCGGAAACGGTGACGAGAACGTACTTTCCTTCTTTTGCGTCCGCGTGAAGAGGAACATCATCTTTTGTGATGTCGGTATTCTCCGCTTTAAGGCGAAGTACGCCGCCTTCGGGCATTGCATCGCGCGCGTTGACGCAGAGATTCAAAAGCACCTGATGCAACTGCGTTGAGTCGCCGGTGACAGGAAACAAATCCGGCGCGATCTCTTTTTCGAGAAGAATATTTTTCGGGAATGTTTCTCTCAGAATTTTTTCAAGCTCTGCGGCAAGGTAACGGAAGTGAACAATGCCCCGCTCGCTTTCCAACCCTCTGACGAACGCTAAGATTTGCCGCACCATGGTCGCGCCCCGTTTTGTGCTTTGCTCCATCGAATCGAGTATTTGCAGGCTGCGTTCATCGTTCAATTTCTTTCTGATGCCGTGCACACCCATCAAGACCGGCGAGAGAACGTTGTTCAAATCATGAGCGATGCCGCTGGCGATGGTACCGAGGCTTCCGAGCCGCTGCGCCCGGAGAAATTGCTGCTCGAGCTGGCGTTTTTCCGTCCGGTCGGTATTAATCATCAAAATTGCTTTCGGTACATTTCTCGAGTCTCGTATAAGAGTCCAGCGGGTTTCGACAAAAAGATGTTTTCCTTCCTTCGTGCGATGCTGCTCTTCACCGCTCCGTTCTCCTTGCTCTTGAAGAGTATTGATTGCCTGCGCAAAGGCATGATCGTCTTTCGTTTCGAGCAGGTCGGCGACATTGAGACACAGCGCTTCGCCGTTAGTCCAGCCGTAGAGACGCTCGGCGCCTTTGTTCCAGTACGTGATGTAAAATGAAAGATCGGCAACGATGATTGCATCGTTCGCGTTGTCGAGCAGCTCCGCCTGCTCGCGGATTTGTTCTTCAGCGAGCATGCGCTCGGAAATGTCGCGCCCGAGAAGGACGCATCCGAGAAACTCGTCGTGATCGTAAATAGCGGAGATGGAAAGAATCACCGGGAACGATTCTCCCGACGATGTCGTGTAGCTGACTTCGATGAGCGACGATTGTTTTGAGCCCGCTACCATGCGATCCAACACATCGTAGACAAGTTTTTTTCCGATGACGAAATCCGCAACTGTCAGCAACGTTCCTTTTTCTTCATTAAAAAGGAGAGTCGTTTGAAAAGAAGTGTTCGTGAACAAAACTTTCCCTGCCGGATCAACCACGGCAAGAAGATCGCTTATCGTGTTGAGAACGATGCTTGCCGTTGTTTGCGGCGTGAGGGACATAAGCTGGAACCTGACGATGCCGTAGCTGACAAACGCCACCGTGATCGTGGTGGCGACGACCGCCGTGCGAAGCGTCTCGATTCCGAACAGCGGCATGAACGCATCGGTGAACGAACCGATGGAAAGAGGAACGACCGTTCCGAGGATGACGAACAGCGTCTGGCTGCGGGGCCGTTTCGACGTTGCTGTGCGATAGCGGTGGAAACAGAAATATAAACCGAGAACGAACAAACCTTCCAGCCACAGAATGAAGGGCCAATAGCCAATCGAAGGAGAGGTGGCGTATCCCCACCATTCGGGAGTGACTTTTGTAATGTAGCCGGAAAGCTGAAGCAGTGAAAAGACAACTGAGGGCGCGTAGATTGCCGCAGGCAGCCATTTTTTGGAGAGCCATTTTCCCTGTTCGGAAAATTCCAACGTGAAATGGAGAAAGGTGGCGGGCATCAGACAAAAGCCGACTCCGCCGATCCGATTGGCAACCTGAGCGGTGAATAAATCGGCGGTGAGCCGTTCGATGAATTCACTTGCACCCCATACCGCAATGCTGAAGATCGTCAGCGACCAAAGACGGTTGACTTTGCTCGCAGCGTTTTTCAAAAGAACGAACACCGCAAAGACAACATTGGCAAACGTTGCCAACAGCGACGAAAGCGCGTACACGCTGACGATAATTGCCACGAGAACATTCTCTCTTGTTTAGTACCGGGGAAATCCATCCTTTGGGAAAAGTGGACTCCTCTTCGCAAGACTATTTGTCAAGATTTGAGAATTGACATGTGCAAGGTATACAATTGAGAAAACAGACGCAAGCCGTACGGGACACGTGCTTTTTGTCATTTTCCGATTGAATATTCGCAGAGAAAAAAGTATATTGTCGCTCAGTTTCTCGTGCAGTTTTTCCTAACCTACACGATCCTCTCATCTACAAAGGACGTGAAAAGCTTTTTTCATGAGGCATTTGCTTACTGTTGCTCTATTTATTTTTTCCCCGGCGATAGCTATTGCCGAAACATCTGATCGTGTCGTGAAGGCGGTTCGCGTTTCCGCTCCGCCGGTCATTGACGGCTACGATAACGATGCGGTGTGGGCTTCGGCTTCGCCGGCAAAAGATTTTCTTCAACGGGACCCGCACGAAGGAGCACCGGCAACAGAGCCGACGGAAATTCGCGTCGTGTACGACGACCACGCGCTCTATTTTTTCTGCATGATGCACGATTCGGAGCCGGAAAAAATAGTGCAGCGGCTTGCGCGCCGCGATGACGAGATCGAATCCGATTACATTTCGATCAGAATAGACAGCTATCACGATCATCAAAACGATTTTGAGTTTACCATCAACGCCTCGGGCACGAAGGTTGACAAACTCCAATACGATGACGGTGATAAAGAAGACAATTCATGGGATCCGGTGTGGGAGGTGAAAACGCGTGTCCTTCCGAACGGATGGACTGCTGAAGTGGAAATCCCGTTCAGCCAGCTTCGCTATAATCCGGAGCAAACCGAGATGGGCATTGAATTCATCCGTACCATCCAGCGAAAACACGAGAGCGATTACTGGGCGCTGATTAAGAAAAGCGACAACGGTTTTACGTCGCGCTTCGGACGTTTAATCGGGCTTGATGATTTACCGGTCTCGCATCATGTGGAAATCCTTCCGTACGGAGTTGCGAACGGAACGTTCTTGCCGCAGAACTCAATCCGTGCGCGCCGCCGGGAATTTCTTCCCAATGCCGGGCTTGATGCGAAGTACGGTGTCTCGAGCGATTTCACTGTTGACCTGACGTTCAATCCCGATTTCGGACAAGTGGAAGCGGACCCTGCCGTCTTGAATCTCTCCACGTTCGAAACAATCTATCCCGAAAAGCGCCCTTTCTTTATCGAAGGAACTCAGATTTTTCACTTCACAACATTCGGAAACGACCCCGGATTGTTTTATTCCCGCCGCATCGGGAAAGCGATCACCGTCTCACCGCCGGCAGGCGGCATGGTTACCGAAGAGCCGGGTGCTGCAACGATACTCGGTGCCGCAAAGGCAACAGGGAAGACAGAAAGCGGATTTTCGTTCGGCGCGCTGGAAGCGATGACGCAAAAAGAAATGTACACGTACAAAGACTCAAGCGGGCAATCGTTCACCGATCTTGCCGCGCCGCTCACAAATTACAGCCTTGCCCGCCTCAAGCAGGATGTGGGGAACGGCTCGAACGTCGGAATGATTCTTACGAACGTTGCTCGCAACGGAGGAGCGCCTGCTTCCACCGGCGGAATTGATTGGAGGTTAAAGTTCAGCGATAACATGTACGCATTCAACGGATTTCTTGCAGGCTCGAGCAAATCCGACGCGTCAACGCTTCAAAAAAAATGGGGAAGCGCAGGAAATTTCTTCTTCGGAAAAGTGGGAGGCGAGCACTGGCTCTATGATCTCGCCGCGGATTACACATCGCGGAAGTACGACATCAACGACATCGGCTATATTTACCGCCCGAACGATCACGGCTTCATCGGCGATGCGATATATCAGGACATTGTGCCGGGGAATGTTTTTCGTTACTACAAGCTTTCCTACCGGCATGAGCTGCGGTGGGATTTCGACAACGCAGGAATTGTCCGGCAAGGGACTTTTTACTGGCAGTTTCAATTCCTCAATTATTATACAGGCTATGCCGGCGTTTCATACAATTTGTCCGCGTACGATGACCGCGAATCGCGCGGTTACGGTCTGTACCGAACGCCGTTCACGGCGTATTCCGTTGCGTACGCTCAATCCGATACGCGCGACCGGTTCATCGGCAGTCTTCTGATGTATCAAGGCTACGACTATGCGGGAATGAGATACTGGCAGTGGCAGCTCAACACCGACTTTCGCCCGACAGCAGCCTCGCAGATTCAGGCGGCAGCCGGTTATATTCGCACACGCAACAAAACGGGATTTGCCGACGATTTTTATACCGATCCGTCAAACGTTTTACACAGCGTGTTCGGACACCGCAATGTGGATGAAATAAATTTCACTTTGCGCGGCTCGTTCACCTTCACCACGCAATTGTCGCTGCAAGTGTACAGCCAAATTTTCTTTGCCAAGGGGCATTACTTCAGTTTTTCGTATTTGGATCAGGATCAGAACTCGAAGATCATCGCGTACGATTATGCCGGCAATCCGGACTTCAATCGAACATTCCTCAACTCCAATATCGTGCTGCGGTGGGAATATGTTCCGGGCAGCACCATATATTTTGTTTGGTCACATGGAAGTAGTTTCTATGAACCGGGGGGCTTTTACAACACGCTCGGCAATGAATTCAACCAAACGTTCAACACCCCGCCGGATAATGTTTTCATGCTGAAAGTAAATTACTGGCTGTCGTTGTAATTCATCAACTGGGTGTTGAGCATTGAACGTTCAATTTGTACAGTTCAGGAAATGCTCAATACGCAATCTTCAATGCTTAGGAGGAGCATATATCCAAACAACTCAAACCGAAAAATGCGCTCGTGTTAGGCGGCGGCTCGGTCAAAGGCTCGTCTCAGGCAGGGGTAATTTCCGAAATTCTTAACAAAGGCTTTGTCCCCGATGCAAGCTACGGAGTTTCTGTCGGCGCACTCAACGGAGCTTTTCTTGCAGCGGAAGCGGGAAAGCGAAAAAGGCGAAAGCTGAAATAGAACAGATACCTCACGGTTTTTCTCACCGCGATTGCGGGCGGGGAAGCAGGAATCGTCGTCAGCGTCGCGTTAGCACGCACAGGATCGGTAACGGTTGTCGGAGTAATTGCCGTTGCCGCTGCAGCATCGTTCATCGGAAATATGGCGTATTACTATGCGGGAAAATTTTTGTGGAACTCGTGGGACTATTTGAAAAAGACATTCGGCGCGAAGCTCGAAGCAACCTCGAAAACCGTCAACCGCTTCGGCTCTCCGTTTATGCTTATCTCCCCTTTCTTTTATGGGATCAGAAATATTATTCCAATCGCCTTAGAAGTTTACAATGTGAATGTTGTACCATTCACAATCTACAACCTTATCGGCACTGCCGCATGGGCATGGGCCTTTGCTGAAGCGGGGCGGATGGTTGCGAAAGTTTTCTGAAAAAGTTTGACAGAACTAAGTGGTACCGTGGTTATCCCACGCTCACCTTCCTCACCACGCCTAATTTTCCGCCGAGAAACCGCTCACCGATTTCCGAAAACTTTGCGGGAATGTCGCTGACAAAGAACTGAAGGTTCGGTTTCTCTTTGCTCGTGTTGCGGAGAGAATTTTCTTCGAGCACGCGCTCGACTTCGACGGCGGTCGCTTCGCCTGAGTCAATCAGCGTAACGGAATTGTTCAACGTTTTTGAGATGACAGGCTTCAGCAACGGGTAATGCGTGCAGCCGAGAACGAGCGTGTCAATTTTTTCGAGCGACAGCGGGAAGAGGTACTCTTTCGCGATCATCTCTGTCGCCTTGTGGTCGAGCCAGCCTTCTTCAACAAGCGGAACGAAGAGCGGACACGGCTGCCCGAACACCTGCACTATGGAATCAATTTGCTTGATCGCGTTCGCATAGGCGTTGCTCGAAATTGTGCCGAGCGTGCCGATAACACCGATGCGCTTCTTTTTGCTTGCCGCAGTCGCCGCATTCGCTCCCGGCACGATCACCCCCGCAACAGGAATTTTCGCCCTCTTTTGAACGACATCGAGTGCAACGGCAGAAACCGTATTGCATGCGACGACGATCATCTTCACATTTTTTGAAAGAAGAAATTCCGTGTCGTCGAGCGCGTACTCGCGGACAACCTGCGGCGATTTCGGTCCGTACGGCACACGCGCCGTATCGCCGAAGTAGACGATGTTCTCGTGCGGAAGCCGCTGCAGCAATGCGCGCACAACGGTCAATCCGCCGATGCCGGAATCGAACACGCCGACTGCACGAGAAGAGACAGGGTTCATAGTTTTATTATTTTGTAATAATCAACCGCAAAAAAAACACAGTGAAACACTGAGAAGCGTTGGATGAATGGATTGATGGATAAATGGAAATCTTACATCCACTAATCCAGTAATCCAACAACTCAAGGGCATCTCTAAAAATTGATTACTCGCAAGAAAAATGTCGCGCTGAGCGAAGTCGAAGCGTGATTCTTGTAAGAAAACGTGGTTCGACTTCGCTCACCACAGCTATATTTTTGTTTTTAGAGATGCCCTCAATTATCCATCTTCATGTTTTCTCGTTTGTCAGTTGCGTGTTGATCAGCTGGTTCACTTTCTGCAAAATCCGTTCGCGGATGTGAGCGCGCCGCTCTTCCGAAAGAACCGGCTTCTTTTTCTCATCCACAACGTAGAATGAATCCACAATGCCGTCCACGCGCGTCGCAATTTTTGCAAACGTGATGCTCAGTCCTAGCTTTGAAATCGCTCGCGTGACTTTGTACAAAAAGCCGGTCGTATCGGGAGCATACACGTCAATGATCGTACAGTCAGGCGCATCTTCGAACGTTACGTCAATGCGGATGTTGGGATGAAGAAGCGGCTTTTGTCTTCGCTTCCACCGCCGGTGATGTTTCTCGAACAAATGCTCGATACTTACCGTACTGTGCATCATGTCGTCGAAATCGCGGCGGATTTTTTCCGCCTGCTCGCCGCGCAAGCACGATTTTGTGAGCACGTCCGTAACGCGGAACTGGTCTATGACAGTCCCGTCGTCGCGCGTGAAAATCTGTGCGTCGAAAATGCTCGCATCGTTCGCCGTCAGCACGCCGCAGAGATTCGAAAGAAGGAACGGCGCGTCGCGGGTAATCGCGGTAACGGTGCTGTGTGAGTTTTCGTTCGCAATGATGGTTGAAATTGGGGCGCCGTCTGTTCTTTTTTCAATATCGAGCCGCCGAATTTGTTTGATGTGTTCGGTAATCTCATCGTGCGTAAACGCCTGCACGTACGCTTCGTTCTGAATCGAAGAAAAATGAAGTTCCACGTCGCTACGGGGAAGCTCACGCGAAATTCGCCCGACGAGCGTTTGCACCGACTTCTGGTATTGTTCCTGCTGGAACGAGATCGCTTCCGGCACCGCAAGATGGCGCTCGAGCACATCACGCGCGCGCAAATAGAGCTCCTGCAGGAGCAATTCTTTCCAATTCGTCCAAACGTTTTTGTTTACTGCGGAAAGATCGCAATACGTCAACACGAACAAAAGGTCCAGCTGTTCCGGCGTTTCAAACTGCTGCGCAAATTCCGCAACGGTTGCCGGATCGCTGATGTTGCGGCGGAACGCAACCTGTTCCATCATCAGATGATTGCGGATGAGGAAAGCGACATCGTCGTGTTCATCATGAAAATGCAGGCGCTGAAGAATACGGTGCGCGGTTTCCACGCCCCGGACTTCATGATCGGGAATGCCGTGCGGTTTTTCAATGTCGTGAAAAAGAATTGCAAGATACAACAATTCTTTACGCGAAAGTGCATGGAATGCTTCCGCAAGAATGTTGTGTTCGCCGCCCTGCGGCACAAAGCCTGTATGACGAAAACGTTCACCGGCAGCCATGCCTTTGGGCGGCGTGCCGCGCAAACGCTCGGCGTGCTCGAGAGCGATGAGCGTGTGCGCGTCTGCCGTGTAATAATGGTACACGCTGTGCTGGAAAAACGCGACAAGCTCTCCCCATTCGGGAATAAATTTTCCGAGAATGTCGAAATCATTCATCAGCGTCAGTGTTGGCGCGACGTTCTGTTCCATTTTTAGAATGTCAAGGAACACCCCCCCCGCTTCGCGCATGGCAATGCCGTTTTTACCAAAGAGAGGCACAATGCGCGGCAGGTTGACAAACTGCGCCTGAAGCGCCTGCCCTAACTCCAGCGAATGCACGCCGCACCAGTAAAATGCTTTCAGCACTTGTGCCGGCGATGTGAACTCGAACGCACTGTTGCGCAGAACGAGCGACGAGCCTCGCGCGCTGTAAATGTCGTCGAGAATTTGCTCTTTGGGAGCCCGCCATGATGAAAACCCCGTAGGAAGCGGCTCGATAGTTTTGCGGTACAGACTTGTGAGCCGCCGGTTCAAGCGGAAAATTGTCCGAGCATGAAGAAAATAATCGCGCATGAACGCTTCAACGTATTTCAATTCTTCATCATTTCCGTAGCCGAGCCCTTTCGCGATTTCGCGCTGGATGGGAAAATCGAGCGAGTCATGAATCACTTTTGCGCGGTAATGCATCTCGTGCCGCGTGCGGAGCATAAAACTGAGCGCGCGCGTCGCCGCTTCTTTTTCATCGCTGCTGATGAGAGTGTTCCGCTCGAACGTCTCGAACATCATCTTGCAGGACGATTCGCGTGACTGGAACGGCTCGAATGCAAAATACTCGGCATCGGCGGAGCGGTACATCCAGAGCAGGTTGTGAAGGTCGCGCAAACCCCCTGCGCTGTTCTTGATGTTCGGCTCCAACAACTTCACGGAGTTACCGTATTTTTCATGCCGCTCGTTGATGCCGTCAATAATTGCCGTGACGAATTTGAGATCGCGCATCTTTGTGAGCTCGGTGAGAATGGCATCGGTGTAATCGTCCCGCATCGTCTCGCTTCCGCAGACGAAGCGGCTTTCGAGAATTGCCGCCCACGAATCAACATCGGTTTGGTAAAGATTGAGGCAGTCTTTCAGTGTGCGGACGCTGTGTCCGATATCGAAGCCGGCGTCCCACAGCGTATGAAGAAACGACTGAATGCCTTCGACGGTTTGTTCCTTCACCTTCTCGTTTTCGCACACGACCATCAGATCGAAATCCGAGTGCGGACACATTTCGTACCTGCCGTAGCCGCCGAGCGCGAAGACGGCACACTGCTCTTTTGCCGGAGAAGGAACAGAGCTCCACAATTCCGAGATGACGGAATCCGCTAACGCCGAAAGCTGCGCTGAAACGGCAAAGCCTTCAGCGCCACTCCGGTGAAGCTGAAAAATCCTCTCCGATTCGGAGGAATAAAGTTCTTTGGTGGTTATCGTGAACATGTTTGCTTACCACAAAGGCATAAAATCACAAAGAAACTTTTTATAACCAGAGCAGCATCATTCCCATCCCGCTTCCAACAGGATAAACTCCAGCGGGAATCCATTTCTGCGAGACTTTGTGCCTTCGCGGCGACTGGATTGTTGCTTTTGAATAATATAAAGAAGGGAGGAAGGAGTTACAAATTTGAAAATCCCTTCAGGATTGAAGCGCTTTGGGGAAGGGGAGGCTTAGGGCGGTGTTTGGGAATAAATTTAATTTGAGTTATGAAATCAATATTTATACATTGTTGTGCAAGAAAAGAGGGCGTTTTTTTAAAATAACGAACCAACTTTTGATAGCATATATTTATCAGTTACGCATTTCTCGCCGACATGGCTTCATTGAATCAGGCG
>JAGWND010000237.1 GCA_028873075.1 Bacteroidota bacterium
AAATTATACACATGAAAGGACAAGCTGTAACACATTGATTTATCTGGGGAAAAAAACTTTATAGACCACTTGTCAACAGTTCGTTCACACATAAAACGTGCCTTTAGAATCAAGAGAAAAAGCATTCTGCCATTGCCATAAATTTATCCACATCTTATTAACCGTCCAATAGCAGACGCTCAGGGAGTAGATTATACGACATCAACCGTAGGTTTGTCAAGAGAAAAGATTACAGGAGAGAAATTTTCGTGGAGTGTGATAGCCTGCCGCATACTTGACTGTTGGGAGAAAAAAATAGAGATTAAACCAGCTAAGGCGCTTCCAAGTTTATCAAATCACAAAAGTCAAACGATTATGAAAAAAATGTTCCTTCTCTTTACCGTACTCACCTTCTCAATCGCTGCACGCGGCGTACTTGCTCAGTCCGCATTTCCGGATTTCTCAAAAGTTATTCTTCTGAAGGGCTACAGCAAAAGAATTTCCGGCGACACGATAGCGTACCGCGACCCGGTGAATTCTTCCGCAACAATGGCGTTGCTGACCCGGTGCACAGACGGCACAATGAATATCGAATGGGAAACGAACCCGATTCCCATGCGCATGTCGGGCAGGTACGCTTACTTTGTGTGGATTGCTGCCTACTCGACCGGAACGAGCAGGGGCGACCGGATTTTCGGCTTTTACATCAACGGTAAAAAATATTTCGACGTCAAAACGTACAAGAACAGAACGGAAAAAAGATGGGTGCTCACTGCGAGCGACGGGTGCGCATTGTTCTTTGAGCATAAAGCGTCCGACGCTCTCGACGATACGTACGGCTACATGTATCTTAAAGTTCCGCTCTTGCAGTTTGCAAAGGGAAAGCCCCTCACGTTAAAAATTACCGGCGCTCCCGATAATTCTCCCGACTGGCTCATGACCTTTATGTATAATTTTGAGAAAAGCCTCAAGGTAGAGCCGCTTCCGCTGTACATGCAGCACGGCGGTACAATCATGCAGGCGGTCAATGTCGAAGTGAACTATCCCGACGCACAAGGCACTGCAACCGTTCGCATCGCCAGGGGTAAGCCGATGTCGGTCGGTCTGCAGATTGGTGTCAACGATATCGAGTGTGCCGTGCCGGTTTCATCATCCCCGCGCGACGTGACGGTATACGTTTCAATAAATAAAGAAGCGCAGAAACCGATCCGCGCAACCGTGTTGCCGCTTCAACAAAAAAACCTGTATTTCATTTCCCATTCGCACAACGATATCGGATATTCCGATCTTCAGCCCGATGTGATGAAGAAGCAGCTTGCCAACATTGCCGAAGCGATGAAGCTTATTCAAAAAACAAAGTTGTATCCGAAAGAAGCGCAGTACAAATGGAATATCGAAATCCAGTGGCCCGTTGAAGAATTTCTTACGACCGCCGGTGAGGCGCAGAAAAAAGAATTTCTTGACGACGTGAAAGACGGCAGCATCGGGCTCGGTGCGTTGCTTGCCAATCAACTGACAGGCTTGATGCGCCCGGAGGAGTTTTTCAAGCTGACGGAATTTGCGCGCTCGTTGAAAGAAAACTACGGCATCGCGCTGCAAACCGCCATGGTCACGGATGTTCCCGGAATGACGTGGAATATGGTCCCCGCACTTGCTCAAGCGGGCATACGGTATTTCTCGAGCGGTCCCAACGGTTCGTATAACAGCGGCGACAGAATGGGATATTCTAACATCGCGCGGAGCGACCGGCCGTTTTACTGGCGCTCGCCGTCCGGGGAAGAGAAGATATTGTACTGGATGGCGGGCTGGGGCTACAGTCATTTTCACTACGGCGCGATAGCGAAGAATGAAATGAAATTCAAAAAAGATTTGGCGGAGTATTTTGACTGGCAGCGCAGCATCAAGTATCCCTACGATATTGTACAGGTGCGATACAGCATCAATGGCGATAACGGCCCGACCGATTCTACGCTTTCCGATTTTGTGCGCACGTGGAATGAAACATATCTTTCGCCGAAAATTATTCTCTCGACAGTGGGGCAAATGTTTTCCGACTTTGAAAAGAAATACGGCGCAGTGCTGCCCACATACTCCGGCGACTTTACACCGTATTGGGAAGACGGCGCTCTTTCAACTGCACACGAGCTGGGTGAGAACAGAATCGCATCTGAAAAATTAGTTCAAACGGAAGCATTGTACTCGATCATCAATCCGCAGAAATACAACAAGAACAAATTTTACAATGCGTGGAGAAACGTTCTGCTCTTCGATGAGCATACATGGGGCGCGTGGAACAGTGTCAGCGACCCGGACACTAAATTTGCGATGGACCAGTGGAGCATAAAGCGGGGCTTTGTTGATTCCGCGGTGCATCAAACAGGTGAATTGCTTAAGAGCATCGTTCCGGATTCTGTGCATACAAATGTGTTTCAAGTGATCAACACCAATTCGTGGAAGCGCACCGATCTGGTCATTATTTCGAAATCGGAAACAGACGCCGGTGATGTTGTGAAAGACGAAGAAGGAGTTGAGGTTCCGTCTCAAAAACTGACGAATGGCGATGTGGCGTTCTTAGCGCAGGATGTACCCCCTCTTTCATCGAAAATCTTTACGCTTGAAAAAGGGACACCATCGTACCGAAGCGATTTAAGCGTAATGGGGAGAAAAATCACCGATGGAAATATCGGGATTGATCTTGATGGGCACGCGGGAAGCATACGTCATTTCATTTTCGGCAAAAGCCGCAGGGGATTGGCGGACACAAACGGCGAGCACGGGCTTAACGAATTTTTTTACGTTGACGGGCTCGATGCCTCCAAAGCGCTGACGGCAGACAGTGTAACCATTTCTGTGAAAGAACATGGCCCGTTGGTTGCTTCGCTGCTCGTCGAATCGAAGGCGCCGGGGTGCAATTCGTTGAAGCAGGAAATTATGGTGATCCACGGAATGAACAGAGTTGACATCATCAACACGATTGACAAAAAGAAAATCAGGAGTAAAGAAGCGGCGCATTTCGGATTTCCGTTGAATGTGCCCGACGCAACAACGAGGATTGATTTGGGGTATGCAGTGATCAAGCCGGAAGAAGATCAGTTGAACGGCTCGTGCAAAGATTACTATTCTGCGCAGCGATGGGCGGATGTTTCTAACGGCACGTACGGCGTAACGCTGTGCGTTAACGAAGCTCCGCTGATTGAAATTGGCGAAATGCACAGCGAGCTGCCCAACGTGTATCATCCGCAGTGGAAGAAAAAGAGTTCGCCGTCAGCAACACTCTACAGCTACGTGTTAAATAATTACTGGCACACGAACTATAAGGCAGATCAGGAGGGAATCATCACCTATCATTATTCACTCATTCCTCATGACGGCTACAACGCCGCGGCAATTACCCGCATGGGAATTGAGCGAAGTCAGCCGTTAGTATTGCTGCAAATTACGCCGCAGCACAAAAGAGTTTCTGCCCCGTTTGTTGTGAACTCAAGCAAAACGATTGTCAGTTATCTCAAGCCGTCAAAGAACGGCGGATTCCTCGCCCGGCTTTACAATCCGTCTGATACAAAAGATGAGTTTACGATAGAGCTTCACAATAATCTGAAAACGATCTTCATCAGTTCTCCTTTTGAAGAGAAAGGTAAACAAGTTCATGTGATTACAATGGCGGCGCACGAAATTTTGACGCTGCTGATTGAATAGAGGAGGCGCTATGGCAAAAATATCTAAACAGACGTCTGACACACCCCAAAAGTCTAAGCCGGAAAAATATGTGAAGTATCACAACGACGGAAGTATTTGGGCAAAAGGAACAATGCTTAACGGGCAGCCCCACGGATATTTCGAATGGTTCCGCAAAGATGGGACACGAATGCGCTCAGGCTATTTTGAAAAAGGGAAGCAAGCCGGCGAATGGACAACCTATGGCAAACAAGGGAAAGTTTTTAAAGCGACGCAAATGAAGAAGGAAAAAATATGATCCTCCCTTTGAGGGATCATCTTTCATGTGGACAATGGTGCAAAATGCAGTGCGTTATTCCGTTAGGTGAAATTGTTTTGCAATTGATTTATAAACCCCAACAGATATGAAGAACTTAAAGCTGTTGCGCATTCAATTTTTACTCATAGCCCTTATGCTATTGATATATGGGTGTAAAAAAAACTCCATTCTTACCGAATCACAACCACCAATCGAGTCAAAAGATATCTTTTGGCAATTTGCAAACGGTCCTTCTGAAGACTATGTTTTATCGTTTGCAGTACACTCCTCTGGTCGTACTTTTGTAGGTACACTCTACGGCGGTTTGTATCACTTCGACAGTGATAATAATTCCTGGGTTCAATTGCATTTGGGTGGAAGCTGGAATGATGCACGCACAATAGCAATTGACAAAAATGGAATATTATATGTAGGAACCGGCGGCGGAAATATTTATCGCTCAACGGATGTTGGAGAACACTGGACAAATGTTGCCAGCAACTTGACACCAGATTTCATTACGTGCATCCTTGTCAATTCAAGTAATTATGTCTTTGCGGGCTCAAACACAGGCATTTTCAGATCAACAGACAATGGAGCAACTTGGGTTAAAACGAACTCTGGCATTGTCAGCGGAAGTGTGGTTTATGCTTTAGTTGAAACTAGCAACGGTGCTATTATCGCTGGAACCGACGGAGGAAGCGGTCTTTTTCGTTCGACCGACAATGGAAATAACTGGACACAGCATAGTGCTTCCATCAATAGTATTCGAACAATATCGTTAGCGGTTTGCAATAACAA
>JAGWND010000238.1 GCA_028873075.1 Bacteroidota bacterium
AATTCTTTCTCCGTGGAAAGAAGAAATAAAAATGTTGGCACAATCTCCCAACATCTACTGCAAGGTTTCGGGGATGGTAACGGAAGCGGATTGGAAGCAATGGAAGAGGGAAGATTTTTTTCCGTATCTTGATGCTGTGTTTGAATTGTTCGGTTCCGAAAGAATCATAATCGGCTCGGATTGGCCCGTGTGCACAGTGGCAGGCGATTATCAGGAAATAATGTCGATTGTTCTTCACTACATGCAGCAGTTTTCTGAAAAAGAACAAGCTGCACTACTCGGCGGTAATGCAGAAAAGGTGTACGGGCTCGGAGAATGAAATTCCATTATTCCGACGATCCGATCATCCGAAGATTATGCCCATGTCAGTAAAAAATATTATTGCAAAAGATATCCGCTTCCCCACGAGCAAATTCTTCGACGGCTCGGACGCGATGAACCCTGATCCCGATTATTCCGCCGCGTATGTCATTCTTCAAACAGACCGCCCCGACAAGTCGGGGCACGGACTCACGTTCACGATCGGCAGAGGAAATGAGCTGTGCGTTGAAGCGATCAAATCGCTTTCCTATCTTGTGAAAGGAAAATCGCTCGAGTCATTGACAAACGATATGGCGGGATTTTGGAGAATGATAACGGGCGACAGTCAATTGCGCTGGCTCGGTCCGGAAAAAGGTGTTGTTCACCTTGCAACAGCGGCTCTCGTTAATGCAGTCTGGGATTTGTATGCCAAGGCAGAGAAGAAGCCGCTCTGGAAGCTCGTTGCCGATATGACACCCGAACAATTTCTTTCGTGCGTTGATTTCACATACATCACCGATGCAATTACACCGAAAGAAGCGCTGGCACTGCTGAGGGAAAACGAGCCGAAGAAAAAAGAACGAATCGAGTTTTTGATGAAGAACGGCTACCCGGCATATACAACGTCGGCAGGGTGGCTGGGCTACAACTACAAAAAAATCCGCCGCCTGTGCCGCGAAGCAAAGCACAGCGGCTGGAAATATTTGAAGATGAAAGTCGGTTCAGATCTGAACGATGATATAAGACGAGCGTCAATCATTCGAGAAGAAATCGGCTACGAGATGAAATTGATGATGGATGCCAATCAGAAATGGAATGTTGATGAAGCGATCGCAACCATGAAAAAGCTCGCACAATTTCAACCGTGGTGGATCGAGGAGCCGACAAGTCCGGACGATATTTTGGGGCACAAAAAAATTGCCGAAGCGGTTCACCCGATAAAAATCGCTACAGGCGAACATTGCCACAACAGAGTAATGTTCAAACAATTCATCACATCGGGAGCAATTGATATATGCCAGATAGATAGCTGCAGGCTCGGCGGCGTGAATGAAGTTCTTGCGGTGCTGCTGTTGGCGGCAAAGTATAACATCCCTGTTTGCCCCCATGCCGGCGGTGTCGGCTTGTGTGAGTACGTGCAGCACCTTTCGATGATTGATTACATCTGCATTTCCGGTTCAATGGAGAACCGGATGATTGAATATGTGGATCATCTTCACGAACATTTTGTTGATCCGGTAGCGATTCGCAACAGTGCGTACATGCCACCGGCAGCACCCGGGTATAGCATTACGATGAAGCCGGAGAGCTTGGAAAAATATTCTTTCCCGGACGGAGAGGCATGGAAACATTCACATTAAACAATAAAACTGCCGTCGTCACCGGCGGCGGAAGCGGCATCGGCGAGGCGATTGCAAAGAAATTTGCCGCGCGCGGTGCATTTGTCCACCTGCTCGATTTTAATCACGAAGCGGGTGAACGAGTGGTGAAAGAAATTTCAGAGAAGAAACAGACGGCAATGTTTCATCACTGCGATGTTTCAAAACAGAACGATGTTATTGCGGCAATCGGCAGCATTGCACAGCAGCATCCGATCGATATCCTTATCAACAATGCCGGTGTTGCTCATATAGGAAACGTTGAAAACACGGCGGAGCAAGATTTTGACAGATTGTATGCCATTAACGTGAAAGGTGTATACAATTGCCTCCATGCCGTCATTCCTCACATGAAAAAAAATAACGGCGGCTGTATTGTCAATATGGCGTCCATCGCTTCCGTTGTCGGTCTCGCAGACCGGTTTGCGTACTCCATGACGAAAGGCGCGGTGTTGGCAATGACGTACTCCGTTGCGAAGGATTACATCAAATACGGCATCCGCTGCAACGCGATTCTGCCGGCGAGAATTCACACGCCGTTCGTTGACGGATTTCTTGCAAAGAATTATCCCGGCAAAGAGAAAGAAATGTTTGAAAAGTTATCACAATCGCAGCCGATCGGGAGAATGGGAGAGCCGGACGAAGTCGCCGCGCTTGCACTGTACTTGTGCAGCGACGAGGCGTCGTTCATCACCGGCAGCGGCTATCCGATTGACGGGGGGTTTATCACGTTGAATTCATAAATTCTCAATGTTCAATTCATTTGTGTCTTAGAGCCTTAGCGGCGAGTACATACTTCTGAAAGGGAAACAATGAAGCTTATCAGATTCGGCGAACCGGGCAAAGAAAAACCGGGGATTATTTTTTCAGATGGAACACGACGCGATGTCAGCGCCTTCACAAAAGATTTTGATGAAACATTTTGGGGAAACGGCGGAATAAAAAACCTTCAAACGTGGGTTTCTAAAAATGAACGAAACCTTCCTGCTGTACAAAACAATGTACGGTTAGGTGCGCCGATGGCACGCCCTTCAAAAATTGCGTGTATCGGATTAAACTATGCGAAACACGCACACGAAAGCGGCGCGAGCATTCCTTCTGAGCCGGTGATTTTTTTTAAATCTACCACTGCGTTAGCAGGTCCGAACGACAATCTTGTCATTCCTAAGAACAGCACGAAAACAGATTGGGAAGTCGAGCTTGCTCTTGTCATCGAAAAGAAGGCATCGTATATCAGCGAGGCGGAAGCGATGAAGTGCATTGCCGGTTACGTTCTCCATAACGATGTGAGCGAGAGGGAATTTCAAACTGAGCGAGGTGGGCAGTGGGTGAAAGGAAAAAGCGCCGACACGTTTGCGCCGATGGGGCCGTTCCTCGCAACAAGCGATGAAATTCCCGATCCGGAAAATTTGCGCCTGTGGCTGAAGGTGAACGGCGCGATCATGCAAGACTCAACCACTGCCGATCTTATTTTCAAAATTCCATTTTTGGTCAGTTACGTTTCGCAGTTTATGACGCTGCTTCCCGGCGATGTCGTTTCCACCGGAACGCCGTCCGGCGTCGGCTTCGGCTTGAAGCCGCCGCGGTATCTGAAACCGGGCGACGTTGTTGAATTGGGAATTGACGGACTCGGAACGGCAAAGCAGAATGTTGTTGCGTGGGAAGAACATTCTGCACATTAATTATTGTGCATTGAGAATTGAACATTGAGCATTCGGAAATGTTCAACATCCAATGTTCAATATTCAACTAACAGGTGAACCATGGATCTCGGCATCGAAAACAAAGTGATGATCGTTACCGGCGGATCAAAAGGAATCGGTGAGGGCATTACACGCGCGCTCGCGGCGGAAGGTGCAATCCCTGTCATTGCAACACGCGATAAAGAAAGCGCGGAACAGCTTGTGAAAGAGCTGAAGAGCCGAGGCAAAGAAGCCAACTTTATTCAGGTCGAGTTGTCGCCGAAAGAAAATTGCAAACGAGTCGTTGATGAAACTCTTCAAAAATATCAACGCATTGATGCGCTTATCAACAACGCAGGGGTGAACGACGGCGTCGGATTGGGAAAAGGCGATCCCGAAAAATTTCTCGCGTCGCTCAACAAAAACCTCCACCACTATTATTATCTTGCTCATTACGCTCTCGATGCGTTGAAAAAATCCAGAGGCTCAATAGTCAACATCAGCTCGAAGACCGCGGTAACGGGACAAGGAAATACCTCCGGCTACGCCGCATCGAAAGGGGCGCAGTTGGCGCTGACGCGCGAGTGGGCGGTCGAGCTTCTTCCGTACGGTATTCGCGTGAACGCCGTCATTCCCGCTGAAGTGATGACGCCGCTGTACGAAAAATGGATCCAGACGTTCGACGAGCCTCAAAAAAAACTTTCCGAGATCGTGAAAAATATTCCGTTGGGACAACGGATGACGACGAAAGAAGAAATCGCTTCGATGGTTGCGTACCTTGTTTCAGAACAAGCGTCTCATATTACGGGACAGTGGATTTTTGTTGACGGAGGCTACGTGCATTTGGATAGAGCGCTTGCCGGAGTGAAGTAACGTGCACTATGAAGCAGCCTCTTCTCGTTAGTCTCTTGATGATCATTTTGTTTCTTGCTTCCTGTTCAACAGAAGAAATAAGAATTGCCTGCGTCGGTGACAGTATTACCGAAGGCTACGGTTTGGCAATGCAATCTAAAACAGCATACCCTGTTGTGCTCGACAGTGTTTTGGGACACGGTTATTCGGTGATGAATCTGGGAAAAAGCGCGACGACGCTTCAACAACACGGCGACTTTCCGTACTGGAGCTGTAAAGAATTTGCCGATGCTTTTGCATTTCAACCCGACATCATCATTATCATGTTGGGAACGAACGACACCAAAAGTCAAAACTGGCACGCGGATACTTTTGAAAAAGATTATCAGGCTCTTATAGACACATTCAAAACGATTCGGACGCATCCCAAAATTTATTTATGCCTCCCGGTTCCCGTGTTCAAAACCGCGTGGGGAATAAATGATTCCACGGTAACGGCAGGAGTTATTCCGATCGTTGAAAAGATTGCGAAGGCAAAC
>JAGWND010000239.1 GCA_028873075.1 Bacteroidota bacterium
AAAAGATGCAGGGCATCTGGAGAGCGCCCTGCATCTTCTGTTGCGAAAGGCCTGTTACCTGCTGGTACTCAGCTCAACGGCTGTCTTTGCCTTTTTTAGTTACAAAATGGTCCGGCTTGTAACTGCCCGGTTCATCGCCGAATGTAATTGCAAAACGATTCCAAACGTTTATTACTGATATTGCAATAACAAGTTTTACAATTTCTTCGTCAACAAACTGTTTCCTTACCTGATCATAAACTTCATCAGATACACGATCGTTTGCAATCAAAGTAATTGCCTCCGTAAAAGCTAATGCTGCACGCTCTCTTTCTGTATAGTACGGAGTTTCCCTCCAAATGCTAAGCCCATAAATTCTCTGTTCCGATTCGCCCCGTGTTCTCAAATCTTTGCTGTGCATATCAATGCAGTAAGGGCATCCGTTTATTTGAGATGCACGAAGCTTAATCAAATCAAGTAATTCAGGTTCCAATCCACAGTGAGCACTGTAGTGGTCCAGAGCATAAATTGTTTTCATTCCCTCCGGAAGGACTTTACCATAATCAAGACGACTTTCCATTTTCTAAATTCTCCTCCATTCGTTTCTTAAAATTCTAAGTAATATTATTTATTCCTTTGCATGCAAGCCTATTTTTGTTTCTTCAGAAAATTGAGTGAAGCTCTGCTTCACTCGGTATTCAGCCTAATGATTTCTCTTTCTTCAGCGAGCTTCCCGTCGCCAAACCGAACACGAAAATCACCAGCGCAATCGCACCGATAGCAAAAATCGTATCGCCGAACATTCTCGACCATTTGATGTTTTGCATCAGCGGTGTGGAAAGGAATTCCGCGCTCCGTGCGTACCAGTAGCCGTACTTCACCGAAGCCCACGTCTGCATCAGTCCGAGCGGCAGCAAGCTGATCGCCACCATCGCCATCAGGCCGATGTTGAGCGCCCAGAAGGAAAACTTCAACAGCCCTTCCTTCCAGTCCTCGCGCACCCACATCACGCGCAGGGTGAATAACATTAAGCCGATGCCGAGCATACCGTATACTCCGAACAACGCGGCGTGAGCGTGCACCGGTGTGGTGTTCAATCCCTGCATGTAATAGAGCGCAATCGGCGGATTGATCATGAAACCGAACAAACCTGCACCGACCATATTCCAAAAAGCGACGGCGATGAAATAATAGAGGGGCCATTTGTATTTTGCCACCCACGGCTTTGCCTGCGAAAGGCGGATGTTGTCCCACGCTTCGAATCCGACGAGCACCAGCGGCACAACTTCCAGCGCGCTGAAGACGGAGCCGAGCGCAAGAATTGCGGTCGGCGTTCCGGCAAAATAGAGATGATGCAGCGTTCCGATAATCCCGCCGGCAAGAAATATTGTTGAGGAAAAAACCACGGAATGGTTTGCCGTTTCGGAACGGATTAGCTTCAGCTTTGCAAACAAAAATGCGATGATGACGGTTGCAAACACTTCAAAGAATCCTTCCACCCACAAATGCACAACCCACCACCGCCAGTATTCAATGATGGAAAGATTGGTGTGCTTTCCCCACATCAAGCCCGCCATATAAAAGCCGCCGATAGCAACGGCAGAAATTAAAAATAATGTCAACAGCGATTTGTTTTCATCGCCGCGTTTCAATGCAACGACAATACAGCGCCCGACCAGGAAAACCCAGAGCGCTAATCCGATAATGAGTGCGATTTGCCAGACTCTGCCGAGATCGACATATTCAAGTCCCTGCGTTCCGAAATAAAACCACAAGCTTTCTGAAAGTTTATGATTGATGCTGAGCCATTCTCCCGCCATCGAGCCGAGAACAACGACAAGCAGCGCGGTGAAAAGAACATTAACGCCGAATTTCTGTCCCTTCGGTTCATGCCCGCTCACCACCGGCGCAATATACAATCCCGCCGCGAGCCACGCAGTGGCAATCCAGAAAATTCCGAGCTGCGTGTGCCACGTCCGCGTAACAACGTACGGCAGAATGGCGCTCAGCTGAATTCCGTACAGCGAGTCTCCTTCTACTCCGTAGTGCGCAGTGATAACACCCAAGAGAATCTGCAGAAGAATCAAGCCGGAGACAACAAAGAAATATTTGATGACCGCTTTTTGAGACGGCAGCGGAGTAGAATTAAAGAGCGGATCGGAATCCGGCGCAACGGGCGCTGCAGTGCCGCTGATCTTTGATGCGTGATACCACACCATTCCGCCGATTCCGGCAAGAAGAACAATAATGCTCACGCCTGTCCACACAATCGCGTCAGCCGTCGGCTGATTTCCGACGAGCGATTCGTGCGGCCAATTGCTTGTGTAGCTTATCCCGCCTTCGGCGGGACTGTTCGGCCGGTGCGCCGTCGTCGCCCACGATGTCCAGAAAAAGAATGCGGCAAGCTCGCGAAGCTTTGTTCTGTCTGTCAGCGCACCTTTAGGAATCGCGTACTTGACATGCCCATTAGCAAAAACGCCGGAATAATGTGCAAGGTTGGCTTCGAACGCACGCATGCGGACCGGTTCAATGGTGAGGGTATTGCTGGACGCATCGTACGTATTTTCCTTCATCATCGTCGTCAGGCGTGACTGCAATGAAGCTTGCTGATCGGCGGAGAGGACATCGTACGATTTTCCAAAATCGTTCTCCGACCATTCATTAAGAATGAACACCGCCTCGCGATGCAGCCAATCGGCAGACCAATCCGGTGCGACATAACTTCCGTGTCCCCATACCGAACCGACTTCCATTCCGCCCATTTCCTGCCACACATTTTGCCCGCGTTCAATATCGCCGGAAGGAATCACAACCGTTCCGTCAGTCGTGACAACTCTGTCGGGAATCGGCGGATGCTGCTGATAAATTCTTGTTCCCGCCCAACCGAGAACAAGGAACGAAACAATGATAACTGTCCAAAAACTGAACCAAAGACGTTTCATAGAACTACTCCAGATAGCTTGAATGAATTGTTAGTGTGTGTGAAGTGAATCAACCGTTTCCAGATAGCTAACGATCTTCGCAATTTGTTCATCGGAAAACGGATATTGCGGCATTGCCGTGCCGGGTTTAATCGAGCCGGGAGATTTGATCCACTGAGAAATCATCTCCGGCGTTTTGCGGTACCTCACGCCGTTCAGTGAAGGAGCGATCGTTCCACCGGCGCCGTTAATGCTGTGGCAGGAAAAACATTTACTCTTTTCCATAATCGTGCGCCCGTCTTTAATGTCCAGCGGATTTGTGGAAACTGTAACGACATAAGCGGACGAAGTATGATTTTCTCCGTGAGTGCTTTCCGATCTGCCAAAGAAAAAGATGAGCAGTGAAACACATACCGCCGTAGAAAACAGCACAACAAAAATGGTAATCACGGTTCGTTTTGATTCAGTCATCAGAGCATTTTCTTTATGAATGAAGCCAGCGCCGCGGCGTTGTTACGTTCAATATCTTTTGCGCCGAATAAGAGCGTGACTTTTTTCTTTTTCGCCATTGCGCCCAAGCGCCGAAGAGTTTCCTGAAGTGCGGAGGAATCCAGTTCCGCTTTATAGCGCTTCTGAAATTCCTGCCATCGTTCCGAATCATGATGGAACCATTTCCGCAGCGCATCTGACGGCGCAAGCTCTTTCAGCCACTCATCAATATGCGCCGAATCTTTTGAGATGCCGCGGGGCCACAGCCGGTCAACAAGAATTCTGTAGCCGTCGCTTTTCTCCGGCGCGTCGTAAATTCTTTTTACGGTAATCGGCAAAGCAATCCTTTCTTATTATGGTGGTTGAGTACTCGTCATTCTCTTTGTGCGAGCACAACAAGGTCTTTCGATTTCATCGGTTGGAACTCGTCCATTGAAATACTGCCGGCAATTTTCATTTTCGCGAACCCCGCATCGGCAAGTGCCGAAAGAACCTCATCTTTGACGACCGGGCGAAGAAGAGTCGTGTGGAGCGCATGTTCGATAACGCCGTTTTTTCTTTCAAGAGCCAGAATATTGAAATTCAAAAGCCCATGGTGAAATTCATAATACCGCACGAAGATCGTGTCGCCGGCTTCTTTTACGCTTTGAATAATTTTCCTCTCGGCAAGAATCTTTTCATAGTTCAGCATTTGAAGGAACAGAATTCCTCCCGTGTTGAGTTTCAACATAAAATTTCGAAACACCGTTCTCAGCTCCTCGTGCGAAAGAACGTGCGCAAGAGAATTGCCCATGCTGATCACGGCATCGAACGTCCCCGGAACTTCCTTGTCCACATTTTTGAAATCCGCGCTGAACGTTTTGATCTCGAGATGCATTTCACGTGCGTGCGACTTCACACGCTTCAGCATTTCCTGCGAAACATCTACGGAAGCGACCTGAACGCCTAACTGCGCAAGCAGCAATGAATGAAAACCGGTACCGGCGCCGGCATCGAGCGCAGTTCTGATCCCGTACTTTTGCACAAGAAGATTGAAGAACGGCTTTTCCTGCACAAACCGCTTCCGGAAATTCGTCATCGCATCGTACCCCGGTGCAATGCCGTCATAAAAAGCGGCGGAATCTTGCGCGATGAAATCCGATTCTTTTGCGGTTTTTAACAGCATTTGTTGTAGCGTTCTTCCGGAGTGTTCTGCATTGTGTGGAAAACTTTTTCGCGTTCGGCGTCATTCATCGTACGATCAATTGCAGGGTAAAGAATCCGCTCTTCTTTTTCGTTGTGCATCGTAAGCGTGTTCAAAAGGTGTAATTCGTCGTCATCAGTCTCCGGGCTTCCGGCTTTC
>JAGWND010000240.1 GCA_028873075.1 Bacteroidota bacterium
TTCCATCATTCCACTATTTCATCTTTCCAAAGGCTCTGTTAGTACGAAGGATTTTCACACGACGTTATTATTTTCTAAAAGGAGAGTTCAGTGAGTTTACTCGTTGTCGGTTCGCTTGCGCTCGATACTATCGAGACGCCGTTCGGAAAAACAAAAGAAGCATTAGGCGGCTCTGCGGTGTATATCTCAGCCGCAGCAAGTTATTTTGCTGCGCCGATAAAGCTTGTCGGCGTTGTGGGAGGCGACTTTCCGCAATCCGCGATAAAATTTTTGGAGAATCGCTCGGTTGATTTGGAAGGGCTGCAAGTTATTGAGAAAGGGAAAACATTTCGCTGGTCCGGCAAATATCATTACGATCTCAATGTACGCGATACGCTCTTCACGCATTTGAATGTGTTCGAAACGTTCGACCCGAAAATTCCTGTGGCGTATAAGCACAGCAAATATGTTTGCCTTGGTAATATTGATCCGGTGCTTCAGCGGAAAGTGCTCGACCAAATTGAAAAACCGAAATTAGTTGTCGGCGATACGATGAATTTCTGGATTGAAGGAAAGCGGGATGAGCTTTTGAAAACGCTTCGCCGCATTGACGTGTTGATCATCAACGATTCTGAAGCACGGCTGCTGACACAAGAAGCAAATTTAATCCGCGCTGCAAAGAAAGTGATCGGCATGGGGCCGAAAATTCTGATTATTAAAAAGGGGGAACATGGCGCCCTGCTCGTTACCGAGAACACAATTTTTTCTGCACCGGCGTATCCGATGGAAAATATCTATGATCCGACAGGCGCGGGTGACACGTTTGCCGGCGGCTTCATCGGCTGGCTTGCAAAGACCGACGATTTGTCCGATGCTAATTTGAAGAAGGCGGTGATTTACGGAAGCGCAATGGCGTCGTTCTGCGTCGAGGAATTCAGTGTTGACGGTTTGCGCGAGCTCACGTATTTAAAAGTGCAGGATCGGTACCGTTCGTTCAGGGATTTGTCGAGATTTGAAGATTAGATGGGCAAAGAAAACCAATTGAACATTGGTTGTTGAGAATTGAGCATTGGACATTCCTTCAACAACGTTGCGAGTGAATGTTCAATATTCAATGTTCATGTGTCAAATGGCTTAACAAACATGATTCGCAGTATCGAATGGGCCGGCGACCGCGTTCGTTTCATAGACCAAACGAAACTTCCGACGGAAGAAATGTACATCGAAACCGATCGGCCTTCTGTTCTTGCGGAAGCGATAACATCGCTGAAGATTCGCGGAGCTCCGGCGCTCGGCGTTGCTGCGGCGTACGGACTTGTCCTAGGACTCCAACACTCGAAAGCAGAAGGCTGGGAAAAGCTTACAAAAAGCTTTGAAGAGACGGCTTCGATGCTTCAGTCAACCCGCCCCACCGCGGTGAATCTTTCTTGGGCAATTGAACGGATGCGCGCCCGCCTGCGGCAGATTCATCAATCATGGGGATTGGTTTCTGCAAATCAAAGTGAATGTAATTCTCCGCGGGACATTGTCGGGTGTTTGCTGGATGAAGCGAAGGCTATTCATCGTGAAGACGAAGAAATGTGCGCGGCGATCGGACGCTATGGGAACGATCTTGTGCCGCAGCGGGCAGCAATTCTTACGCACTGCAACACCGGTGCGCTTGCAACCGGGGGGGAGGGAACAGCGCAGGCGATTATTACGACCGCTGCCGCTCAAGGGAAAAATATTTCAGTGTATGCCGATGAAACGAGACCGCTTCTTCAAGGCGCCCGTTTGACTGCGTGGGAATTGCAAAAGCAGAGAATTGCTGTTACGCTGATCACCGATAACGCCGCCGCATTTGTGATGAAGAGAAAAAAAATTGATCTCGTTGTTGTCGGCGCCGACCGGATTGCGGCGAATGGCGATACAGCGAATAAAATCGGCACGTACAACGTTGCTATTATTGCGAAGGAGCACGGCATTCCGTTCTATGTTGCCGCACCGACTTCGACAATTGATGTATCGCTGTTGCATGGCGAGATGATTCCAATCGAAGAACGTCAAGCGAATGAAGTAACGGAAGGATTCGGCACACGCAGTGCGCCGTACGGCGTCAACGTGTTTAATCCTGCATTCGATATCACACCGGGCGGGTTGATCACGGCGATCGTTACAGAACGAGGTGTGCTGCGCCCGCCGTATGCGGTTTCAATTTCCGAAACGATGAAAGGCGCTTTGTTGAAAACCTCTTTGGGGAAGGATGTATGATAGTTTCGACTGATGCGATTGTGCTGCGCTCGATGAAGTACCGCGACACGAGCAAAATCGTAACGCTTTATTCCGAAAAGTTCGGCAAGATCAGCGTTCTTGCCAAGGGTGCTCGTGCGGCAAAAAATAAATTCGGCGCTTCGCTCGAGCCGATGACGCACTCTTCGGTTGTCATTTACAAAAAAGAGCGCCGCGAGCTTTATCTTCTTTCTCAAAGTGAAATCGTTCAGCCCTTCTTCAGAACGCGCGGGGAGCCGGAGAAACTTGCAATCGGTTTAGCGGTCATTGAACTTGTCCATCTGGTTATGCACGATGAAGAAGAAAATCGGCATATGTTTGCGCTCTTGAACGATGCTTTGCATGCGTTGGAAATTGCCAAGCAACGCGCTTTCAATGTTCTTCTTGCATTCGAGTTGAAGTTGGTGCGGCATTTGGGGTTCGCTCCTTATTTCGAATCGTGTTCGCGGTGCGGCGCACATGTGCTTGAAGATGACGAAGTTCGGTTCGTTCATGTGATCTTAGCGCGCGGTTCTGTTCTTTGCTCGAAGTGTATTGTGCAACATGACGGCGCCGGCATCCGGCTTAGTAAAGGCGCGCTCCGTGCGCTTGTGTCTTTTGCTTCAGCGCCGATGGAGGAGGTTGCAGAGCGACCCATTGATTCCCGCGGGCAGAATGAAATACTTGCGCTGCTGCAAACATACATGCAGTATCATGTAGCAGGTGCGCGAACGTTGCGCTCGCTTTCGTTGTTGAATGTTTTGTAGGTAGGTGGTTCACACTACAGCACAAAAACACAAAATTAGGTTTTCACATCTTTTCAGTATCGCGGTGTCTTTGTGGTAAAAAATTGACTTAAAAATGAGAGACGTATGAAAAAATCTATTCTTGCAATAATTTTTCTTGTGCTGATCGGCATTGTCTTTGCTGTGACGCTGGTCATCAATTCCGATACGGTCGGCGTCGGAACGGCGCAGACCCGATCCGTGAAATTGGGAGCCGATAAGCCGCCGGTGACGCTAAATTCCGACCTCAAAATGATGAGCGATGCATTTATGAGCGTTGCAAAAAGTGCGACGCCGTCCGTTGTTTCGATCGTCGTTACGACAAAAGCGAGAAAGCCGTCTGGAAAAAATTTAGACGAGTTTTTCAAATTCTTTCCCGATTTCAAATTTCATATGCCGGAAGAGCAAACGCAGGGAGCCGGTTCAGGCGTGATTGCGACGGCAGACGGATACATCATCACCAACAATCATGTTATTGAAGATGCCGCAGACGACGGTATCGAAGTCGTGTTGAACGACACGCGCCGCTATCAAGCAAAGCTTGTCGGTACCGATCCGCTGACCGATGTCGCTGTTGTCAAGGTTGATGCAAACAGTTTACCGGTTGCCGCACTCGGGAATTCCGACAATGTTCGCGTGGGGCAGTGGACGATTGCAATCGGCAATCCGTTGGGATTGAATTCGACAGTGACTGCCGGAATCATCTCATATATCGGAAGGAACATCGGCATTATCGGCGACAGCTACGGCGTCGAGAATTTTATTCAGACCGATGCGGCGATCAATCCCGGAAACAGCGGAGGAGCTCTCGTCAACATCGCCGGCGAAGTTATCGGCATCAACACGGCAATTGCCACGACCAATCAACGCTATCAAGGGTACGGCTTCGCCATCCCGATCAATTTGGTGAAGACGGTCGCGGAAGATTTGATTCTTCACGGGAAAGTTGATCGCGGCTACATCGGCGTGCAAATCGGCGCCGTTGATGAAACGTTTGCCAAAGCGAACGGACTCGATAAAGCGGAAGGCGTTCTTGTTCAGCAAGTGTTGGAAGGAAGTGCGGCACAGGACGCCGGAGTGAAAGACGGCGACATTATTTTTTCCGTTGATAAAAAGTCGGTCAACGCGCCGAACGAATTGCAGACGCTCATTGCCGGAAGACACCCCGGCGATAAAGTAACATTGCAGATTTGGCGCGACGGCAAACGGATGGAAAAAGTTGTAACGCTGAAACCGCGTTCCGAAAATAGCACCGTTGCCTCGAATGATGAAGGTAACACTAGCGACGAAGAGGCAATGACGGGAGAGAAGCAGCCGGCGCTTCATTTCGACCAGCTCGGTTTTTCGGTACAAAAAGCCGATGTGAAAACACAAAAGGAACGCAACGTTCAGAGCGAAGTGATGGTCTCTGAGGTGAAGCCGTACAAAGAAGCGTGGAGCCGTTTTTTGCGCGAGGGCGATATTGTCGTTGAAGCCGACCGCCTGCCTGTTACGACTCTTTCGAGCTTTGATAAAATCGTTCAGTCAAAAAAGCCGGGAGATGCGATTATGCTGCGAGTGAAGCAGCCCGACGGCTCTTCCGTCTATGTTGCCATGGAGATTCCGAAAGAGTAGATGCTGAAGGAATTTCTGTTGTCCACGAAGAACACGAAATTTGAAAAAGTCCCTGATATGCGAATCAGGGGCTTTTTTTGTATATTGCC
>JAGWND010000241.1 GCA_028873075.1 Bacteroidota bacterium
TGCCGCCACCGGCATTTGTCAGCGGTGAAGGTTCATCTCCACTGCCGCCACCGGCATTTGTCAGCGGTGAAGGTTCATCTCCACTGCCGCCACCGGCATTTGTCAGCGGTGAAGGTTCATCTCCACTGCCGCCACCGGCATTTGTAAGCGGTGAAGGTTCATCTCCACTGCCACCGCCATCTTTGGCATAAATATTTTTTGTAAAATCTATTTCAGCTCTGATCACGTAACTGCGGGATCAGAGCTTTTTATTTTTAGCGATGTACGGCGCTCATTAAGTTTTTCTTCTACTGTTTTTTTATTATCTTTGTTGAGAGTCGTAGGGCGCATCGAAGGTGTTCTACGACTGTGACTACGTTCGGAAAATATCTTTTCATAACCAGTGAAACCTTCTAAAATATTACTTCATTTTCTTCTCTTCGTCATAACTTTTTTTACTACGACAGTTGCGGGAGTTCAGTGGCTCAATCTTGATCCGTTCGATTTGAACAATTTCATGCGCGGGCTTCCGTATTCGATTTCCATTTTGTTTATTCTCTCGTGTCATGAATTCGGGCATTATTTTGCCGCGCGTTATCACAAGGTTGAAGCGACACTTCCGTTCTTTATGCCGTTTCCGGCAATTGCAGGTTTTCTCAACTTCGGAACATTGGGCGCGGTCATTCGCACACGTTCTCCTATCCCTTCCAAGAAAGCAATGTTCGACATCGGCGTTGCAGGACCGATTGCGGGATTCATCGCAACGCTCCTTGTGCTTGTGTACGGATTTGTGAATCTTCCCGGAAGGGAATTCATTCTTCGCATTCATCCGGATTATTTTTCACCGGTCAAGAGAATCCCGCAAGGCGGGGTTGATCTCGCTTTCGGAAATACTGCAATGTACGATCTGCTCAAATCTCTTCTCACCGATCCGCGCCGTCATTTTGTTCCGCCGATGACTGAAATGTATCATTATCCTTTCTTGTGCACCGGGTGGTTCGGCTTGTTTGTTACGGCAATGAATTTGCTTCCGGTCGGACAACTCGACGGCGGGCATATTTCCTACACCATGTTCGGCGACAAACACAAAATAATTTCCCGCATCGCGTTCACAGTGATCATCATTATCGGTCTGATCGGTTTCCTTCCATTACTTGGAATGACCTCTTCCTTCGGCTGGACCGGCTGGCTTTTCTGGGGGCTCATTTTATTTTTCGTCGTGAAGCTGGATCACCCGCCGGTGCTGAATGAAGAGCCTTTGGATAGCACGCGCACGCTTATAGGTTGGGCAGCCCTTTTCATATTTCTACTCTCATTTTCGCCTTCACCGTTTTCGATTTCCATTTGACTTTCGGAGCGGTTTTTGGTATCATAATGCAACCTTACAATCATCCTAAGCGCAGCTTTTATAGACACAAATTGCTACTTCTTTTTTAGCTTTCATTTTTTTAAGGAAAAAACTGCGCTAAGTTATGGTACGTAATTCCATCATTCCACCATTCCATTATTCCGCCATTCCGCTCTTCCTTAGTGCCGTCGTATCTTTGTGGCTCGCCGGGTGCGATTTTCCGACGAAAACAATTTCCGAAACAACTCCTCCGCCGTTTCTTGCTTCAATCACAATCTCTCCCGACTCGCTCAAAATTATTTCTTCTCCGCATAACCCGACAGCAACGACAGACACAGCGATCCAGCTTGCTGCGTCAGTGAAAGACACAAACGGAGCGGAAGATGTTCGTTCAGTCAATTTCTCTCTCATCTCCGCAGACGGAAGCACAATCCTTGCTGCGGGAGAATTATCCGGCGCCGGCAATGGAACATATTCGCTCTCTGTTCCCCTTCGCGTAACGACAGAAAGTGCAGGAACGTATTTCGCACACATTCAGGCGGAAAATTTCTCCGGTTTGTTCAGCAGCACGCTGAGCAAGGCTTTTATTATCGTGAACCTTGCTAATCACGCACCGCAGCTTTCTAATCTCGTCATGCCCGATACGGTGTTCGTTCCGGCAAGCGGTTCAACAAATGTGAGAGTTTCTGTCGGTGCTTCCGATTCAGACGGACTCTCAGACATAAAATCCGTAACGTTGACATCGCTGCGCCCGGACAGCAGTGTCGTCGGAACTTTTTCTTTGTTCGATGACGGCGGTGTTTCTCCTCAACCGCCGTTCAATATTTCCAGCGGTGATGCCGTTGCGGGCGACGGTGTATACACTTTAACCATTCCACTCAGCAGCACTACTGAGCACCCCACGTACAGAGTTTTCGTTTTCAAAGCTGTTGATCGCGCCGGCTCTGTTTCCAACATAATTTCAAAAACAATTTATATCGAATGATCAGCGGCGTAAGGCTAACGTCCGGGAAAAAAGGACGGCATATTTCTCACGAGTTAAAGCTCACGGCTTTACTTCTCCTTGTGTTGTCAGTTTTTTCTATTTCATCAACAAGTAGAGCTCAGATTTTACGCACGTCGTCATATCAATTACACGACAAAACAGTTGTTTCTTCTTTTTCCGCACCGCTCAGCAACAGTGTGACGGACATTGTTACTTCGGGTGATTCAATCTGGCTTGGCACGGGAAAAGGGCTGAGTCTTTCAACCGACCGTGGAGCAACATGGAAAAATTTTTACGGGACGCCGGAGTTCGGACAAGAAGATATTTCTGCTCTTGCAGTACACGGAAAAGAAATTTGGGTTGCAACTGCACACACCGTGACAATCAACAATCAATCGCAGCCCGAAGGAAGCGGGCTTCGGTATTCGCCTGATGGAGGCATGACATGGAAAGTCATTCCACAGCCGCGGGATACAGACAATATTGATACACTCTTCTATAACTCCAAAAGCACAATACGCGCCTTGGGCATTACAACGAACATCAATAATATTACGTACGACATTGCCCTTACCGACAGCGCAGTATGGATCGCTTCATTTGCCGGAATGTTACGCAAATCGACCGATCATGGAGAAACATGGCAGCGCGTGATCATACCGCCGGACGACCTTGACGAAATTTCTCCGGGCGATTCACTCGTTTTTGATCTCGCCCCCACCGGCGGCGCACTCGGCTTGCAAGGAAATTACAATCACAGACTCTTTTCCGTCGTCGCGGAAAATGATTCGACGATCTGGGCAGGAACTGCCGATGGACTAAATTTGACAACAGACGGCGGGCGTTCGTGGAAAAAATTTTCTTATCAAAATGAAACAGAGCCGATCACCGGAAATTTTGTCGTCGCGCTGTACCATCACTATGATAAAGGGAAAAATATTTTGTGGGCGGCAACTGCTGCGACAGACAAAACGGGAGAGCGCCGCGGTGTCAGCGTCACCGAAGATTACGGTGTAACATGGAAGACAACGCTGCTCGACGAGTTTGCACACAACTTCGGTTCTCGTGATTCTATCGTTTACACTGTCACCGATAACGGAATTTTTCGTTCCTCCGATGAAGGCACGACATGGCTCCGTGCAGGAAGCATATTCGATCCGACGATCAAACAGCAAATCACGCAGCCTGCATTTTATTCTGCGGCAGCAATGGGCGATACAATCTTCTTCGGCGGCGATGACGGAATCGCAGTTACGTATGATTCGGGAAATCAATTCGGCGCAGCGTGGAACGTTCTCCATGCGTCTCAGGCGGTCGGAAACAGCAGCACAACATACGCGTACCCCAATCCCTTTTCTCCGAACAACGAAATCGCTCGCCTTCATTATTCGACCGGAGGAAAAGATTTGTCGGTAACCGTCAGAATTTTCGATTTCGGGATGAATCTTGTCCGCACGGTTATTTCCAACGCTGTGCGCTCCGGCTCGCTCGAGCACGACGAGATTTGGGACGGCACAGATGATGCACACCGCATCGTTGCAAACGGTCCCTATTTTTATCAAGTCGTCATCGGCAACAATAAACCCGTGTGGGGGAAAATTCTTGTCATCAAATAAGAAATGAAATGCTGGAAATGCACAGCATCGTTCCGCGATTGAAGATATGAAAAAGCATGTAAGCCTATGTAGGCATTCAACAAATGATCCTTTATTGTATGGTCCTGAAAAATTCTTTATGAAGATCATTGCATTCGTTTTCATATACAGTTTTATTATTGTTTGCCATTCCGTTAATGCTCAATCATCCTCCGGGCTCGATGTAAAGGTAAATGCCGAACGAGGCACATACGTTATCACTTCAAAAAAGATGCGCTGGAGCTTTATTGGAAGCATAGGACATTCTCTTACAAATCTCGCAGGTAAACATGGTGATGATCCGCTTGGAAAGTATAAAGAAGTTCGGTTTAGTTGGAAAACTGATATCCCTTACGCAGCCTCAATCAGGTGGTATACAAAAAAATCCGTGATAATATTTTCTGTTATTCTGCCGGAAGGCTCGGCTGTATTGCCTGCGGCTTTTCCTTCTTTTACTACATTGCCCAGGCCTATGCATGCTTTCAGTTATGCTGATGATGTATTTGCACCCCCACAATTCAAACTTAATCAAACATCTACGCCGTGGCTTTTCTTCAATGACAAAGCTGAAGCTTATATAATTTCTCCTGCATCTGATTTTATGATTTCCAGATTAACCGGCAACGAAGAAACCCGGATAAACAGCAGCATGAACGCTGAGATCAAGAATCTTCATCCGGGGTTTGTACATAAAACTATTCTTGTGCTGGGGCAAGGCATCGGCAAAACATGGGACTTATGGGGGAAA
>JAGWND010000242.1 GCA_028873075.1 Bacteroidota bacterium
GTTCTTTCTCCGGAAAAATTGCGAGTGCCGCTTCGGAGACGATGTTCCGCGAAATGATTTCTTCGGCAGAAAACTCTATGTCTGCGGGGAGCGGGGAAAACACACCCGCCAAATCGTCGAGCGAGAGATCCTCTTTCATGTTTTTGATCTTGTCAATGCGTGCGAGGATTTTTTCTCTTGGGAAAAAAGTTTCCTGCCCGGTAAATGTTGACTTGCGGATGAACCAGCTTTCCGGAACGAGATCTTTTCTTTTCCATCGGTAAAGCTGACCATAAGAAATGCCTGTCAGCTCGAGCAATTCTTTTTTTGAAATCAGTTCTTCTTCCATAAAAACCTCTCAAAGCGCGACTCACATCAAACGAGAGTGGCATATATTTAACAAAACATAACACTGTTATATTACATTAAAATGAACAAAAAAGCCTCTAGTTCTTTTATCGCCGAATTAGTATCTAAATAATAAGGAGGTTTTAATTATTTGTCAAGTGGAATTTTTCTGTGGCGGCGGATTAAAAGATAAACAAAACAGTGTTTTATTATCTCCTCATCAGCCACGAAAGCGGGTTTTGCTTTTCCCTCTCTTTCCACAGCTCAAAATGGAGAAGGCTTCCCGAAACCGAGTCGCCGCTTTTCGCAATCACTGTTCCCGCTTTCACATCTTCGCCTTCCACAACATTGATCTCCGAAAGATGCGCATAGACCGTGTGAAATCCTCCCGCATGCGTAACGATGATGAGATTGCCGTACGACGGAAGCCAGTGAATCATTGCTACCTCGCCGTCGGCAACGCAGCGGATCGGCGTGCCGACCGGCACGGAGATATCAATGCCGCTATTTTCCGTCACAGTTTTCAAAACGGGATGCACCTGATTGCCGAATTCCGCGACGACAGTTCCGCTGGAAACGGGCCACGGCAGTTTTCCTTTTTGCCCGCCGATTGACTCGGCGGAAAAGATCGGCTCCTCTGCTGGCGGTGTTGCACGGCTGCGCTCACGTTCCGCCGCACGCTCACGCGAGCGTTTCTCTTCCGCTTCTTTTCGCAAGCGCTCTTTTTCGATCAGATCGGAAATTAAATTTTCCAGTTCTTTCGCCGCTTGCGTTTTCCTCACAAGCTCCTGCTTGTACATCGTTTTGCTGTAGCGAACGGCTTTCAATATTTTCCGGCGCTCCGTTGTTCTCACGGCAAGCGTTCGTTCTTCTTTTTTCTTCTCAGTAATAAGAGCGCGCTCCTCCTCCAATTTCTGCTGAAGCAGGGCTTCCTGCACTTCAAGCTGCTGCTTCTTGTCGAGAATGTTCACTAAATCTTTGTGGCGCTGCTCGGAAAACCGCTTCAAATATTCGATGCGGATGTACAGCTGGTTGATGGATTTCGAAGAGAGAAGTGTTTCAAGATCGTACACGCGTCCGAATTTATATACGGACGTTACATATTTTGCATAATGCAATTTCAAAAACTCAAGCTGTTTCCCGAGAAGACCGACAGTATCGCTTGTCGTCTCGATGCCAGCGCGAATGCGCTCTTCTTCATCCACAAGATCGCCCAATAAAGTGCGGATGAGGTTCGCCTGCTTCTCGTAATTATCCAAACGATCGAGCGTGAGCCGCTCTCTCTTTTCGCTCTCTTTTATTTTCTGTTCGTACGCATTGATCTCTTTCCGCAGCTTATCGAGAACTTTTTCTTTCTTCCTGATTTCATCCTGCGAGGCGCGGGCAACAAGTGCAACGCCGCAAAGAGCAACAATCACTATGATGGAAAAACGATGCATGGCAACATACAATTCAAGGTTCACGACTCGGGATTCATCTGAAAAGCTGTGCTGCTTGAATCCTGAATCATTTACTGGCTAAATCCGCCGAAGTGTTTACGCACGACGCGCGCATCGGGAGGAATGGGAAGCGTGAGCGGGGCGGACCCGGCGTTGATTTCGACAGATTCATAAGCAATGGATACCGCCGAATCGGTTCCTTCGTGCTGCAATTGGATTGCCTTCGGCACAATGGCACCGTCTTTGCGTTTGTCGTACGAATAGCGCTCTTCCGCCTCCTTCTCGCCTGAAGCATTGAAATGCTCGATTTTCGTCACGACAAAATCTGCGCCGTTGACCGTGTAGCGGGCGCGAACGGGCGGTCGCCGGAATTCAAAAATATAGGAGCCTCCGCTGATGTAAAAACTGTCGGGCGCGGTATCCGTCTCCACCATGCGGGTTTCGCATAACGTGTTCAAAATTTCTTTCGGACTGACAAAAAGATTCACAAAAGGGGGAAGATTGTTTCCCGACGGCATATCCTCTTGGGAAAGCGATCCTTCCATCACTTCATTTTTGATGCTGTTGTAGAATGTAAAATGCTCCGGCGTGAACAAAAGCGACGCAAGATGAATACCGAACGGTCCGGCGATGACAACACGCACGGAATCGGGCTGCCGCTTCACTACAACATCGAACGACGCGGAGTTTGCAAACGACGGGGTTTCAACGGAAACCGTTCCTTCTCCGTGCAGCGTCGAGATTGTCTGCGCGCGGGAATTCACCTCACGGATGACTTCCTCCATCGGAAGAGTTTCTCGCAATGTCGTTACGCGCGTCGAAGCACAGCCTGCTAAAAAGAGGGCAGACAAGCCTGCAACGATGAGTGCGCTGCCTATGTTACAAAAAGAAAAAAAAACTGCCGAAAAAGCAAGACTGTCATGCCCGAACGCTTTTATCGGGCATCCATCGTACGGATTTCCGTTGACAACATGCGGGAATGTCATTCCCCTTTTCTCAATATTTCGTAATACGAATCGGAAAAAAGAGCAGAACTGAAACTTCATAGCGCTCCCCTCGCAAGTTTTTCTTTCAGGGAAGAATTCGACGGATCTTTCTTCAGCGCTTTTTCCCAATATTCTTTCGCTCTCTCAGCGTCGTTCAGTTTAAAATACACGTCCCCCAAATGTTCGAACACCACCGGACTCGCTTGTCCCGATTCGACCGCCTCGTTGATATAGAGGCGCGCTTCTTCGTACTTGCCGAGACGGAAAAAAATCCAGCCGTACGTGTCGAGATATGCCGCGTTGGCGGAATCCTTCTCCAACGATTCTTTCGACATTTTCAGCGCCCGTTCGAGCTGCTCGCCGCGCTCGGCAAGGCTGTAGGCGTAGTTGTTCAACACCAAAGCATCGTGAGAATCGATTTTCAGCGCCGCTTCGTACGCGCTGTCGGATTCTTTGTACCGCTTCATCGTATCGTATGTCGAGCCGAGCGCGGAAAGCGCGTTCAGATGTTTCGGATTCAATGTGACGGCATGCTGTAAAGCCGCAACCGCGTCCTCGTTCCGGTGAAGACGCGAGTACGCCAGTCCCAGATACCACCACGCATCGGCGTTCCAGCCTGCCCGCGTTGTTACTCCATCGAAACGGGTCATCGCCGACGAATCGTGATTCGCGATCAGATCCATAATACCGAGGTAAAACATGGGGCGCCAGTCGCCCGGATATTGCCCGAGAATATTTTCGAACCGGCGGCGCGCCTCCGGAACGAGCGAAGAATCCTTCTGCGTCTGCGAAAAATATGCAACGGCGATGCGCAGCATGATATCGGCAGAAAGGGAATCCGACTTCTGAATGATATCGAACTGGTCGCGGGCATTCTTCCAGTCGTTCTTTTGAAGATACAATTCGGCGAGTGCGCTGCGGACTTCCACTCTGCTGGAATCCATTGCAAGGAGCCGCTGATACATTGTCATCGCCGTGTCGTACTCTCCCGCGCGAACGTACGCGTCGGCAAGACTTTGCTGGAGCGCGAGATTCGACGGATCGAGATCCGCCATTTTCTTGTACACTTCAGCCGCTTCGCGAAAACGATGCAGTGCCGTGTTGATGTCCGCCATTTGCGCCAGAACCTGCCAATCCGGTCCGTTAAGGCGGATTATCTTTTCGTACATTTCAAGCGCTTGAAGCGGGCGCGTTTGCTGCGTTAACCGTGCGATGCTGTACATGCTGTTGACATTGGTGGAATCAAGAGAAAGAATTCTTCGATACTCGGCAAGCGCGGAATCGAACTGCGCCGTGCTGACAAAAACTTCGGCAAGAAGCTGGTGATACGTTGTATTCTCCGGGTCGCGTTGAATCGCCTCTTCCACCATATCCGATGCAAGCGCCGCTTTGCCGAGCGTAAAATAATCTTTTGCAATGGCGTAATAGATCGCCGGATTATCGTCGTAGCGAAGCGCATCCTGATATTCGATGATCGCCTGCGCGTAATCCCCTTTCGTTTCCGCAACCGAACCGTCAATGAATCGCTGGATGGCTATAGACTTGCGCGCATCGCGGACTTGCTGTTCTGCAGCGGTCAATTTTGGCTGCTCGTTCTCCGCATTTTTCGATGAAGAGCAGCCGCTGAGAAGAAGAACCGCGGCAGCGGCAAAAAGAACCAATGTAGTGCTGATCTGTTTCATTGTTTTTTTTCACATCCTTATAGAAAAATATATCACTTTATACCGCCAGTTACAAGGCAGTGAACAGTGAGCAATGATCAATGAACAATTACCAGTTATACTTATTTTCACTGAACCGGCGTTCGTAATTCGTAATTGATACTTTTTCCCGAATCTTTTTCCGGTTTCTTTGCATCATACAAGATAGACTGACCCCACCCCGACCCTTCCCCGACAAGTCGGGAGAGAGAATTGTTTCTCCTCCTTCATAGGGGG
>JAGWND010000022.1 GCA_028873075.1 Bacteroidota bacterium
AACCCATTCAGCACGTGCAGAATTGTACCGGCGGTTAGGAAGAATAGAAGAAGCCCGGGCGTCGTACGAGCGCGCACTTGCACTGACACAGCAGGAACCGGAGAGAAGATTTTTGGAAAGAAGAATGAAAGAATTGCAGTAACAGGATGTTGAAAGCTTGGGCGGTTCATATCCAAACTGCTCAGCAAAATGGAATGAGTGATTCCAATTTTTATTGTTCATATAAGAGTATAACTGAATTTTGACAATACAATGACTCCTTCTGACCTCGCACGTCTTCGCTTGTCCAACCAGCAAATCACAATGCACAAATTCAAATCCGTTAAAGAACTTGTTGCGTGGATGGGCGCAATGCAGGCTCAAGATTATCCGATGGCAAAATGGGCTGTCGGTGCTCGACTTCCTCATTCAACGGATACGATGATCGAAGCGGCACTCAACAGAGGAGAAATCCTTCGCACGCACGTGATGAGACCGACGTGGCACTTCGTTTCCGCCGATGATATTTACTGGATGCTCGAACTAACCGCGCCGCAAATTAGAGCATCAATGAAATTTAGGGAGAAGTGGTTGGGGCTTACCAGCGCTATCGTTGCAAAGAGCAATCGTGTAATCGAAAAAGCGTTGAATCCCGACAGACATCTGACCCGTGAGGAGTTGATCACCGAACTCAACAGAGCAAAAATACGCACCGATGAATACCGTTCCGGTCATCTTTTGATGAGAGCAGAGTTAGACGGACTTATCTGCAGCGGAAGAACGAACGGAAAGAAACAAACGTACGCACTTCTTGAACAAAGAGCTCCGAAAAAGGAAACGCCGAGCCGTGAAGAGTCGCTGAAGAAAATAGCTCAAAAATATTTTTCCAGTCATGCGCCTGCAACAATTGAGGATTTCTCATGGTGGTCAGGACTTTCAGTGACGGATACGAAAAATGCCCTGGAGATGGTCAAATCAAAATTCATCTCGGAAACCATCAACGGCAATACTTTCTGGCTCTCAAATTCATTTCCTATTCCCCAAAACAAAAGTTCCCTTTTCCTTCTTCCTGCCTACGACGAATTTCTCATCAGCTATGCGGACAGAAGCGCAAGTATCGCAGCAAAACACCAGACTGTTTCTGTTTCGTCAAACGGCATTTTCCGCCCGCCGATTGTGATTGACGGCCGAGTAACAGGATTATGGAAACGGGCGCTGGAGAAAGAAAAGCTTACTATCGAGACGACATTGTTCAGAGCCCATTCGAAGAAAGAGCAGCAATCCATTCAGCATGCGGCTGAAGCGCTCGGGAAGTTTTGGGGGATGAAGGAAGTACGTTGTATGTTCTAAAATAGAAATTTTTTCCTGCCGATGTCGAATTTTCCTCCTGTCGTTCGACTACTTATTGAAACAACAATAATTCAATAATAACAGAACGAAGGAGAAAAAAATCATGGAAGCAACAATCGTAAATCCTGCACGCAGGATAGAAATAGTATCCGTCTCTAAGGCGGAACATTCGAAAAGAATTTTGGCTGGGCGCATCATCACCGGTTTCGTTACCGCCTTTTTGCTCTTCGACAGCATCACCAAATTGTTAAAAGCGGATTTTGTTGTGAAAGCATCTGAGCAAACGGGATATCCCATTGCGCTTATTCCAATTATTGGGACCATCTTGCTCGGATGCATTATTGTTTATCTGTTCCCGCGAACTTCAATACTCGGGGCAGTGCTGCTCACTGGATATTTAGGCGGCGCAGTTGAAGCGAACTTGCGCGCAGGCACTCCGCTGTTCAGCAACGTCTTGTTCCCGGTCTATTTCGGAATTTTAGTGTGGGCGGGTTTGTTTTTACGCAAGCAACGTGTGAGAGAGTTTTTCGCACTGACAAAGGCAAACAACTGAATTAACGAAAGGAGATACTACAATGCGATTCATGGTGATTATAAAAGCGAATAATGACTCGGAAGCAGGAGTGATCCCGAGCGAAAAGCTGCTCACTGAAATGACAAGATACAACGAAGAGCTGGTGTCGAACGGAATCATGCTGGCGGGTGAAGGACTTCAATCAAGCGCGAAAGGAAAACGGCTGAATTTTTCCGGCAGTAAGGTTACGGTCACCGACGGACCGTTTGCCGAAACGAAAGAACTGGTTGCGGGATTCTGGATTTGGAAATGCAAATCAATGGACGAAGCAGTGGAGTGGGCGAAAAAATGTCCGAACCCGATGCCAGGCGAATCCGAACTGGAAATTCGCCAGGTCTTCGAAGCGGAAGATTTTGGGGAAGCGCTCACGCCCGAGCTGCGGAAGAAAGAAGAGAAAATGCGTCAGAAGATAGAGGAAAAAAAATAATTGTCGGATGATGTCGAATGTAATTTCCACCAAACGACTATGTGATGTAAACAACGGCCTACACAATTAAGGAAGAAAACCATTATGAGAAAAATAATCGTCATATCAATGATTACCTTAGATGGAGTCATGCAAGCGGTTGGTGGACCTGAGGAAGATACATCAGGTGGTTTCAAATATGGTGGTTGAAGCGCACCATATAGCGACGAAGTTGTTGGTGAGGACATGCAAAAACTAATGCAACCTACAGATTATCTTTTGGGTAGAAAAATATTTGAGATTTTTGCCACTTACTGGCCTCAAAATGCAGAAATGTGGCCCGGTATCAACTATGGCACAAAATACGTCATGTCCAAGACTATTAAAAAGACAGACTGGAAAAACACCGTATTTATCGAAAGTTTGGCAGATGTCAAAAAGCTCAAGAACTCAGAAGGTTCCGACATTCAAGTTTGGGGTAGTGGCAAGCTTATCCAGCTGCTACTGAAGAATGATTTAGTAGACGAACTTCGACTCCAAATTCACCCTTTGACTCTTGGCACAGGAAAAAAGTTGTTTGACGATGGCACGATACCGGCAGCCTTTACGTTAACAGAAAGTTTGCGCACGCCAAGGGGAGTAATTATCACCAATTACAAGCGAGCTGGAGAAGTCAAGACAGGAACTGTTGGAGCGTAAGGAGAAATAAATCGGAACGACTTTCTGGCGTGAGACGTTATGCGTCAAGCCCTGCCGTCGTACTCGGTAATTAAAAATTCGATCAGGCGATGCTTGTATTCTTCATTGAATGTCATAAAAAGAGGTTTATATGAGAAAGGTTGTTTTTGCGATAAATTGTACTGCTGACGGGTACTGCGGCCACACGGACATGAACCCCGACGACGAGGTAGGCGAGTACTTCACTAGCCTTCTTCGCGAAATGAGTCTCATCATATTCGGGCGGACAACGTATCAACTCATGGTGCCCTATTGGCCCGATATCGCAAGGAATCCGTCAGAGTCGGAGGAAGACAGAGCATTCGCCCGCGTTTTCGATTCGCTTGACAAGGTCGTCTTCTCGACGACGTTGCAACAGGTTGAGGGGAACAAGACAAGACTTGTTCGCGGAAACGTTGCGGAAGAGGTGCTCGCGCTGAAGCAGCAACCGGGAAAAGACATTTCCATAGGCAGTTTAAGCATTGCGTCCCAGCTTTCAGACCGTGGTTTGATTGATGAGTATCGTTTCGTGGTTTACCCAGTTCTTGCCGGAAAAGGGCCGCGGTTATTCGAAACCGTAAAGCTGCAGGAGAGGCTTCGACTGGACTTTGTTGGATCGAAAACATTTCAGTCCGGTGTCGTTGCTCTTCAATACAGAAAACATACAGTAGAGTAAGCCAACTAAATTTTATATGAACACACAAGAACAAATCAAAAAGTATATTACAAGCCAGCCTGAATCAAAACGGAGCGACATGCAAGCATTGCACCGCATTATTCTGCAACTCATGCCGACATGTAAATTATGGTTCCTGGATGGTAAAAACAGTGAAAATAAAATTGTTTCTAATCCTAATATAGGATATGGATTTCACATCATAAAATATGCTGATGGAAAAACCAGAGAGTTTTATCAAATCGGTATGAGTGCAAACACAACCGGAATTTCGGTCTATATCCTTGGTATTAAAGATAAGAAATACTTAGCCCGGACATATGGAAAAAAACTCGGCAAGGCGAGTGTGACCGGATATTGCATTAAGTTCAAAACGCTGAAAGATATAAACATTGATGTACTTGAAGCGACAATACGATATGGGCTTGAGACATCGCATTAATTAAACAGCACCAAGTCAAAATGGAAAAAAATCATTGAAGAAGGAGAATCATTATGAGAAAAATAATTGTCCAAGAGTTTATTACATTAGACGGGGTCATGCAGGCGCCGGGCGGACCAGAGGAAGATACATCAAGCAACTTTAAGTTCGGCGGCTGGACTGCGCCGTATTTTGCCGAAGCTGACGAAGCAGCTGGAGACTTCATGAAAAGATGGATGGAGTCTACGGATATTCTTTTAGGCCAAAAAACATTCGAGCTTTTTGCCGAGTACTGGCCTAAACATGCCGATATGTGGCCGGGCATCATTGACGTCACCAAATATGTGGTAAGCGATACCATGAGTCAGTCAGAAGTGAACAAGTCGGGTTGGAAAAACTCAGTGTTGCTTAAAAACGTCGATGACATCAAAAAACTCAAGGACCCAGAAGGCTCCGCTATAAAAGTTCACGGCAGCGGTAATCTGGCACAGACACTATTCAAATATGATTTGGTCGATGAACTATGCTTGATGACCTTTCCTATTACACTCGGTACGGGTAAGCGTTTGTTTGGTGAGGGCACCATTCCCGCAGCGTTTACAATGACAGACAGTCTGATAACGTCAAATGGTGTGATCTTTGCCAATTACAAGCGAGCCGGAAAAGTTAAGACAGGTACTGTTGGAGCTTAAGGAAAAATAAAAGTTGAGACAGCGCTGCCTTCTTGAACGGTGAAACAGAGGCAAAAAGCTTGAGCAAAAAAAATGAACTGAGTCGCTTTCACTTTTCGCTAAACGACTATGTTACACAGACAATAATTAAACTTCGGAGTTCAGAGTTTCCTGTTCGATATTCATGATTTGCTCTGAATAATGGATATCGAACACAGAATAACGAATAATGAGGGTGTTAAACTGAAGGGAGACATTACCATGAAAAGATATATAATGAAAACATCGAACATTGCAAACTGCTTGTTGATCCTTCTCGCTCCGATTCCTCCAATCGCCGCGCAAACGAAACCGGACAATGGTTACGTTACCGCGAACGGAGTGAAGTACTATTACGAAGTTCATGGCGCCCGTCAAAAAACCGGCGGGCAAGAAGGCGCGCCGCTCTTGCTGCTGCATGGCGGACTTGGCTCAATTGAAATGTTTGAGCCGGATATAACAACACTTTCCGAAAACCGAACAGTAATTGCAGTTGATCTTCAGGGACATGGCCGCACCGGGTTGGGCAACCGCCCGTTCCGCTACACCGACATGGGCGATGACATGGCAGTCATACTCAAGCACCTCAACTATGATCAGGTGGACGTCATGGGTTATTCAATGGGCGGCGGTGTGGCATTTCGGTTTGCTGTGCAGCATCCAGAAATGGTGCGGCGCTTGGTTCTCGTTTCAACGGGGTATGCGCAGGATGGATTCTATCCCGAAATGCTACCGATGCAAGCAGCCGTTGGATCTGCGATGGCGGATCAGATGAAAGAATCGCCAATATACAAGGGCTATGTTGCCGTTGCTCCGCATCCCGAGGATTTTCCAAAATTGCTTGATCGCATGGGTGAACTTATGCGCACGAAGTATGACTGGTCGGAAGATGTTAAGAATCTCAAAATGCCTATCATGCTTATTTACGGCGACGCCGATATGTTTCGCCTCGAACATGTTGTGCAGTTTTATCATCTGCTCGGCGGTGGACTGCAAGACGCGGGTTGGCAACGCGAGCACATGTCACAGAATCGTTTGGCAATTTTGCCGGACGTAACGCACTACGAAATGGCTTCGTCTCCTAAGTTGGTTGAAACAGCACTGCCGTTCCTGAACGGTGAGACGAGTGTAAAAAGCTCGAGTGAACAAAAAAAATGAAGCATGTCGCTTTCAGGTTTTGCTCAACCGACTATTTGAAGAAGACGATAAATATGTTAAACCTTAGTAAGGAGATACAACCATGCGATTTATGATGTTTATGATTCCGCCGGAATACCAACCCGATGCATCGCCGAAACAAAAAGCCGATGCGAATTTTGCGCCTCCGAAAGAAGCGGTGGAGGCGATGATGAAATATAATGAAGAGCTTGCAAAAGCCGGCGTCCTCGTTTCACTCGACGGGCTTCATCCGCTGCTGAAAGGTGCGCGCGTCACATTTAAAAAAGGTACGACAACCGTGACCGACGGTCCTTTCGTCGAGGCGAAAGAAGTTGTTGGCGGATACTGGTTGATAGACGTGAAATCAAAGGAAGAAGCAATTGCATGGGCGAAGAAATGCCCGGCGGTAAAAGTTGACAGCGGCGCCGTCATCGAAGTGCGGCAGATCTTTGAAGTTTCCGAGATGCCTGATGACGTTCAGAAAGCGGCAGAAAGCAAAGTGGTGCAGGAAGCAGTCGAGAAACACAGAAATTGAATTCAAAGCTTAAGGAAAAGCATGAAATACATGTTGCTTGTGTACCTGAACGAAAATGCGCTGACGGAAGAAGAATATAAAAAGTGCTACGTAGATTCTGCGAAACTTACGCGCGACCTCAATACTGAAGGTAAATATCTCGCCGCTTCTCCTCTCCAGCGGATTGCGACGGCGACGAGCGTGCGGATCCGGAACGGAAAGCGCATGATCACCGACGGTCCGTTTGCCGAAACACACGAACAACTCGGCGGCTTTTATTTGATCGACGCAAAGGATTTGGATGACGCCATCCGTATCGCTGCGCGCGTGCCAGTCGCAAACGTTGGGACGATCGAAATCAGGCCGCTGTTGGATATTCCGGGCCTTCCGGAAAAATCTTAAGGGCATCTCTAAAAATTGATTGCTCGCAAGAAAAATGTCGCGCCGAGCGAAGCCGAAGCGTGATCCTTGTAAGAAAACGTGGTTCGGCGGAGTTTATCCCGCGAGGCGGGGCTCACCACGGCTATATTTTTTGTTTTTAGAGATGCCTTAACTCAATAATCAACTTTCAATTATCTTAAAAGGAGATAAACAATGTACATCATTCGTGATATCTTTACTGCGAAACCGGGGCAGGCATCCAAACTTGCCAGGCTATTTAGGAAGGCGTTCGGTCCGGATTCCAACACGCGCATTATGACCGATATGGTTGGAGACTACAACACAGTCGTTGCAGAGATGCAAGTGAAAAGTCTCGCTGAATTTGAAAAGCAAATGGAAGATTACAAAGCGGGCAAGCCTGACCCCACGATGGATCCTAAAGCTGCAGAAGAACTGTCGAAATACACAGAAATGTACTTGACCGGACGGAGAGAAATTTTCCAGATCGTCGAATAAAGAACAACAAGCGCAAAACAAAATGGGAAGCGTAATTTTCGCCGTCAATATTACTATTGACGGTGTGTGCGATCATACCAACGTCATCGCCGACGATGAACTGCACGAGTATTTCACTGAGCTGCTGCGCGGCGTAGACATTGTTGTGTTTGGAAGAAAAACGTATCAATTGATGTATCCGTACTGGCACGATATCGCAGTGAGCCAGTCAGAAACAACAGCAACGAACGAGTTCGCTCGAAAATTTGATTCGATGGAACGAATTGTCTTTTCTAAAACTCTCAACAAGGTTGAGTGGGCAAAGACAAGAATCTCCCGAGAAAAACCGGAAGATGAAATCTCAAGGTTGAAACAGCAGTCCGGTAAAAAAATTTCCGTCGGCAGCTTGAACATCGCTTCGCATCTTGCACGGCTCGGCATGATTGACGAGTTTCACTTCGTCGTTCATCCGATTGTTGCCGGGGCTGGAAGGCGCTTGTTTGAAAACGAGAAACTAAAGGAAAATCTCCGACTGAAGCTGATCGAAACGAAAACATTTCGCTCCGGCGCGGTCGCACTTCATTACAAAACAATGCACAATAAATAACTAAAGAGGCTCGTATGAAACGATTACTACTTGCCATTCTTGCCGCTTTTCTTATCAGCTTCATTCTGTCAACGGCTATTGACGTTGTTTTACATTCAACCGGCGTGTACCCGCCATTCGGCCAACCGTTCTTCGATACGGATTTATATCTCCTGGCTTTAGGGTACCGATTTGTCATTACGATCTTTGCCGCGTACGTAGCCGCAGTGATTGCGAAAGAACAGGCGAAGAAAGCGCTGTGGATTACCGGAATGATCGGAACAATTTTTTGGATTGCCGGAACAATAGTAACGCAAGGACTTGGCCCGTTGTGGTACGGCATTACCGGAGCGGCAACCACGATCCCGCTTGTGTTATTCGGGGGAACATTGTATGAACTCCGGAGAAAAAAAATACAGGTGGGATCATGAAATATCTTTGTTTAGCGTACGAAGAAGAGAGCACGGTGAACTCTCTTTCTCAAAGCGAATGGGATTCTTTGCGGAAAGAAACGTTGAGCTATGTCAAGGAGCTTCAGGAGCGCGGGCAGCCGATTGCCGTAGAACCGCTTCAGAGCGTTCGCGCCGCCTCAACGGTGCGTGTGCGCAACGGAAAGCTTTCCATCACTGATGGTCCCTTCGCTGAAACAAAAGAAACGCTCGGCGGATTTTTTTTGATCGACGCAAAAGATTTGAACGAAGCGATTCGCATTGCATCGCACTGGCCCTCCGCACGTTTGGGAAGCATCGAAGTCCGCCCGGTTGAGGCAGGGCTTAAAGAAGAGAAACGTTACTAATTTTTTTCATTGAAAGGAGAGCACCATGGTGGCACTAAAACACAACATCACGCCGCATTTGTGGTTCGATAAAGAGGCGAAGGAAGCTGCTGAGTTCTATGTTTCAGTTTTTCCGAATTCAAAGATCGTCAACATCACCACACTCCACAACACACCGTCCGGCGATTGCGACGTGGTTTCGTTCGAGCTTTCGGGGCAGCCGTTCATGGCAATCAGCGCAGGACCAATGTTCAAATTCAATGAAGCAATATCTTTGATGGTTCCCTGTGACACTCAGGAAGAAATAGATTACTTCTGGAAAAAGCTTTCTGCAGATCCAAAAGCCGAAGTGTGCGGCTGGTGTAAAGACAAATACGGTCTCTCGTGGCAGATTTGGCCTACCGCCATTGGCGAGATGATGAAGAACGGAACACGCGAGCAAGTAGATCGAGTAACGCAGGCATTTCTTCAGATGAAGAAGTATGATATTGCAAAATTGCGGCAGACGTACGAAAAAAAGTAAAATAAAAAATCAATCTACTTCCACAAACTTTAATGAGGTATCATCATGGCAACATTCAATCCGTACCTGAATTTCCCCGGAACTACTGAGGAAGCATTCAAGTTTTACAAATCGGTATTCGGCGGAGAGTTTATAATAATCCAGCGTTTCAAAGAAACACCCGTAGCAGACCAAGTGTCTGCAAATGAAAAAGACAAAATCATGCACGTCTCTCTGCCCATCGGAAAAGGAAATGTTCTCATGGGCACAGATGCTCTCGAATCCATGGGACAGAAACTGACATTCGGAAACAACTACAACATTTCAATCGAAGCGGACAGCAAAGAGGAAGCGAAGCAACTTTTCAACGGACTCTCTGCCGGAGGAAAAATAGAAACGCCTCTCAAAGATGAATTTTGGGGCGCGTACTTCGGAATGTTCACCGATAGGTTCGGAATTCGATGGATGGTGAACTACACGTACCCGAAGCAGAAGTAATCTCGAAGAATTTGAAAAAGAAAAAATAACGTGTATCTTAACCTCGAAGTGGTCGGACTATAACAACACATCATAAGGAGGATTTTTTATGAGCAGTGTCAGAGTTTTGGTCGGCACGCACAAAGGGGCATTCGTTCTCACATCTGATGGGAAACGAACGAAGTGGGATGTCAACGGTCCCTTCTTTAGCGGATGGGAAATTTATCACATGAAGGGATCTCCCGCTGATCCTGACCGCATTTACGCGTCGCAAACGAGCGGATGGTTCGGGCAAATTATTCAGCGCTCGGATGACGGAGGCAAGACGTGGTTCCAACCCGGCTTCAAGCCGGGCGAACCGACAACAAAGCCCGACGGAATGCCAATCACTGAAAGCAATAAGTTTACGTATGATACATCATCGTCGGGAAAACCGCTCACGACACATCAGTGGTACGACGGAACGCAGCATCCGTGGGAGTTCAAACGCGTGTGGCATCTCGAGCCGTCGCTGAACGACTCGGACACAGTGTATGCCGGCGTGGAAGATGCAGCACTCTTTCGCACAACCGACGGCGGAAAATCATGGCACGAACTTGCCGGTTTGCGTGGTCACGGTACCGGTCCAAAGTGGATGCCCGGTGCAGGCGGGATGGGATTGCACACGATTCTTCTTGATCATAAAGACACCAACCGGATATACATTGCAATTTCCGCTGCCGGAGTGTTTCGCACTGACGATGGGGGAAAAAACTGGAAGCCGATTAATCGTGGCTTGCGGTCCGATTTCATGCCGGACCCGACAGCAGAAGTCGGTCATTGCGTTCATCGCATTGCAATGCACGCCGAGCGGCCGAATGTTCTCTTCATGCAAAAGCATTGGGACGTGATGCGCAGCGACGACGCGGGGGAAAACTGGAAAGAAGTCAGCGGCAACTTACCGACCGATTTCGGATTCGTGATTGATGTTCATGCTCACGAGCCGAACACGATTTACGTCATTCCGATCACAAGCGATTCTTTACACTATCCTCCCGATGGGAAACTGCGCGTCTATCGCAGCAAAGCCGGAGGCAATGAATGGGAGCCGCTCACAAAGGGACTTCCGCAAAAAGACTGCTACGTCAACATTCTGCGCGATGCAATGGCGGTTGATTCGCTCGATTCGTGCGGCATTTATTTCGGCACGACCGGCGGACAGGTCTTCGTCTCTCCCGACGGAGGAAACAATTGGAATGCGATCGTCAGCAATCTTCCTTCCGTTTTTTCTGTAGAAGTGCAGACGTTGAATTGAATGTTTTAAATGGTTCGTATTGCGCTTCCATATCATCTGCGAACGCTGGCACAGTCGGGTGCCGAAGTTCAAGTCGCAGTAGAAGGAACAACCACGATTAGCTCTGTTCTTGATGCGCTTGAAAAAGAATATCCGATGCTGCGCGGGACCATTCGCGACCACATAACGCATCAGCGACGACCGTTCTTGCGGTTCTTCGCGTGTGGAGAAGACCTTTCGCTCGAGTCTATGGATCTCAAGCTGCCGGATAAGATCGTATCGGGAGAAGAACCGTTTCTTGTTATCGGCGCTATCGCCGGAGGATAAAATTTGATGACAAAACCAAAAGATATTGAGGAGTATATTTCAAGCTTTCCTAAGGAGTCCCAGAAAATTCTACGGCAGCTCCGAGCGCATATCAAAAAAACGGCTTGGGGAGCAGAGGAAGTGATTAGTTACAGTATGCCGGCATTCAAAATGAACGGCATAGTAGTATGGTACGGCGCTCACAAAGAGCATATCGGCCTTTATCCGACTTCATCTCCTATGAAAGTTTTCAAAGACGAATTAGCCGCGTACAAAACTTCAAAAGGTGCAATTCAATTTCCGATTGATAAACCGTTGCCGTTTTCACTGATCGCAAAAATAGTGAAGTTCAGGGTGCGGGAGAATTTGGAAAGAGCAAAAGCGAAGACGCACTAATCATCTCACCAGCAACATCTTCTTCCCCCTCGCAACTGCATTGCCCCATCGCAGCTGATAAATGTACGCGCCGGAAGCGAGCCGCTGCGATGCGTTGAACTTCACTTCATAATGTCCTGCAGGTTGAAATTGATTCACAAGCACCGCCACCTTTCTCCCCAGCATGTCGAACACCTCCAACATCACCACATCATCATCGGGCAAATCGTACGCAATGGTAGTGGAGGGATTGAACGGATTCGGATAATTGTTGTACAGCCGCAGCTCCGACGGGTACAAACGATTCCCCTGCTCATCAATGTAATACGATTTGCGAATGACAGGAATGCCGGAAAAGCTTCGCAGCAGCGTTGCATCCAGCTCAGCAGTGCCTGCACCGAACCATTGATGCAGCACGGAAGCATACACTGAGCGAAAATCAAACTGCATTTTCAAATTTCCATCTGTAAGATCGGTGAGGCTCGGATTAGTGCCGATGATTCCCGGCTTCACCCCGTTGCGGAAAAGAAACATCGGCGCAGCAGTGCCGTGATCTGTTCCCAAGCTCGAGTTTGAATAGACACGCCTGCCGAATTCCGAGAATGCCATTCCTTGCATAACGCGAGTTACAGAAATCATTCATGTGAATTTTTTTCACATCCTTCTGCAATGTTTGCGCATCAAGCCTTCGAATTATAAAACGAAACATGCAAACCACCTCGCATACACCAATTCTGCTGCTGGCACAATGCTTGCGGGGAATATGGTCATCAGACAATGTTAAACTATGTTACGGGCTTGCGTCCGAAGGGAGGATAAGATGATACGAAAAACATGGTTGACAGCATGCGCGTTTATGCTTGCGTTGATGGTAACAGACAACAATACTTTCTCACAACAACATGTGAAACGCGCTTACACGCTCCAGAGAATTTCGCTGCAAACATGGCGTGACCCGGACGGCATCGTACGGCTTTCATGGCAGCAGCCGAAAACAGGGCGCGTGCAGTATTATCTTGTGTACCGCGGCATCATTCACGGCACGGCGGCGTTCGCATTGATTGATTCAACAACACTGCTGCATACAGCCGACGCTCCGCGGAATGTTCCGTTCCCCGATCTGACATATTTTGTCGTAGCAAAAATGAAAGACGGTAAAACTATTGTCAGCATCCCGGGGATGGTAAAAATACCTGAGCGGTACGTTGCTCAACGCGTTGTAGAGTAGGGCAAATCTTTTTTGTAATCAGGAAAAGTAAATTTTTTTGAGGTGAGCTATGAAATTATTCCTTGCGGCTGTGGGGGCACTACTGTGTGCAACAATTATCGGATGTTCGAATTCATCGAACCCAACAGGGCTACAATCAGGTCAAGGGGAAATGAAAATGTTTCTGACCGATTCACCGGCAGCATTTGATTCGGTCATCATCGAAGTGGAGCGTGTCGAGGTGCACAGTGCGGAAGGGGAAAACGATTCACTCGACAACGAGGATTCTCTCGAACACGAAGAAAACGATTCACTCGACTATGATGATTCGCTCGAACACGACGACTCGCACAGCGACTGGATGGCGATCAACGACAAGCCGGCGCAGTACGATTTGCTGAGCCTGCGCAACGGTGTGCAGGCAGCGTTAGGAGATACAATGCTTCCTGCAGGACATTACTCGCAAATCAGGCTGATGATTGGTGCAGGAAGTTACGTTGTTGAGAATGGTGTGCGGCACGACCTCACCATCCCCAGCGGATTTCAAACAGGAATCAAGTTGGTGAATGGGTTCGATGTTCAAGCGAATCAGGCGCTTGCACTCACGCTTGATTTCGATGCGGCAAGTTCGATTATCATCACGGGCAACGGCAGGTACATGCTGAAGCCGACAATTCGTGTAATGGAAGAGTAACCCTCAAGTCAATAAAAGCCTCCCTCAAGATGGGCTCCGCTTCCGATTCGAGCGGGGCTCATCCTACCTTTTTCCTCCGCGCGCTTCTTCATCTAAAAAGAAAAATACTTTACCGTTCGTACGCACACGTGCAACCGGATAACGTTGCTGTTCATCCTCCGAATGATCAAGCATCGCTTCTATCACATGTCGTTTTTCTTCACCGGCAGCAATGAAAAAAATATTCCGTGCAGCATTGATCACTGGCAATGTCAGAGACAAACGCACCGGCGGCTGCATGTCGGCATGAACGGCGACAACCCACGCTTTCTTTTCACGAAGTGCGGAATTGCCCGGGAATAACGATGCGGTGTGTCCGTCAGTGCCGATTCCCTGAAGCATCAGATCGAATCCCGGCCGGCCTGAAAAAAAAAATCTCAATTCCGCTTCATACTCGTGTGCCGCTTCATCCGGATCAGAGAAATGCGTCGGCATCGGGTGAATGTTTTCGACCGGAATATGCAAAGCATCCAACATCGTTTCTTTCGCCAAGCGGAAATTGCTTTGCGGATCAGTGTGAGGAACATACCGTTCATCCCCCCAGAAAAAATGAGCCCTGCGCCAATCAATCGTTGCTGCATAATCACGTTCGAGCAGTTCATACAAGGTGCGGGGAGTATTTCCCCCGGAAAGCGCAACGGCGAAACGACCCCATTGCGCAATCGCTTCTTTTGCACAGCGAACAAATTCTTCGGCCGCCGCATGACTAAGCTCGTCGAGCGTCCGGTACACTTTCACGATTGTAGATTGAGAATTGAACATTTTATTCAGCCGGCGATTTCTCCCGCCAAACGACAGAGAAGTCCTCAATTTTCTTGCACATCGCTTTGCATGCAGTGCACCGATACTATTTATGAAAGAGCAGGGTGCTGTACAGCGGCATTCTCTTCCGACCGAAAATCCTTTTGGGACAACACCGGCAGCAGCCAGCTTCGTCCGTCTTGCCCCATTCTTGCATTGACGGCATTTGGCCCCCATGTGCCTGCCGGATACGGATGCGCTAACGGGCGATATTCATGAAGAAGCGGCGAATACAATCGCCACGACGCCTCGACTTCCTCAGCGTGAACGAACAACGTTTGATCTCCGGCGAGAATATCAAGCAACAGTGTTTGGTATGCAAGCGGCATCGGCGTGGAGTAGCGGAAGTGCATGTTGTGCGTTTCCAACTGAAACGGCGTGCCCGGCGATTTTACTTCAAACGATAAATCAAAACCTTCGTCCGGTTGAAGCGTAATGATGAGAATGTTTGAATGAACTTGACATGTATCGAATGACCGAAAGAGAGAAACGGGCGGCAGCTTGAATGCCACCGCAATTTGCGTTACCCGCCTCGGCAAACGCTTACCCGTGCGAAGATAAAACGGAACCCCTTGCCAGCGCCAGTTTGCAATTTCAAATTTCAAGGCAACGAATGTTTCGATATGCGATTCTTGTGCAACGCCCGGTTCTCCACGGTATCCCGGTACTTTCGTCCCGTTGACCGTGCCTGCAGTGTACTGACCGTAGAGCACATCCTGCGGTTCAATCGGCATGACCGAGCGAAGCACTTTCACCTTTTCGGAGCGAATGGCGTCGGCATCAAACGAGGCGGGGGCCTCCATCGCGGTCAATGTAAAAAGCTGCGTGAGATGATTCTGCACAATGTCGCGCAGCGCTCCGGCGGTTTCATAATAGCCGGCGCGCTTTTCGATGCCGTTATCTTCGGCAACGGTAATTTGCACGTTATCAATCCTGTCGCGGTTCCACAACGGCTCGAAGAGCGCATTGCCGAAACGGAACGCCAACAGATTCTGAACAGTTTCTTTTCCAAGATAATGATCAATGCGGTACGTTTGCGATTCATCAAAGTACTGATGAACGAGCGCATTTAATTCTTGTGCCGACTGAAGGTCGCGCCCGAACGGCTTCTCAATCACGAGCCGCGTCCAGCCTTTGCCTGCCCCATTGGGGCTTTTGTTCAATCCCAACTTCCCTAATTCTGTGATCGTCGGCGGGAACGCTGCCGGCGGAAGCGCAAGATAGAACGCACGGTTGCCGGGGGAGCCTGTTTCTTTTTCAATCTGTTCAATGCGTTGGGCGACGCCGCGATAATCTTTCACCTCGCCGTGACCGAGCGGCTCAAAATAGAAGCTTGTTTCGCACCACCGGCGCAGCGATTCGGAAGTCATTCCATCTTCGACAAGCGCATTCCACGCCCATGCCCGGTACGCAGCATCGTCCATCCCCGGCGTGCGGGCAACGCCGAGAATACTGCTGCGATTAAGGTAACCTGCTTCCTGCAAGCGCGCGAGTGCCGGAAGAAGCTTGCCGCGCATAAGGTCACCCGTTCCCCCCATAATGACAAAGACGTGCGGATCAATTTTTTTTGCTGGCATAATCGGCAATTATTGAAAGGTTAATAATACTCTGTGAACGTGCAATGAGCGGCTTGCATATATATTGCGAGTCACGTATGCTTAACAACAAGGTACAATTCTTTGTTCGTTTTTGCCAATGTTTTGCATTTCATACCGAATTATGTTACTTTGGAACTGAAATAATTTCAACGACGATGAGCTAAAAATTCCCTATGGCTGACGAACCGAACGAGCCGAAAAATCCCGACAAGCCGGGACAACCGCAGCGCGAGCAGTACCGGCGTCACAATTACCGGCGGTACCGCCGTCCGCCTCAGTCAGATTCCGCAGGCAGACAAGTTCCCGCTGAAACGACCGCCGGAGAAAACCCTGCGGCGGGAGAAGATAACTCCGGACAGCGTACGAACGCATCACAGCCGCGTCAACAGCAACAGCACAACCGCCTCGATATTTCTGTTGTCATTCCTCTTTTCAACGAAGAACAATCGCTGCGCGAGCTCGTGGATCAATTGAAAAACACGCTCGTCCGTTTAGGCGGGCATTACGAATTGATTTTTGTTGACGACGGCAGCACCGACGGTTCGTACCGCGTTCTGCGCGACCTGCATTTTCACAACAGGCGCATCAAAATTATCCGCTTCCGGCGTAATTACGGAAAAAGCGCCGCGCTGATGGTCGGCTTTCAGCACGTGCAGGGAGAATTCGTTATCACGATGGACTCCGATTTGCAGGACGATCCGGCGGAAATACCGAACCTCATCGGCAAATTGAAAACAGGCTACGACGTCGTTTCCGGCTGGAAGAAAAAACGCCACGACCCGCTTTCGAAAACAATTCCGTCCCGCTTTTTCAATTTTGTAACCGGACTTCTTACCGGAATAAAAATTCACGACTTCAACTGCGGCTTGAAAGCGTACCGCCGTGACGTGGTAAAAAACATCAACGTGTACGGCGAACTGCACCGGTACATTCCGGCGCTTGCGCAATGGCAGGGCTACCGGATTTCGGAAACGGTCGTGCAGCACCGCGCGCGCAAGTACGGGAAAACAAAATTCGGCATGGGACGATTCTTCAAAGGTTTCCTCGATCTGCTCACGGTGCTTTTTACTACGCGGTACATTTCGCGCCCGCTTCATTTGTTCGGCGTGTGGGGAATTATCTCGGCGATCATCGGCACCGGCATTGATGCGTATCTTGCCGTTGACAAATTTCTCGGCAACACATCGCTGACAAACCGGCCGCTCTTTCTTGTCGGATTGATTCTCATTATCGTCGGCGTGCAATTCGTGTCAATCGGTTTGCTCGGTGAAATGATCACAAAGGGACAGCATGTCGAGCGGGAATATTCGATTCGGGAAATCCTGAAATAACCTGGCGTTATGATTCTGCACACTGACTGCCGCTTTTTTCGCGGCGATATTCCATGCGCGCCGCACAAACAGCACGGCGTTCACTGTGACGGATGTTCGTACTTCGATCCGATTGATAAAAACATTCTCATCATCAAGCTCGGTGCTGTCGGCGATGTCATCCGTACGACGCCGCTGCTTCACCGGTTGAAAAAAGAATTCCCCCGCGCAAAAATCTGGTGGCTCACGCACACGCCGGAAATAGTTCCGCCTTCGGTTGACCTGCGGATGAAGCTGTCGCTCGAAAACGTCGTCACGCTCCGCTCCGTCAAATTCGACATTCTTTATAATCTCGACAAAGACCGCGAAGCGTGCGCGCTTGCGGTGCAAATTACCGCCGGCGAGAAAAAAGGGTTCACGCTTGCAAACGGGGTATGCGCACCGGTCAACAGCGATGCAGAAACGAAATTCTACACCGGGCTTTTTGACGACGTCAATAAAGCGAACACGAAAAGCTACCCGCAGGAGATTTTTGAAATCTGCGGCTTCACGTTCAGCGGAGAAAAATACATTCTCCCGTACGATTCGTGGAAAGACAAAAAATGGAAGCTGAATAAAAAGAAGAAAGTCGTCGGCTTCAATACCGGCTGCGGCGGCAGATGGATATCCCGTTTGTGGCCCGAAAAATATTGGATTACGGCAGCAAAAGCATTGAAAAAATCGGGCTTCGAGGTGCTTCTGCTCGGCGGCGAACAGGAACATGCAAAAAATATGAAGATTGCCAAAGCGAGCGGCGCAAAATATTTCGGACATTACCCGCTCAACCAGTTTATCAATCTTGTGGATCGGTGCGATCTTGTTGTAACGGCAGTAACGATGGCGATGCACATCACGATCGGGCTTGGGAAAAAAATCGTGCTCTTCAACAACATCTTCAACAAAAACGAATTCGAGCTGTACGGGCTCGGTGAAATTCTCGAGCCGGAATTCGACTGCGACTGCTACTTCTCCCCGACATGCCCGAACAACTGCATGCAATATCTTTATCCTGAGCGCGTTGTGAAAACGGTAAAGCGCTTGCTCCGATGAAGATTCTCATTCTCGGCACAGCATATCCCCTGCGGGGCGGTATCGCGCACTACAATGCGCTCCTCTTTTCGCATCTGAAAGAACGCCACGACGTCTCTCTCATTTCCTTTAAGCGCCAATACCCGAAAATATTTTTCCCGGGAAAAACACAGGAAGAGAAAGGCGACCCCGGCATTCCGGTGAAAAGCGAAGCATTGATGGATTCGGTGAATCCGTTGAATTGGATTCGTGTCGGATTGAAACTGCGGAAGAGCAATGCCGATGTCGTGATTTTCAAATACTGGCTTCCTTTTTTCGGACCGTGTCTCGGAACGATCTGCGCGCTCATAAAATGGCGAACAACGGCGCGCGTGATGGCAATCTGCGATAATGTCATTCCGCACGAGCACCGTCCCGGCGACGCTGCGTTGACAAAATTCGCATTTCATTTTGTTGATGCGTTTATCGTGCAGTCCGACACGGTGGAAAAAGATTTGTTGTCGCTGATCGAGCAGCCTCGCTACAAAAAAGTGCCGCATCCTGTCTACGAAATCTTCGGCAAGAACATTCCAAAAGAGGAAGCACGCCGGCGATTGAACATTTCCGACGAGAACGTTATTCTTTTCTTCGGCTACATCCGGGCATATAAGGGATTGCATGTCCTCATAGACGCAATGAAAATTGTAAAGAAGTCCCTCCGCGCGAAGCTGCTCGTTGTCGGCGAGTTTTACGACGATGAAGAACACTACCGCTGGCACATCAGCGATGCACAGGTGCGTGATACGGTTGATGTTGTTTCCGACTACGTGCCGAATGAAAAAGTGGGAGAATACTTTTCCGCGGCGGATGTTGTGATTCTTCCGTACCTTTCGGCGACGCAAAGCGGTATTGCACAAATTGCGTATAACTTCGGGAAGCCGGTCATTGCAACAAACGTCGGCGGGTTAGCGGAAGTTGTAGCGGATGGAGTTTCTGGAATCGTTATTCCGCCGAATGACCCGCTGTTGCTTGCCAAAGCAATTTGGAAATTTTACGGAGAAAACCTTGAGGCGAAGCTTTCCTCCGGCGCTGCGGCGGAGAAGAAAAAATATTCGTGGGATGCAATGGTAAAAGCAATCGAGCAATTAACGGCGAACAATGAACAGCTTTAACAAAGTACCGCTATCATTGGTTCTTGATTACTGATAACTGAAACATGCACTACGACCCGATTAAAAATATTATCGGCAATGTCGCACGGAAAAATACGGTTGTGCGAAAATTCTTCTACGCTGTTCTCGGCATCATATTTCTCCGCGAATGGCATGTGAAGCGGGCATTGCGAAAAATTCTCGGCAAAAAACATGAACCGTTCTCGATGTTCGATGCGGGAAGCGGTTTCGGCCAGTATTCCTATTACTGCGCAAAACATTTTCCTTCTGCAACCATTTATGCTGTTGATGTGAAGGAAGAACAAATCGCCGACTGCCGGAACTTCTTCATAAAAGCCGGCGTGAACAATGTTGCATTCGAGGTCGAGGACCTGACGATCCCAAAACATACCGGGAGATTCGATGTCATTCTTTCCGTTGACGTTATGGAACACATCGAAGACGACGTGAAAGTGTTCAGGAATTTTTTTCAGGCGCTGAAAAAAGGAGGGAAAGTCTTGATTAACACACCGTCGAATTTAGGCGGCTCGGATGTGCATGATGAAAGCGGGAAAAGTTTTATCGGCGAACATGCACGCAACGGATATTCAGTCGAAGATATTACTCGCAAGCTGAAGAGCGCCGGCTTCCACATGGAAAAGGTGAGCTATACGTACGGACCGCTCGGCAGCATTGCGTGGCGTCTCGGCATCAAATATCCGATGGTGATGCTGAATAAAAGCAAGCTCTTCTTTTTTGTTCTCCCCTTTTATTACCTCCTCACGCTGTGGCTTACGCTGCTTTTCATGCTTGCCGACTATTCCGTGCGCAATTCACGAGGCACGGGATTGCTGGTTGTGGCGGTAAAGAAATGAAAAGATGACTGCCGCTTTGAAAGCGACGGTCATCTGGCTCAATACGAGATATTTTCCACCTCGATAATCTCGGCGTCAACATCCTTCTTCCTCAGAAATTCCATAAAATCGAGATTAAAATATTGCTGGCGCTCGCGCTCGAATTCTTTCAAAAGCTCTTCGATTTTTTTCTCATCCATTGTGCTTTTAAAAAAATTCAGCTCTTCATGATCGTCATAGATGCGATAGTAATGCATCGGCCGCCTCCGTTTCTTTAAATAGTTAATCGTGATTCAAAAGAATTTTATCGGCGTGAAGAATATCTGAAAACACGCCGCTCTTAATCGCCTCCACATTGCCTCGCGCTTTTGCCAGTGCGTTTAAGATATAACGGTTGGCAATGAACGCCTTCCGTTGATCAACTTCTGCATCGTCAAGAACAAGATATCCGATAATGAGATAGCTGTACAGCTCGACAAGATCTTTCGCCGCAATATCCTGAAACGTCGTATCTTTTTTCTCCAGCACATACTTCAAAGCGTCGTAAAACAGCGAACGAATTTCTTTCAAACATTCAACAAGCTTGTCGAAGCCGCTCCGGTACGTCCGTGCTTCCTTCGCATCGAAATCCTCTTTTAAGATATCGTTCATTACATTTCCGGCAGCGGCAACGATCTGCATTTGCGATGTGCCTTCGTAAATGTTGGTGATGCGGGCGTCGCGTGCCAACCGCTCTACGCGGAATTCCTTCATGTACCCGGTGCCGCCGTGAATTTGCAGCGCATCGTACGCCATGCGGTTCGCCGATTCTGTGAGAACGTACTTTGTCACCGGCGTAAGAAGATTCGCGAGCTTCGTCGCTTGTTTCAACTCGGAATTTTGTTCGGCAAACGACTTCCCTTCTCCTTTAAGTTTTTCAACCAACTCTTCTACCTTTTCTTTTCGATCAACCGCTTGAGCAGTGTGATAAAGAAGTGAGCGGTTCGTTTCCAACGCCACACGCATTTCAATCAGCATGTTTGAAACTGCCGGCAGAGCGTAGATTGCCTTTCCGAATTGAACACGGTCGCGCGCGTAACGCAGCGCTTCTTCGTACGCCGCTTGCGAAATTCCGAGCGCCTGTGCCGACACTCCCATGCGCGCGCGGTACATCAAGTCGAGCACATATTTGATAAGGCCGAACTTTCTGCTGCCGATAAGCTGTGCGGGTGTATCGTTGAATTGCAGCTCGCACGTCGGCGATCCGTGAATGCCCAGCTTATTTTCGATGCGGCGCACCTTCACGCTGCCGCCGCTTTTGCAGACGAACAAGCTCAATCCTCTGCCGTCTTTCGTACCCGCTTCCGAACGCGCAAGCACGAGCAGCACCTGTCCGTTGCCGTTCGTGATAAAGCGTTTCACGCCGCGGAGAAACCACGCCCCGTCCTGATTTTGATACGCCTGCAGTTTGACGGATTGAAGGTCTGAGCCGGCATCGGGTTCCGTGAGCGCCATAGCGCCGGTGTATTCACCGGTAGAAAATTTCGGAAGAAACTCCTCGCGCTGCCGCTCATTCCCGAATTTTCTGATCGTATCGCCGATATCCTGTAAGCCGAACAAATTCATCAGCGATGCATCTGCCCGTGAAATAATCTCAATCGCCATAATGTAAATCGTGAACGGGAAATTCAACCCGCCGTATTTTCGCGGAAGAACCATTCCCATCAAGTCGGCCTGTGCAAGCTCGTGAAGGCTTTTCTGCGTGCCGCTGGCATACGAGACGGATCCATCTTCCAGTTTCACTCCTTCAAGATCGACAGAAGCGGTGCGGGGACCTATTCGGCTCGCAGCAAGGTCGCCGACAATCTCAAGAACTTTTTTATAGTTCTCCATTGCATCGTCATAATTCACCGGCGCATCGGGAAATTCTTTTGCCTGCGCGTAGTCGTCCTCAGCGAGGGCAACAATATTGCGCAGATCGAATTTCTTAAAATGAAAAGAAAGGTCGCTGTTATCGAGAAAAAAATTAGGCATGGTTACTTGAGCTTGTTTTTATACACTTCGATGAACCGCGGCAGCACTTCCATTGCGTCGCCGACGATGCCGTAATGACTGATGCTGAAAATCGGAGCATCAGGATCAATATTGACAGCGATGATCTTGTTCGATTCCTGCATTCCCGCGCGGTGTTGAATAGCGCCGGAAATGCCGACAGCGATATACAGTTTCGGCCTCACGGTGACTCCGGTTTGCCCGACTTGCCGTTCATGCGGAATAAAACCGGCGTCAACAGCGGCACGGCTTCCCGCCACTTCGCCGCCTAACACATGTGCAAGTTCGTGAATGAGCCTGAAATTTTCTTTCGTACGCATTCCGTAGCCGCCGGAAACAATAATTGGCGCGGCTTTCAGGTTCACATGATTTTCTTCCCGGTGCTGTTCTATCACTTCAACAATTTCGTCGAGCGGGTCAGGAACATACGGAATAGCTGTGAGCGCACCGTGCTGATAATTTTCCAGCGCGTGCATTTCCATCACGCCTTCGCGCACAGTCGCCATCTGAATTGGATTGTCTGGAGTGATAATCGTCGCAATAATGTTGCCGCCGAATGCCGGGCGGATTTGCAACAAAAGCTGCTTGTACTCTTTCCTCAAATACGTAACATCGGCAATCCGTAAATCAGTGCAGTCCGCAGTGAGTCCGCTTTTGGTTGCAGAGGCAACGCGCGGGGCAAGATCCCTTCCGATAATTGTCGCGCCGAAGAGCACGATGCGCGGAGTAAATTGTTGAACAAGAGTTGTCAGCGTTTTGCTGTACGGAAGCGTCCTGAATTGTTTAAGCGCGGGATGATCAATGACAAGTGCTTCATCGGCGCCATAACGAAACGTTTCCTCGGCAAGTTCTTTCACCTGATGACCGATGACGACGGATTTTACCTTCCCGCCCATCACTTGCGCAAGCTTCCGGCTTTTGCAGAGCAGTTCAAAGCTGACATCAGCCGCTTTGCCGCTGCGCTGCTCGATAAAGACCCAAACGTCGTTCGATGACAAAGACATAGTGTTTTAGCTGTATAATACCTAGCGCCGTTCAAAAAATAAATCTTGTATTTACCGACCCCTCTCCAACTCTCCCCCTTTCAGGGGGGAGAGAATTTATTCCCTCCCCTGCAAGGGGAGGGTTAGGGTAGGGTCATTATTGAAGCGGCACTACATCTGCATCTTGTTTATCCGAGAATATGATCTTCTATGAGTTTATCAATCAGCTTTCCGATGCCTGCTTTGGTCGGCTCGACATGTTCATGTTCCCCGCCGCTGAGTACAACGGAATCAACTTCGTACACTTTCGTCGGCGAGCCGCGCACGCCGCACCGGACAGCATCGAGCTTGAGGTCATCCATCGTCAGTGTTCTGATGAACAGCGAACGCGATTCATATTCGTTCACGAGCGCGTCGGTGGAAAGAAGAGAATTTCCTTCCACAAGCTTTTCAATTTCCATCAACGAGCGCGCACCTTTATATGCCATCACACGTTTTGCTTTGAACGATCTCGGCTCAGCAGTATCCTTCACGACCGTAAGAAGGACCGGAAGTGTGCAGCGAACGATCTCGAAACCGCCGTCAATCTTCCTTTTCGCCGTTACTGTTCTATTTTCCACCGAACGGATCTCTTCGACGTACGTGATTTGCGGAATCTGAAGCTTCTCTGCGGTCTGCGGTCCCACTTGCGCTGTGTCGCCGTCAATCGCCTGCCTTCCGGCAAAGATAAAATCGAACGCTCCGATCTTTTTGATCGCCTCGCTCAACACGTACGATGTTGCAAGCGTGTCGGCACCGGCAAATTTCCTATCGCTGATAAGATAGACACGATCCGCCCCCATATACAGGCACTCCCGCAAAATATCGGACGCACGAGGCGGTCCCATGGTAATTGCGCTCACTGTTCCGCCATAGGTATCTTTGATTTGAAGAGCAATTTCCAGCGCAACTTTGTCCTCATGATTGAAGACGGCGGGAAGCTTGGCACGATTGACGGTTCCGTCCTCCTGCATCACGTTGCCGGTGATGTTGGCAGTGTCGGGAACCTGCTTAACGAGAACAATAGAATGGTACATAGATGCAGAACCCCGCTCAATTAGTGTACCAATTTTTTGGAAAAAAAGACCCCCTCTTGATGCCTCAGAAGAAGAATAAAATGGGGCATGGAGAATTTTTCTTCTCAGAATTGCGACTCAATCTTGTGAATGGGAAATTACAAATAATTCATACTGCGCTTTTTCCTGTCGAAGGAACGCCTCGGCAGAAGGAGTCCTTTGGGGTGGTCCTCAGATATTTATGTGCATGGATTTCGTCATGACAGTAGCTTTTCTTGACTTTCAAAACAAAAAAAGATAGATTTTCACATCCATATCATGAAGCTTTCAACTCTTCAAAAGCTTTCTTTTCTTCTTCTCACTCCATATATCGTCGGATGGATGCCAGCTGATAGTTCATACGATGAATATGCACTCGGCGTTGGACAGGGACAGTACGCAGTCTATGATTGTGCGGGTAATGTTCATCCAAACTCATTTGTCGATGGTGGGGTGAAAGTGACACACAAGTTTGTTTCGCCGTTCAGAATAGGGCTAAACGCAAGCATTGTTTCGCTCGACAAAAAAGCAAGAGTGTTTCCGTATCCTGATCTTGCACTTGATTACAGATATTTTTCTCTCGGAACGACAGGCATAAGAATTGGAAGCGAAGATGACATTTACGGCGAGATTTCGCTTTTAGATCAGGTCCCTTCTTTTTCCGGAAAAGGATTTCTTCATGCAGGTGTTGGAATGAAGGTGGCTAAGAGCACGCATCTTTGGTTGGGGATGAACACCTTTCCCTATAATAATACAGGTATCGCAGGACAAATTGATTTTCCAATATCAAATGATCAATTTCTCTTCTTCAATGGCAGGGCGGGACAGTCTGGCGGAGTTTCAGAATATGGTTTTTCAATCGGTACAAGGGTGAGAATAACAAATCACTGAGCACAATAATTTTTCCTGCATCTTTCCAAAAGTCTCATTATATTCACAGCAGTCATTTTTCGTTCCACATAGACCTATGAGGTTATTATGGTGAACCAAACTCTTCTCGACCGATTTCTCCGCTACGTTAAAATAGA
>JAGWND010000243.1 GCA_028873075.1 Bacteroidota bacterium
CAGCGCAATAATACCGACCGTTCCGTACACCACGCCGACTTCGCTCGTCGTCAAGCCGAGCCCGCCTTTTGAAATCGGGTCGAGCAAAAACGGCGTAACAAGTTTCACCAACTGCGCTTCGGCAAAACGATAGAGAAGAAGAAAAGCGAGAATGGCGCCGATATTTTTTCTTTTAAAAAACTTTGCAAAGATGCTGAAGAATTCACCGAGCACAGTTTGTGTTGCTTCCCTTTTCGCCGGGCCGTCGGAAACGGGATAGGGCAGAAAGAAACGGTGATAGATAAACAAAACGAGCATCAATGCCGCGAGCACAAACAGCGTGATAAGCCACGCGAGCTTGATATTTCCGCCGGTGCTTTGTTCGAGCGATCCGGCAATCACAACAAATCCGCCTTGCGCCATGATCATTGCAATGCGGTAGAACGTACTGCGCACACCGACAAACGCCGCCTGCTCGTGTTCCGGAAGTCCGAGCATATAAAATCCATCGGCAGAAATATCGTGCGTTGCCGAGCTGAACGCCATCAGCCAGAACACTGCGAGCGTGTACTGAAAGAAATGCGATGTCGGAATTGTCAGCGCAACTCCCGCCAGCGAAACGCCGACAAGGAATTGCATGGAAATGATCCAGAGCCGCTTCGTCCGGAACATATCCACAAACGGGCTCCAGAGCGGCTTGATGACCCACGGCAAATAAAGCCAGCTTGTATAGAGCGCAATATCGGTGTTCGAAATGCCGAGGCGCTTGTACATGATCACCGAAACAGTCATCACAACAACATACGGCAATCCTTCTGCAAGATAGAGCGACGGCACCCACACCCACGGATTTCGATACGACCGCTTTGCATATTCCATACTGTCTCCTTTGGCAAAAAATGTGAGATGGAAAATGGTAGATGGAAAACAGAAGACAGAGAAGTCGCAGACCTCATCTATTGTCTATCTTCCATTTTCCATTTACCGCCTTCCATTTTCCATTTTGTTTATTCTCTTGTTTTTAATTGCTGAAACTCTGATTGAAGAAAAAATACTTTTGTATTCCATCATCCATTCACATACTTTCAATACAACTTTTTCAACTCCACTCCATGAAAATAGTGTTTCACAATTTCTTCGGCTTTGAATCCTTTTGCCGCCATCACTGCCGCACCAATCTGGCACAAGCCGACGCCGTGTCCCCAGCCGGCGCCAATCAAAATAAATTTGTCTGCTTCTTTGCGGACGATGAATGCCGAACTGTAGAGATGACTTTTCGAAAGCCAGCGGCGGATCCCCAATTCCTTTCCGATAACAAGCGTCTTCTTTGACCCTTCAATTCTCAGTTTAATCAACCGTCCTGACGGCCCGCGCTGGACGGGGACGAGGTTTTTAATTTCGCCAAAATCAATTCCCGATTTTGTGAGGACAATCTCACTCAATTCTCCGCGCGTGTATTCAACCTTCCAGCGGAAAAAATCAGTTGTTTCCTGATCGAATGATGGGAGAATTTGGCGGAGAATGTGTACGTCGGTGGTGTTGCAGTACGCATCGGGAGAAAAAAGAATCCACTGCTCGGCATCCTGTTCGGTTTTGATATGCTGGTGATGGGTAGATGAATCAGCGACACACGTCAGATACGGAACGTGAACATCTTCCCATGTATTTTGAAATTCTTCCGACAACCCGCCGCACGACTTGTAAAACCGTGCGTCGCAAATTTCATCAGCATACAGGATGAACTTTCCACGCGTTTCTTCTATCGCATCGTCCGCGCTTTTCGAAATAATCTTCGTAATGCCCTGATACCGCTGGCAATGGTCGTCGGCGCACACATCAAAAAGATCGTGGTCCTCGCGGTCGTGCCAGCGGATCAATTCCGTCGCGCTTTCGATCGTGTGCCGGGGGATCGCAGGTTTGTTTTTTGCCTTCTTTTCCCGCTCCAACATCGCTACCAGCCAACTGCGTGAAGTAATTGCGTGAGCCTTCAGCAGCTCCGGCGGAGCTTCGGCGCTCATCTCCGAAGATATGACGCTCGCGAGATATTCTTCGACAGAAATTTCGTTGATCGCGGTGATCGTTCCGCCTGCCTGCGCGAAGCCGGAGCTTTGCTTCGGCGAAGGCAGGTCATCGCGCAGCACAAGAACGAGATTTCCCTGAAATGTCTGGCTTTCTTTCCGTTCCCAATGAAAAGAAATCCCGATTGTAACATCGTGTAGTGTGAAGGTTGCACCTTCTGTGTGAACACAACGGATTTCCTTTGCGTTTGCAATCGCTTTGTGTTCAAGATTGTAAGGCGAAGCGCCGCTTCGCCCTACATGCTTGAAAAGAACGATCGTCCCGGATTCAACGCGCGCGGAAAATTTTCCTGTAACAGGAGTACCACCGGCAACGAACGTTCCGTTGAAAACGCCGTGCACCTCCGTGCGGTGTTCGAGAATTCCGACTGTGATTTTGGGTTCAGATGAAATCATAACTCCTCAAGGATACCGTCAACGACCGATTGTTCTGCAGAAACTTCCTTGAAAATATTCTCAATCAGTGCTGCATCCACAGAAAGAAAATCTTTTTCTACCGGCGTAATCAGCAGACCGCCCATATCTACGGAAGCAGGACTGATGAGTATTTTTCTCTCTCCTTCAAGAAAGTAAACATCAGGACGATGCTTGCGGCGCGGGAAAATAATCACGCGCCACATGCCGTCACGGTACGAACAGAGAATATTCAGCATCGGTTCTTCTAACGACGAAGATACTCGCCTCATCGCGGTAATAAATTCAAGCAGAAGCGCGTTGAGCGATTCGGAATCTTTTCCTTCCAGCAAAACAACTTCACGCCCGTAATTTTTCAATCGGAGAACAGAAACGCCTTTCACCGTTTTAATCGCCGCTCGCCGCGCGGCGTCTTCCGCATCCCGTTCTACCGGAATAATTTCGCTCGGGCTCGCCTGAAAATGCATGTGATCCGGAGCCGACGCGCCGCATTTCGGTCCGTTGTAAAATACTGTGAACTCCGGACTGAAATCTTTTGCAAGCGAAAACAGTGTTGCACTAAACTTTTCTATTGCCTGCGGGAGATGTTTAATATTCGAAATTGTATAGTGCTGAGCAAAAATCGGCGCGGGATTGCAGAGAACGAGAAATTCATTTCGGTACAAAATGCCTTTTTGATCCGGAGGAAGGTTTTCAACGCACAAAAAACATTTCCGCTCGCTGATTGATTTGGCATCTACCTTTGCGCCGCTGCTGACAATCCGCCTCGGATTGAACTGCAAGCGGACAGAAAAGCCGTTGCATGGTAATTCGCGTGTGCGCACGAAACTTAACGCGGCATAACCGTCGCTTAATTGCCGCCACGATTTTTTCTGTTCTTCGAGAAGCGCAATAGAAGGTTCAGAAAGTGAAATCTGATCCTGAGGATCGTACGTGGAAAATAATTTTTCGTATAGCAATGTTAGTGCCCGGTCTATTTTTTTTCACCGCGAAGACGCAGAGTCGCAATGAGCTTTTATTAACTGAAATTACGCAACACAAGTAGGAGGTCATTCCCGAATGTCCCGCATCAATAATAGCTATGAAAGAGCGGGATGCCATATAGCGGCACTTTTATCGGGAATCTAATTACCGAAAGGGCATCTCTAAAAACAAAAATACAGTCGTGGTGAGCCCCGCCTTGCGGGATAAACTCCGTCGAACCACGTTTTCTTGCAAGAATCACGCTTCGACTTCGCTCAGCGCGACATTTTTCTTACGAGCAATCAATTTTTAGAGATGCCCGAAAGCGACTCAAAAGAATGGATTCCCGCTGGAGTTTATCCCGCTGCAAGCGGGACAGGAATGACGCTGCTCTGATTTTTTGTTGTCAAAAAGGTCACTTTGCGCCTTTGCGTCATTGCGGTTGAGAATCCGAGTAAATTCGTTTAAAACCGATAAAATGATTGACAGACGTTTTCCCCATGATGAACGGTGCTTCTTCCGGGAATTCAAATCCTTGCGCTTTGTACCACTCGAGCGCGTGTGTGTTCTGCTCCATCACGCCAAGCCACACTTCGTCAAGGTGATAACTGCGCGCGCACTCTTCCGCTTCCGCCATCAGCTTCCTGCCGATGCCCTTGCCTTGAAACGCCGGAAGAATATACAACGATGAAACATAAAAACGATTTTCTTCTTTGTTCAGAAATGTTCTCATGCATCCGGCGGTAACACCGTTAACCTCCGCAATAAATCCTTTCATAAAAATGGAATGATACAACGTACGCATCATCTCGAGAGAATAATTCGTGTCGAAGTACGAACGCAAATCTTCTTCCGGAATAAAATCCGCGTACGTTGCAAGCCATGTCTCCCATGTGATTTTTCGAACAATGTCGAGATCGTTTTGCGTCCACACACGGATATTGATAGAATCAACCATAGAAGAAAATTAAAACGGAATATGGAAAATGGTACATGGCAAAAGTTTCATCATTCCATTTTCCCTCTCACTTTTTAGAAAATCGCCACCAGCATTCGTCAAAATATTCCTTGCCGCTGAACAAAGCTGTGGCTCTTACGTCGTTTGCGCCTTCGCTCAACTCCACATCGTTCCAGATATATTTATGATCATCGCTCGTTTTTCT
>JAGWND010000244.1 GCA_028873075.1 Bacteroidota bacterium
GCTTCTGATAATCTGAATGACGATGGAATAGTGAATCCCGGTGAAAATATTCGATATGTATTTTCATTGAAGAATAATTCCGCGATCAATTTCTCAAATCTTACAGTTCGTGCCAACCCTAATTATGATGGACACTGGCTGACAATTCCAACGTTCAACGCTGGAGCGACACAGAGCTTTTCGTACTCGGCGGTTGATCCTTCAACGTATCTCTCATTTACTGTGCCCAAATATTATACCGATTCAACGATCAACGTCTTCTTAAGAATAACAGACGAAAGCAACAATCTGTGGCTTGACACGTTGACGTTTGATGTGAAACCATTCAGCCACCAGCTTTATTTCAGTCCTGTAGCACGACTTTCTGGAATTTCAACAATGACGCTGTCTATTTCGATTGTTGATTCATCGCAAGTGAAAAATCATTTGTACGTTGTAACAGGTGTTGATTCTCTTCCCTTAACAGGGAAACCGGGATACACTCTAAAAGATTCAACGACAAATACCATTCTCCTCGCCAACCATCCTCTCCCCGACCAGCTTGGACATATAAGCCCGATTGTGGATGGATTCAAGGTACTGCTTGCAAATTATGACACGTTAAAAGGTATGGCGAATTGGTCTATGAGCGGTGTTCGTCATTGGACATGGGCAAATGGAAATTTTGGCATGGAAGGTTTTGGCGGCGCAATCGGCAACGGCTACGATAACTATTTTTCCGGTTCTACTGTCGGTTATGATAAACTACGGGACGTTGAAGTCCGATTTGCAACGACGGATACCGCAGGGAATATTCTCAACTCAAACGATGCCAACGCATCTTTTGCTTATCGCTATTTGCGGAAAGCGAACTCCCCCCCTGCACAGCCATCATTTTCGTCTTTTATTATCAAGACCGGTGTCGGCTATGTATTTCAAGACTACAACAAGTCCATGCCGATAGCTGTTTATGACATCAATACAAATCCGCCACGACGATTGATGATTGGATATCTTGAAAACAATGTTATCAATGGTCTTGTAGATGGAAAATATTGGCCCCCATATTATGCCGACCCAGTTTACGGAGACAATCTTGGGACATCCGGACCACGAGAGTGGTTCTTCATTTTTGACAAAAATTATAGCACAACACCTGATGCAACATTAGAAACCGATATTTTAGACAACACTCTTCCAATTATGTGGTTCGGCACAGTCACACGAAGAGATCAAAATGGCTGGTCATCGGCCGATACGTTCAGAATTATTGCCCATCACCCGATCACGTCGAACGATAAATGGACATTCACTCCATCTGTGATGGTGCTGACTGGCGTAAAACAACAACCGATTCCCTCTTCATTCTCACTGTCGCAGAATTATCCCAATCCATTCAACCCGTCAACAACAATTCGTTATGAGTTGCCAGCAATCAGCAAAGTAACGATTAGAATTTACAATGTTCTCGGTCAGGAAGTGAGGACACTGGTGAATCAAGTTCAAACAGCCGGACAGCAAGTTGCAATTTGGGATTCGAGGAACAGTGCCGGAGTAACAGTTTCAACCGGTGTGTACTTCTACCGGATAGAAGCGTCGCCAATTTCGGGAAAAGGAAATTCTTTCAGCGATGTGAAGAAGATGTTACTGCTCAAATAAGTTTTGTTTTCCCCTGCGAAGAAATGCGGGATGAAGATGGACTCCACCTCAGAGGTGGAGTCCATCTTTACCTGCTGCTGCACGCTTGATTTTCATTCCTTCCTTTTGTAGCTTTCCCGTGCAGGAAAGCCGTATTCGAAAGGAGGATTTCCTATGAAACATTTGAAAAGTTTTTTCTCTTTTCTTGTTTGTTTACTTCTAAGTATTGCCCCACCATTACTCGCCGACAGCCTCATTCACTTTATCTCTGAACCGAAAACTGTCGCTCAAGTTAACATGCTTTACAGTTACAAAGCCGTGGCAGTTACTCCGTTTATGACAGCTGTTGGACCGCACTATAAGCTGACAACTTCCCCGGAAGGAATGACGATTGATTCTCTTTCGGGTCTTGTTGAATGGACGCCCGCGACTACCGGAAACTACAATGCAGAGGTTGTCGCTTATCAAGGAGGATATAAAGCATCGCAGTCTTTTGTTCTGAGCGTCGTCAATTTTCTCGGCACTATTTCGGGCACAGTTGTGAATGACAGCGGTGAGCCGCTGGGAGGAATGTGGGTGCTTCTTTACGAACAAGGAAACACGCGGGTGGCATACCGCTTCGGCGGATTTCTATGGGCATGGACTGATTCATCGGGACATTACGCAATTTCGAACGTTGATTCCGGAACTTACTTTGCTGAAGCAGTAACGTGCAATCCTGTCTTGGCAAGACCGTGCCGCATCTCGGAATATGCCGACGTTTGGTATAAAGATTCCCCCACAAGAGATGGTGCGGATTCGATTCCCGTTCTCAAGTCCGACACCGTTGTCGTGAATTTCACGATGCACAAAAAAGTTTTCGGAACTGTGTTCGGAAAAGTTGTGAACGACAGTGATCGTGCGTTGCGAGGAATCTTTGTCACGCTCTTCCCTCAACGTGTAGATTATCGCCGCTACATTCCTTTTCGAGTTTATCAGGCAGCAACAGATTCTACAGGCAGCTTTGCAATAACAAATGTTGACACGGGAACTTATTTCGCTCGCGCTTCCTCCTTGTGCCAGTGGAGAATGGCAATCATTTGCCCAAACGAAGAATATGCAGACGTGTGGTACAAAGATTCGCCGGACATTTACAGCGCGACCCCGATTCCGGTTCCAAGCAACGGCACGGTTCAAGTTAATCTCACCATGCACAAAAAAATTATCCCTGTGCCGGTGAAAGTTTCGGGAACAGTCACCGACACATCGGGCACTCCTGTCGGAAATGCGGTCATCGCCCTCTTAAGATTTTGGAAAAGTCCCATCGTAGCATCAAACGACGGTGAGCCGGCACCGACAAACGTTGCAATGACTATTGATGACGATTCGTTCGGAGATTTTGAAAACATCGCCGGTTATGCGAAGAGCGATTCTTCCGGCAAATACAGTCTCGCACTTCTCTCCGGCGGACCGTACATTGCGGCGTGTTTTGCGCACGGATATTTGCTGCAATTCTTCAATCAAAAGACCAACGTATTGGAAGCAGACCGTATAACACTTGCGGGCGACAGCGCGGGTTTCAATTTCCGTCTGGTGCCGAAACCCGTTGCACAGTGGAATATGCTCGGCTCGGTTCACGACAGTGCCGGAAGCGGCATACCTTCCACAGTCGTTTTATACCGGCGCGGCGTGCCGTTCTTCGGAAAGGAATTCGCCCGATGCACGCACACAGACTCAACGGGAGATTTTACCTTTGAAAATCTTCCGAACGGTTCTTACATCGCACAGGCAATTCCGTTCCACAATTATTTGCCTTCGTTCTACAGCGCAAACGCATGCGGCGTATTCCGATGGAAAAACGCAGACACGATTATTGTTCATAACGCGGATGTAAGCGGTATTGCAATTTGTGTTGTGCCTGCAACAGCGAGCGGCGGTGGAACAATTTCAGGACACGTCGGCACTCCCGAAGGCATTTCAATTGCGGGAGTTGTTATCGAAGCGCAGTCGGTTTCCAACGCAGGTATTTCCACGTACGCTATCACCGATGCAAGTGGAAATTACACATTGGCATTGTTGAACGAGGGCGCGTACACGATCACAGCCGATAAAGTTGGCTACGAATCGGGCCAAACGCAAACGAACACCGTGGATTACACACAACAAAACTCGCCGAGCGATTTCCAGCTCAAGGCAGAACAAACGACATCGGTCGGAAACCCGGGAGCAGAAATTCCTGAAAGCTATGCTCTCTTCCAGAACTATCCGAATCCGTTCAATCCGACGACGGAGATCAGATATCAGATAGCAGAGGTCAGCCGTGTGACACTGAAAATCTATAATCTTCTTGGCCAAGAAGTGGCAACACTGGTGAGCGAGAAAAAGTCTCCAGGAACATATGAAGTAAGTTTTGACGGAAGCTCGCTGCCGAGCGGCTTGTATTTTTACAGATTGGACGCAGGAAATTTCTCTGGCGTGAAGAAAATGTTGATGCTCAAGTAACGAAGTCGCTTGAGCAGGAATCCCGCCGTCTTTGGACGGGAGCGCTGATAAGATAGAGTAACGACGTTTTAGATGCAGGGCACCATAAAGGCATCCTGCATCTAAAACACAAAAGGAAGAAACATTTTCGTGCGCTTCATGTAATGCTGGTATTCCTCACCGAAAAATTGCACACACTCCTTCTCGTCCGCCTTTCCTGTTGCCACGAGAAATAGCGTTGCAGTAATGCTCAGTACCACCGCCGCTACCGATTCTGCATTCTTGAAGTAAATCCCCCACGTCAGAAAAAGCATCGAGCCGTACAGCGGATGACGGATGTATTTGTAGATTCCCGTTGTGACGAGCGAAGTGGTTTTTTCAAAAGTAAAGAGTGTATCGTCTTTCCGCTTTCTGCTCGGCTTTCCTGTTGTAAACAAAAGTTTAGAACCAATGATCAGATAAAAAATAGATATGAAAAGCAAAATCCAGGAAATAATTTGACGCAGCGAAAA
>JAGWND010000245.1 GCA_028873075.1 Bacteroidota bacterium
TTCCCGCCGATCAAAATAATTTCATTCCCCTTTGCCGAAAGCATTCGGCACAATTCTGAAAAACGCTCGGGAAGCCAGCGCTTCGTATTCCACACAGAACCGGGCGCAATGCCAACGACAGCTTTACGGCGAATCAGTTTCTCGCGGAAAAAATAGCGGTCAACGGCGGAAACGTCTTCTGCCGAAGGATGAAGCGACGGCAATGCGCTCTCTGAATGTTCGATATGCGATATTGAAAACCAAGCCGAAGGCACGGCAGAAAGAAATTCGAGATTGCGTCCGGCTTCATGCAAGTCCTTGTTGTACAGAACAAGCTTCGTGTACAACCACTTTCCCGCACTCGCCGTAAATCCGATACGCTCTGGAATTCCGCTCCGGTACACCACAATCGCGCTCCGAAGCGAACGATGCGGAACAATCGCGAGATCATACGCTTGTGCTTTCAACAAACGGCTCATGACAAACATTCCGCGAATGCCGCCCTGGGTGTTTCTTTTATCGTACATGATGACCGAACGGATGTCGGGATGCCCGCGTAAAATTTCAGCAGCATGCGGCGTTGTGACAAAATCAATTTTCGCTCCGGGAATTCTTCTGTGAAGAATTTGAACGAGCGGAAGCGTGAGGATAACATCCCCCAAAAATGCAGTTTGAAAAATGAGAATCTTTTGCGGGGACTTCATACTTTTTTCCCAAGTGGATTTGCAGCTTCTGCTAATTCTGCCGGCGCTTTGTCTGAGTGTTTCCAGCGCTTATGCATCCACAGCCAATGATCAGGATATCGGGTAACGTACTGCTCAAGCAGCACCGTGTGTCTCCGGGTAAGCTCGCGTATCTTTTCCTCTTCCGTTCCGGTCAACGTTTCCGTATCGACATCGGCAAGGTCAATCCGGTACCGCCCGTGTCCTTGTCTGATAAGAAATGCCATAATGATCGGCGCACCGGAACGAACGCTGAACACTGCGGGACCTTTATGTGCGGCAGCCGGACGGTCAAAATACCGGACGAAAATTCCTTCCTGCGGCCCCGACTGATCCGCAAGCATTGCGACAACGCCGTTGTCGCGCAGTTCCCGCAGAATTTCGCGCGGCGCTTTATCCATAACGACAACTTTATTGCCGAACATCGTCCGTGCCGAATTCATAAAGCGGTCTACAAATTTATTCCGCTGCTCTTTGACAATAATAGTGAGCGGGTGCCCGCTAAGCACGCCGACCGACAACGCTACCAGCTCCCAGTTGCCGAAATGGCCGCCAAGCATGATTAATCCCCTCCCTTTCGACAGCGCCTCGTCCATTTTTGAAAGATCGTCCGCGACAATAATCCCGCGGACTTTCTTCGGCGTGAATCGTGAAAACCAGAACACTTCCAACATGCTTATGAAGAAATTCTGATACGCTCGGCGTGCGATGATGTTGATTTCCCGCTCTGATTTTTCCGGGAATGCATGACGCAAATTGCTCAACGTGAGAGCTTTTCTTACAGGAAGAAGAAAAAAAATGAACGAGCCGAGAATTTTTCCGGCAACGCTCACGCTCTGCCACGGCAAAAGCCGCACGAAAGATCCGATGAAGCGGTATGCGATGTATTCAAGTGTGTCTTGCATTGGATAAAAATTACGAAATGGCGGCGAAGAATCAAAGAACACATTCAACGGAAAATAATGTTCTTGAATCACTCTGCGAAGTGGCTTATATTCTAAACAACTTTGAGGAAGGAGATCGTTATGCGAAAATCCATTTACCCGTGCATTGTTCTTGCCGTCATGTTCAGCCACGCTTCGGCACAAACTGCGCTTTTGAAAAATAAACTCGCTTCTCAGCTTCACTCCATCGCCGACACGTCGAACTGCATCGTCGGCATTGCGATGAAAGATTTAACGACGGGGGAAAAATTTCTCATCAACGAAAACGAGATTTTTCCGCAGGCAAGCGCCATTAAGATCCACATTCTTGCAGAATTGTACCGGCAAGCAGCGGAAAAGAAATTCTCTCTCGCGGATGTTGTGCCTCTTTCGCAAGCATTCAAGGTCGGGGGCTCCGGCATTCTCAACTCGCTTGATAACAACGTCTCAATGACGCTGCGCGATTACGCGGTGTTGATGATCGTTCTCAGCGACAACAGCGCAACAAATTTGCTCATTGACAAAGTGGGAATGGACAATGTCAATGCTTCGTTGGAAAAAATCGGCGCGACGCATACAAAGCTTCAGCGTGTGATGATGGACTACAAAGCAGCGGCGGAGGGAAAAGAAAACATCAGCACACCGGCGGATGTGATGCTGGTGTTGGAAAACATGTACAACGGCGACCTTGTGAACAAAGCCTCGTGCGACGATATGCTTTCCGTGATGCGCATTGATAAAGACACGCCGATGCGCGAAGGAGTTCCGTCCACTATTCAGATCGCGGATAAAAGCGGCGATATTGAAGGCGTGCGGTGCGATGTCGGCATTGTGTATGTGCCGGGTCATCCGTTCATTCTGTGCGTAATGACGAAACTGTTGCAAGAAGATTCAGAAGGAGGAGAAATTATTACTGCCGTTTCGAGATTAGCGTTCGATTATTTTGAGCGCATTGCAGATTCAAACGAGTACGGAAGAAGAATTCCGAGGTGAGAGAGAATGGAAAAATAATTTATTGACACAGCGGTATTGCCGGTATTTCATCACTGCCACAATTTTTCGACAATTCGACAGGGCTCAAAACGATAGAACGGACTATGCTCTTCCACTCCAATCGTCAGTGACGGCTCACAACGTCTTTCAATAAGCCGTCCTCATTATTTTTTCATCGTACAGTAATTACCGCATCCGCTTTCTCTAACCCGTCGGAAATTGCCGCGAGAGAGAATGTGCCTCTGTTTTTTTCCGATCGAACAACAACCAAACATTTGCCGTTGAATGCTTTCCTGTAGCCGGCTTTGAATGGCTCGTGACTCGTTTCAGAGCCGTTGTCGACGCCGACTATTTTCCCTTTCCCCGATATTTTGAAATGAATCAAGTTGTCGGCATAGGGAACCATAGTGCCGTCTTTATCCTGAACTTCAACGGTAATGAATGAAAGATCATCGCCGCCTGCTGAAATTGTATCTCTGTCCGGATGAAGAAAAATTTTGGAAGGCTTGCCGGCAGTTTTATCTTCGGTTGTTAAGATTTCTTTTCCATCCTTTGTACCGACCGCTTTTAAGGTGCCGGGCGCAAACGGAACGCGCCACATGAGATGAAGATCACCGCTTTCTTTTCTTTTTATGCCTAACGATTTTCCGTTGAGGAACAATTCGACCTCGTCGCAGTTGGTATAAGCCCACACGTCAACGGAGTCTCCATTTTTCCAGCGAAGCCCGGTCTTCCCTGTTGTCCAGCATTCGGGATTCCACGGCGGAAAGATATGCAGCACCGGTGTACGCGTCCATGCGCTTTGATACAAGTAGTACGCATCTTTTGGAAAACCGGCGAGATCAACAATCCCGAAGTATGAGCTGCGCGAGGGCCAGTCATACGGCGTTGGTTCCCCGAGATAGTCGAAGCCTGTCCAGATAAACATGCCGGAAACGAAATCATATTTATTCACAAGCTTCAATGCTTCTTCATGGGTTTGCCCCCACGGCACACTGACATTATCGTACGCTGAGACCGTATTGTCCGGATTGCCATCCTGAAACGGTCTATCCCACCGCGTAGGCCAGCGGCGGACGCTGTCGGAAGGCATGTCGTAATGTCCGCGGGTCTCGATAGCCGATGTCGTTTCCGAGCCGATGAGTTTTTTCCCGGGACACGTTGAAGGAAAAAGACGATATTCATACGGGCTGTAACTATAGCCGATGATATCGAGGGCGCCTGACGTAATGAGCGGATTTATCGGATTGATATCGTTGCAATTGGAAGTGATGGGGCGAGTGGTATCAAGGCTTCTGATAATGCCCGCCAGTTCTCTTGCAATGACAGCACCGCTGCTGTCTTTCTTGTCCCATTGTTCGATGATTTCGTTTCCAATACTCCAGAGGAAAACACTCGGATGGTTGCGGTCGCGCAGAATCATATCTTCCAAATCCCGCTTATGCCATGCATCCCAGTCTAACGAGTAATCATATTTTGTTTTCCCTTTCTTCCACATGTCGAACGCTTCCTCCATAACGATGAAGCCCATTGTATCGCACAGGTCAAGAAGCTCAGGTGCGGGAGGATTGTGTGAAGTTCTGATTCCATTGCATCCCATATTCTTCAATATCTCAAGCTGCCGCTCAATCGCCCGTTTATTGACTGCGGCACCGAGACAGCCTAAATCGTGATGATCGCACACACCGTAAATCTTCAGATGTTTGCCGTTCAGGAAAAATCCTTTGGCAGAATCGAAATAAAAAGTTCTGATGCCGAACGTCGTGGTGTACTCATCACACGGTTTGCCGTTGCATTCAATCGTAGTAACGGCTTGATACAAATTTGGATTTTCAACAGACCACAATTCCGGATTTGCTATCTCTACTTCTTGATTGATTTGCTGAACGGAATCTTTTTCGAGAACACTTTGCGTTACTGTCTCAGCAACCCCTTCCTTTTTCTCCCCGAAAACGGTCGTTCTT
>JAGWND010000246.1 GCA_028873075.1 Bacteroidota bacterium
GGAGCTGTGGCATTGTTCTGTTCCGTCGGAGGAGTCGAGCCGCAGTCGGAAACCGTGTGGCGCCAGGCGGATAAGTACGGCGTCCCGCGCATCGCCTTCGTCAATAAAATGGATCGTGTCGGCGCAGATTTCCTCGGCGCAGTGCAGATGATGAAAGATCGTCTCGGTGCGAATGCCGTGCCGATTCATTTGCCGGTGGGTCAGGGCGATATGTTCCGCGGCATCATTGATCTGATCACAATGAAAGCGCGCATTTTCAACGAAGAAACAGTCGGAACGACGTGGCAGGATATTGATATTCCCCACGATCTTCAGGCGCTTGCGACGGAATACCGGACGAAAATGCTCGAAGCGGTTTCCGAAGAAGACGATACGCTGCTTGAAAAATACCTTGAAGGGAAAGAAATCACTCCGGCTGAAATTACCGCCGTCCTCCGCCGCGCCTGTTTGAAAGTGAGCATCGTGCCGGTGCTGTGCGGCTCGTCTTTCAAAAACAAGGGGGTCCAGAATCTTCTCGACGCTGTGGTTGATTTTCTCCCTGCGCCGACCGACATCAACAACGGTGAGATTATCGGACATCACCCGAACATGCGTGACAGTATTCAACGCGTCGTCAGCGACGATGAGAAATTTACTGCGCTCGCGTTCAAGATCATGACCGACCCGTTTGTCGGGCGGCTGACGTTTTTCCGCATTTACAGCGGCACGGTGAAAGCCGGTTCATATATTTATAATTCGACCAGCGGAAAGAGAGAGCGCATCGGGCGGGTTCTTCGTATGCATGCCAACCATCGTGAGGATGTTGACGAGGGGTACTCGGGCGACATTCTTGCAGCAATCGGTTTTAAGAACACGCGCACCGGCGACACGTTGTGCGACGAAGACGATCCGATCATTCTCGAAAAGATGACGTTCCCTGAGCCCGTTATTCATCAGGCAATCGAGCCCAAGACGAAAGCCGACCAGGAAAAGATGGGCGAGGCGCTGCAAAAGCTTGCAGAGGAAGATCCGACATTTCGCGTTTCGACGAACGAAGAGACCGGACAAACGATCATCGGCGGGATGGGCGAGCTTCATCTTGAAATTATTATTGACCGCATGAAGCGCGAGTTCAAGGTGGAGGCAAACGTCGGCAGACCGCAGGTTGCGTACAAAGAAACCATTCGGAAAAAGGTTCAGGCTGAAGGAAAATTTGTGCGCCAGTCCGGAGGCAGGGGGCAATACGGGCATGTGTGGCTTGAAGTTGAGCCGAATGAAAAAGGAAAAGGCTACGAGTTTGAAGATGCGATTGTCGGCGGTGTTGTTCCGAGAGAGTATATCAAGCCGGTGTCCGAAGGAATTCAGGAGGCAATGAAGAACGGCGTTCTTGCCGGTTATCCGATGGAAGACATCAAAGTAAAATTGTTCGACGGCTCATATCACGATGTTGACTCTTCCGAAATAGCATTCAAGATTGCAGGCTCGATAGGATTTCAGGCGGCGGCAAAGAAGGCTGACCCCGTTTTGCTCGAACCGATCATGGCGGTGGAAGTGGTAACGCCGGAAGAATATTTAGGCGATGTGATGGGCGATTTGAACGCGCGGCGCGGGAAAATCGAAGGCATCTCGTCACGAAAAGATGCGCAAGTGGTGAAAGCGATGGTGCCTCTTTCAGAAATGTTCGGTTATGCGACACAAATGCGCTCGATGACACAAGGACGTGCGCTCTATACCATGCAGTTCTCGCATTACGACGAAACGCCGAAGCTCATTTCACAGCAGATCATCGAAAAAGTAAAAGGCAAAGAAGCTGTTCTTGCATAAGTGAAATTGAATAACTAAATCTTCTTACCTATTCTAAAAAGGAGATATCCTATGGCAAAAGAAAAATTTGATCGCAGCAAACCGCATGTCAATGTCGGAACAATCGGCCACATTGACCACGGAAAGACGACCTTGACCGCTGCAATCACGATGGTCTTGGCGAAAAAAGGTTTATCAAGCGTCCGCACGTTTGACAGCATTGACAACGCGCCGGAAGAAAAAGCGCGCGGAATTACCATCGCGACAGCGCACGTTGAGTATTCGACGGAGAAGCGCCATTACGCGCACGTTGATTGCCCGGGTCATGCCGATTATGTGAAGAACATGATCACCGGCGCAGCGCAAATGGACGGCGCAATTCTCGTTGTTGCCGGCACCGATGGACCGATGCCGCAGACGCGCGAGCACATTCTGCTTGCACGTCAGGTCGGTGTGCCGCGTATCGTGGTTTTCTTGAATAAAGTTGACGCGGTTGACGACCCGGAATTGTTGGACCTTGTTGAAATGGAAATGCGCGACTTGTTGAAGTCGTACCAGTTTCCCGGCGACGAAATTCCGATCGTCCGCGGTTCTGCATTGAAGGCAATGGAAGCGGCGCTTCGCCCCGATGCAAAGCCGAATGACCCTGCGTTCGAGTGCATTTATAAATTGATGGATGCGGTTGACACTTATATTCCCCTTCCGCAGCGCGATGTTGATAAACCGTTCCTGATGCCAGTAGAAGACGTCTTCTCGATTACCGGACGCGGCACTGTCGGTACGGGACGCGTTGAGCGCGGGCGCGCAAAGGTCGGTGACGAAGTTGAAGTCATCGGTTTAGGACAACACAAGAAGACGGTTGTCACCGGCGCGGAAATGTTCCGCAAGGAACTGGATGAAGTTGTCGCTGGCGACAACGCCGGACTTCTTCTCCGCGGCATTGAAAAAAACGAGCTTGAACGCGGCATGGTGATTGCAAAACCGAGTTCGATTACACCGCACAAAAAATTCACCGCTCAGGTTTATGTGCTGAAGAAGGAAGAAGGCGGGCGTCACACGCCGTTCCTCAACGGCTATCGTCCCCAGTTCTATTTCCGCACCACCGACGTCACGGGTGTTGTCACGCTTCCGCAAGGTGTCGAAATGGTAATGCCCGGCGATAACGTAGACAGCATGACCATCGAACTGATTTCGCCGATCGCTATGGAAGAAAAGCTTCGCTTTGCAATCCGCGAAGGCGGGCGCACGGTCGGCTCAGGTATTGTAACGAAGATAATAGAGTAAGTGAAAAAGTAGTTCGCCATGCCCGAATGCCCCGCGTCAATAAAAAACATGAAAAAGCGGGACGCCGCACAGCGGCACTTCTATCGGGCATCCATAAAATAACAATGGATTCACGCTTCCGCGGGAATGACAATTCTCTAAGTTAGGAGAGTAGTTGTGGCTGGTCAGAAAATACGTATCAAGTTAAAATCGTACGACCATAATCTTATCGACAAGTCGGCGGAAAAAATTATCAAGACGGTGAAATCAACGGGCGCCGTTGTTTCGGGTCCCATTCCGTTGCCGACGCGCAGAGCACTGTACACCGTGCTGCGCTCGCCGCACGTTGATAAGAAGTCACGCGAACAGTTTGAAACCCGTTCCCATAAACGGCTGATTGACATTCTCACGTCGGGAACAAAAACGGTAGACGCGTTGATGAAGCTCGACCTTCCCGCCGGCGTGGATGTCGAAATTAAAGTGTAGGAGTGTATGCATTGTGAGCGGTTTATTAGGTAAAAAGATCGGCATGACAAGCGTCTATGATGAGAACGGAATTTCTATTCCGTGTACCGTCATTGAAGCGGGACCTTGTTATGTAACGCAAATCCGGACCAAAGAACGAGACGGTTACGAAGCCGTACAGTTGGGTTTTGATGAAAAACCCGAACGCCTCCTCACGAAGCCTCTTCAAGGTCACTTTGCCAAAGCGAACACGAAAGCACTGCGCTTGCTGCGCGAGTTCCGTAATTTCAATCCCTCCGAGTTGAAAATCGGCGCCGAAGTAAAAGTGGACGTGTTTGCAAAAGGAGACAAGGTTTCCGTAACAGCGAAGTCAAAAGGTAGAGGGTTTCAAGGTGTTGTTAAGCGGCATCACTTTTCCGGCGTCGGCATGGCAACGCACGGCCAGTCGGACCGCGTGCGCGCACCGGGTTCAATCGGCGCATCGTCGTATCCCTCCCGCGTGTTCAGAGGAATGCGCATGGCAGGAAGAATGGGATTCGAAAATGTGACGGTAAAAAATCTCGTTGTAGTGAAAGTCATTCCGGAGTCGAATTTGCTGCTGGTGAAAGGCTCAATTCCCGGAGCGAAAAACACCTACGTTGAAATCAGGAAATGAACGATGATTATTGATGTATTGAAAAAAGATGGCTCGAAGTCCGGCGAGCAGGTAACACTCAAGCCGGAGATTTTCGAGATCAAGCCGAACGATCACGCGATTTATCTTGCGGTGCGATCCTACATGGCGAACCAGCGGCAGGGAACGCACCAGACGAAAGAGCGCTCCGATGTGCGCGGCGGGGGGAAGAAACCGTTCGCGCAGAAAAAAACCGGACGCGCCCGTCAGGGAACAAGCCGCTCACCGCTCATGGTCGGCGGCGGCACGGTGTTCGGTCCCCATCCGCACGATTATGTTGTAAAGCTTCCCGCGAGGGTGAAAGCTCTTGCACGGAAATCCGCACTCAGTTATAAAGCAAAAGGCTCGAACATTCTTATTGTTGAAGACTTTACAT
>JAGWND010000023.1 GCA_028873075.1 Bacteroidota bacterium
ACAGCAGCGGAGAAATCGCAAGTCAAATTGATGATACGGAGAGAGACGGTGCGCCTGATCTTCTCACGTTTGTCACGGATTTTGTGCCGAAAGAGAGAAAAAGAGTAACGCTGCACTATACTTCCACGGGCTCTATACCGCGGGAATACCGAAAAAGAACGCAGGCGGAGCTCGGCATCAAAGTAGGGTATACGTTGGTTGACGGAAAATATGTCGGCGGTAAATTTATTGATGTAGATTCGGTACGCGTGCCTTTGCCGCATGTGGATCATGATAATCTTTTCAGACACGAAGGGCCCGGCTGGGAATCTGGTAGAATCGGTTATCGGCTGTATCTCGATGAGAGGAACCGCACGGATATTTTCGGGAAGAAAATTCCCGATATGGTGCTCGACACGACCGGCGTTCACGACCTCGCCGCAAACAACAACGAATCGTACGAATCAATGCTCAACTGGGGGATGGATATTTTCAAAGTCGGCGCGTCGCTCGGCATCGGTTCGATTGCAATGCTAACGAGTGACGGGATTGAATCTGTTTCGAAAACCGACAGCGTCTTTTGTATTATTGCGGCGAACGGCCCCGTCCGGTCGGATGTGCGTGGAATATACGACGGCTGGAATATCTCTGGCAAAAAATATGATCTTGTGTCCGATTATTCAATTACTGCCGGGAGCCGGATGACAAAAGTCGAATCGTCAATCCGGCCCATCCAGGTTGAAAACCGCTTTGGGGAGAATCTTTGTACAGGTTTAGCAAAACACGAGCACACGGTTCTCGTCGAACCGCCGAAACAAACGAAGGGGGATTGGTACTACCTCGGTTTGTATGGACAACAATCTCTTTCCGGAGACGGCTTAGGAATCGCGATATTTTATCGAGTGTCGGATTTCATCAAGCGGTGCGACAACTCGCTGAGCTATGCTGTTGCACTTCAGCCGCACAATGGAAAGTTGACGTACTATTTCGCCGCCGCATGGCAGCAAGAATCCGGCGGAATAAAAAACGCGGAAGAGTTCCAAGCAGATCTCGATACAACCATTGTGAAACTTGATAGCCCCATTGAAATCAGTTACTAAAAACTTCGCGTCTTGGTGCCTTGGTGGAAGCTCCAAAGAAGATGAGACAATGAAAAACGAATTCATTCACGAAAATTTCCTTTTGGAAAATAAAACCGCGGTAAAACTCTATCACACATATGCCGCGCATTTGCCAATCATAGACTATCACTGTCATCTCTCGCCGAAAGAAATTGCGGAGAACAGGCAATTTGAAAACATCACGCAAGTATGGCTCAACGGCGATCATTATAAATGGAGAGCAATGCGAACGTGCGGTGTTGATGAGCGTTTCATCACCGGCGATGCCAGTGATTGGGAAAAGTTTGAGAAGTGGGCGGCGACTGTTCCGAAAACGTTGCGGAACCCATTGTATCATTGGACGCATCTTGAATTGAAAAAGCCGTTCGGGATTTCCGATAAGCTTCTCGGTCCTTCAACCGCAAAAAGCATCTGGGATGAATGCAACAGAAAACTTTCCACCCCGGAATTCTCAACGCAGGGAATTATGCAGCAGATGAACGTCGAGGTTGTGTGCACAACGGATGACCCGATTGATTCACTGGAGTATCATGTCAAATATGCTTCCCAGGGAAATGCACCTCATGTATTGCCGGCGTTCAGGCCGGATAAGGCGATGGCAGCGGATGATCCCGTTGTATTTGCACAGTACATCGCGGCTCTCGGCAAGGTCGTGAACAAGGAAATCACTTCATTCAACGGATTTCTCGATGCGCTGCGTTCGCGTTATGATTATTTCGGAAAGCACGGGTGCCGCCTCACCGATCATGCGCTTGAAACTTTTCACACTGATGAGTACAAAGAATCCGAAATCAAATTGCTCTTCAAGAAACTGCTTCGGAAGCGGAAGCTGACGCCGGCAGAAATCTCAAAATTCAAATCGGCAATGTTGTATGAATTCGGAATCATGAATTGCGAAAAAGGGTGGGTGCAGCAATTTCACGTCGGCGCCCTGCGGAACAACAACACGCGGATGATGCGCACGCTTGGTCCCGACACCGGCTTCGATTCGATCGGTGATTTTCAAGTTGCCAAACCGATGGCAACATACCTTGACCGCCTCGATAACGAGAACAAGCTTGCGAAAACAATTTTGTATGATCTTAACCCGGGTGATAACGAGATTTACGCTGCGATGATCGGAAATTTTCAGGATGGCTCTGTTCCCGGAAAGCTTCAGTTCGGTGCGGCGTGGTGGTTTCTCGATCAACGGGACGGGATGACGCGGCAGATGGAAGCGTTGTCGAACATGGGATTACTGGGCCAGTTTATCGGAATGATTACCGATTCGCGCAGTTTCCTTTCGTACCCGCGACATGAATATTTCCGGCGGCTTCTCTGCAACATTCTCGGCGCCGAAATGGAAAAAGGATTGATACCGCCGGATATGGAATTGGTCGGCTCGATGGTGAAAGATATTTGTTACTACAACGCGAAAAGATTTTTTAAATTTTGATGACTATTGAGATGTGATTGACCCAGCTCCTACCTCCCCTTTATGCCAAAGGCATTCCTTTGGGGCAGGGGAGATTAACAGGGGTCAAAAAAACGTGAGAGGACTACACGGGAAACTTTATGGAAGTACGTTACGCGCCCAATGAAGAAGCATATCAGCGGATGACGACGAGCGAACTGCGCAGCGCATTCGTCATCGAAAATCTTTTTCGGCAAGGAGCTGTCACGATGCTCTATTCGGATGTTGATCGGCTCATTGTCGGCTCTGCGGTTCCGAAAGACCGCCCGCTCACCATTGAGGCATCGAAGAAAGAAATGGCGGCGGAATATTTCTTAGAACGGCGGGAAATCGGCGTCATCAATATTGGCGGTGAAGGGAAAATCCGCGCGGATGGAAAAGAATTCCGGATGAAGAACAAAGATTGTCTTTATCTTGGGAAAGGAGTGAAAACAGTCGAATGTAGCAGCGGCGACGCAAAAAGACCGGCGCTCTATTATTTTGCGTCTTTCCCCGCACATCAAGCCTTTCCGACGGCTCACGCAAAATTTTCCGAAGCTTCGAAAACTCCTCTCGGTTCTTCCGAACAAGCTAACGTTCGCACGATTACGAAATTTATTCACGCTGACGGTATAAAGAGCTGCCAGCTTGTGATGGGCTTGACGGAATTGGAAAAGGGTTCGGTGTGGAACACGATGCCCGCCCACACGCATCAGCGGAGAATGGAAGTTTATCTGTATTTCGACATGGATGACGATTCAGCCGCGGTGCACCTGATGGGAAAGCCCAACGAGACGCGCGGATTGTTCATGAGAAATCAGCAGGCAGTGATTTCTCCTCCGTGGTCAATTCATTGCGGTGCAGGAACAAAGAGCTATTCGTTCGTCTGGGCAATGGGGGGAGAGAATCAGGAGTTTTCGGATATGGATGCAGTGGGGATGAAGGAACTGATGTAGTGCTGTTTCTAAGACGACCCCACCCTAACCCTCCCTTTCAGGGGAGGGAATTAATCCTCTCCCCCTCAAAGGGGGAAAGTTAGAGAGGGGGTCGGCTTGAGGCATCCATCCACGCCTAAGGTGTGGAATCTTCATGCACAATGACATCTTTTGTTATGAGTATTCGTGGTTCGACTCCGCTCACCACGACAGCCGCCCTGAGCGAAGTCGAAGTGAGTGACAGTCGCCCTGAGCGGAGTCGAAGGGCGGAAAAACCTCCTTCCTCTCGACGTCATTAGTAGTCGGGTAAAGGTTCTCAAAAATTTGAGAGAGTTCAGCGCAACAGAAAATCTGTTTTTCAAACGCAAACAGTTATAAATTCAATTTCACAAAGGATCATTATGGACATTGCAGAAACGGCTCTCGCAGAGGAAAGAAGAACAAACTACCGATGGATCATTTGTGCACTCCTCTTTTTTGCAACTACCATCAATTACATTGACAGGTTTGTGCTCGCCATTCTCGCTCCGACGCTTCAAAAAGAAATCGGCTGGAGCAATATTGAATACGGCTACATCGTTACCGCGTTCACCGGGGCGTACGCGCTCGGGCTTTTGCTCTTCGGAAGATTCATAGATAAAGTGGGAACAAAAATCGGCTATACAATTTCAATTCTTCTCTGGAGTGTTGCGGCAATAGGACATGCGGTTGCGCGCACGGTCTTCGGCTTCGGTGCGGCGCGCTTCTCTCTGGGTCTCGGAGAATCGGGAAATTTTCCTGCGGCGATTAAAGGCGTCGCCGAATGGTTTCCTAAAAAAGAGCGCGCGTTGGCAACAGGCATTTTTAATTCCGGAGCGAACATCGGCGCCGTGTTTGCTCCGATGATTGTTCCGTGGCTGACGCTCACCTACGGCTGGCAGGCGGCATTCATTGCTACCGGCACGCTCGGATTTTTCTGGCTTATCCTCTGGGTGTTGATGTATGATAAACCTGAAGCCCACCGGCGCGTTTCGAAAAAAGAATTGGAATTCATTCAGAGTGATGATGCAGAGCAGGCTGCGGAAAAAATTCCGTGGCTGCCGCTGCTGAAACACCGCCAAACGTGGGCGTTCTTCATCGGAAAATTTCTCACCGACCCGATCTGGTGGTTTTACCTTTTTTGGCTTCCGTTGTTTCTTAACACGAAATACGGTCTCGATTTGAGTCATCTCGGCTTGCCGCTGATCGTTATTTACACAATGGTAACTGTCGGAAGCATCGGCGGCGGTTGGCTTTCCGGTGTGTTCATCAAGCGGGGATGGACTGTCAACAAAAGCAGAAAGATTGTCATGCTGATTTGCGCGCTGTGCGTCGTTCCGATCGTTTTCGCGTCGGTCGTTTCGTTGTGGGTTGCTGTCGGACTCATCAGCCTTGCGGCGGCGGCTCATCAAGGCTGGTCGGCAAATTTATTCACCACAGTATCAGATTTGTTTCCGAAAAAAGCAGTCGCTTCAGTGACAGGTATCGGCGGTATGGCAGGAGCGGTCGGCGGAATGCTGTTCAGCGGGGCAGGCGCAGGATTTATTCTTCAATTCACAGGCAGCTATCTAACGCTGTTCATCGTTTCCGGCACAGCGTATCTTCTCGCCCTGCTGATTTTCCACGGCTTGGTTCCGAAAATGGAGCCGGCGAAAATTTAGGAGAATGGAAGATTGATGGACTGTAGGAACGCTGGGATAATGGAATAATTTCCATCTCCCGTTTTCCCCCGATCCGTAATATCAAATGAAGAGAAAAGAACATGTCTTACCTCGATAATTTATTTTCATTAGAAGGCAAAATCGCCGTCGTCATCGGCGGGAGCGGTGTGCTCGGCGGGATGACGGCAAAAGCCTTGGCGCAGGCTTCGGCACGTATTGCCGTCGGCTACCATCGTCATAAAGAAAATGCCGAAACGCTTGTTCGAGCAATTGAAGACGCGGGCGGCTCGGCAATTGCTGTTCACATTGATTCTGCATCGGCTGAAGGAATTGAAAAAGGAAAGGACGCGATTGTTTCGCAATTGGGAGGCGTTGATATCGTTGTGAATGCACCCGGTATAAATTCCACAACGCCGGTGTTTGAAATCGGTACGGAAGAGTGGGATACGATTCTCGACACAAATCTGCGAGGAACGTTTCTCTCGTGCCGGACATTTGCCAGGCAAATGATCGAGCAGAAGAGCGGCGGCAGCATCATCAACATTTCTTCCGTTTCGTCGGAACTGCCGTTGTCGAAAGTATTTACCTATTCGATTTCGAAAGCAGGAATCAACAACATGACGCGCTTTCTTGCAAGAGAATGGGCGCCGCACAACATTCGGGTGAACGCAGTTATGCCGGGATTTTTCCCTGCCGAACAAAACAGAAAAATCCTGACCGAGGAGCGCCGGAAATCAATATTTGCTCATACACCGATGGCGCGCTACGGCGAGCCGGAAGAATTGGTCGGAGCACTCCTGTGGCTTGCGTCGGAAAAAGCGTCGTCGTTTGTAACCGGCGCGGTGATTCCGGTGGATGGTGGCTTCACAGCGATGACAATTTAAAGAATGGAAAAAGGAAGAAGTTGGAGTTCGGCGTGTTTCCCTCTGAATCCTGAGACTTGGATCGGCGTAAAGCGAGTCAACTTTTCTTATGAAAGCTGTAGTAGATAAAAATAATCCGTTGGTAGCAGAAACGTTCCGGCAATTCGGCGAAGTTCTTCCGCTCGGAACGAAAGATATTACACGGGAATCTGTCCGCAATGCGGACATCCTTGTCGTTCGTTCCGAAACAAAAGTAACGAGAGAACTGCTCGACGGGAGCTCCGTGAAATTTGTCGGAACCGCGACGATTGGAACCGATCATGTTGACGCCGAATATCTTCGCTCGCGTCATATTGGGTTCGCAAGCGCTCCCGGCTCCAATGCGAATTCCGTTGCCGAGTACATGGTTGCGTCTCTGTTGCTGCTCGCGCGCCGCAAAGGATTTTCTCTCAAAGGGAAAACCATCGGCGTTGTCGGCGTTGGAAACGTAGGAAGCAAGGTCGTCCGAAATGCACAAGCAATGGGAATGACTGTGCTGAAGAATGATCCGCCGCTCGCACGTGCAACCGGCGATTCTTCATTTCTTCCGCTCGGTGAATTGATGGACGCGGACATCATTACACTGCATGTTCCTCTTACCAAAACAGGACCGGATGCGACCCACCACTTGTTCGATGCTCCACGCATTCATAAAATGAAAAGAGAGGCCATCCTTATCAACACGGCACGCGGAAGCGTCATTGAGGGGAAAGCGCTGCTGAACACTCTTGCCGGTGGACATCTCGCCGGTGCCGTGCTCGATGTGTGGGAAAATGAACCGGCAATTGACATTTCATTGTTGGAAAAAGCGGACATCAGCACTTCTCATATTGCCGGGTATTCTTTCGACGGAAAATTGGCAGCGGTGAGGCAGATCTATTCTGCAGCGTGTAAATTTTTTGGAGAAAAAGAAAATTGGGGACTGGAAACACTGATTCCGAAGCCGGCGATGGAACGTATTGCGATTCCCCCGGAGCTAAGTCGTAACGAATCTCGCGAAGAGATACTGTACAGCCTCGTTCGCCAGTGTTATGACATTGAATGCGACGACCGCTCATTGAGAGACATCAGAAATGTTTCAGAGGAAGAACAACGTCTCTATTTCAGGCGTTTGCGGACTGAGTACCGCATTCGGAGAGAATTTTTCAACACAACGGTTGAATTGCCGGTGCGGATGAACTCCCTGAGAGAGATTCTGACGGCATTCGGATTTCGGGTAGAGGTGAGCTGACGATGGTGGTTGGAAAAGAAACAATATCGCGGCAGCGGATGAAGGAAGAGATTTACGAACTTAGTGAAATAGCACTTTCATCACTGCATCTTGAGGGGAAACGTGTGCTCGTCATTATTCCCGATACAACGCGTCACGCCGAGCTCCCGGTGTTCTTCAAAACATTAGGCGATAGTCTGTATCCGAAAGTCAGCGCGCTCGATTATCTCATTGCCGCAGGCACTCATCCGCCGATGGAGCTTGAAAAAATTCTGCACCATGTCGGAATTACAGTGGATGAATACAAGCAGAAATATTCGAAAACGAACTTCCACAACCATGCACATGACAATCCGGCGGAGCTTCGAACCATCGGGACGATCGGTGCTTCGGAAATGTCTGCGTTGTCACAAGGGCTGTTCAACGATGCCGTTGAAGTGACGATCAACGAACGCATTTTCGGATATGATCAGCTTATTGTGATGAGCCCGGTCGTGCCGCACGAAACCGTAGGATTCGCCGGAGGGAACAAATATTTCTTTCCCGGTATCGGCGGGTTAGAGATCATTCAGACATTCCATTGGATCGGCGCATTGATCACAAATCCTGTTGTCAACGGTGTGAAAGATACGCCGGTGAGAAGAGTGATCAACAAAGCGGCATCGTTCATTCACGTCCCGCGGATTTGTTTTGCGTTTGTGGTTGACGACCACCACGCGGTGTCGGCGTTGTTCATCGGCTCGCCGGAAGAGGCATGGGAGAAAGCGGCAGAGTGTTCCGCGAAAATTCACATCAAGTATGTTGAGCGCCCGTACAAAAAAGTCTTGGGTATTGCGCCGCCGATCTACGACGATCTTTGGGTGGCGGGCAAAGTGATGTACAAGCATGAACCGATTATTGCCGACGGCGGCGAGGTGATCATCTATGCGCCGCACGTAAAGGAACTTTCACGCGTGCATGGGAACGAAATCAAAAAAATCGGTTACCATGTACGGGACTATTTTGTGAAGCAATGGGACAGATTTTCGAAAGAACCAAAATTGATTCTCGCGCATTCCACAAATGTTCGCGGCATCGGAACGTTTGAAAACGGAATCGAATCTCCGCGCATCAACGTTACACTGGCTACTTCGATTCCTGAAGACGTTTGCCGTTCAGTCAATCTCGGTTATGTTGATTATCGTTCGATCAATGTTGAACAATGGAAAGCAAAACAGAACGGCGATGTGTTGGTTGTGGAAAACGCAGGCCAGTTGCTTTATCGGTTGAAATAAGAAAAGTAAGGATAAGCAGTAATGAAGATAGAAAAATATTCAATCGGAATAGGAGATAGGTTTGGACATCAGGGCGCTGCTCAGCTTGCGGCGTTCGTGAAAATGAAAGAGCGGGGAATAGACATTGTCCCCGTATGGAACAAATCGAACCGCGAACATTCGCTCATCGGAACGAAGCCGTTTGATGTTCGGATCGAAGCGGACGATGCGGTTAAGAAGTTGGGCTGGAAAGATTCATATTATGTTGATGCCGACCATATCGGCATCAACACCGTTGATCTTTTTCTTGATTCGAGCAATTATTTCACCTTGGATGTTGCGGATTTTATCGGCAAAGAGCCTGCGCGCGATGATTTGGAAAAATTTACTGAAGCGTGCAGAAAGTACGTAAGAAATCTGCGCGTGCCAGGATTGAAAGAAAATATTCTCATCACACAAGAAATGATTGAGGCTGTTGGGAAGAAATATCTTTCGGCGGTGAAAGAAGCAGGCAAGATTTATCGTCACATCCTTTCGCGGAAGAGAGAAGGCAATTTCATCACTGAAGTTTCCACCGACGAATCGTCCGAGCCTCAAACGCCCGCCGAGCTTTTTCTTATCCTCGCGGCGCTCGCTCAGGAAGGAGTGATGATTCAAACGATCGCGACGAAGTTCACGGGAGAGTTTCTCAAGGGTGTGGATTATGTCGGGGATAGTAAGCAATTTGCAAAAGAGTTTGAGCAGGATGTTGCGGTGATTTCCTACGCCGTCAAGGAATTTTCTTTTCCGGAAAATTTGAAGATAAGCGTTCATTCCGGAAGCGACAAATTTTCCATCTACCCGATTATCAACCGGACGATCAAAAAATTCAATGCCGGCTTGCATCTGAAGACGGCGGGCACAACATGGCTCGAGGAAGTGATCGGCTTGGCGAAATCAGGCGGCGAAGGTCTTCACATCGCAAAAGATATTTATGTTCAATCATACCGACGGTTCGATGAACTGACGAAACCATACCTTACCGTCATTGATATTGACGCAACAAAGCTTCCCGCACCGGCAGCAGTCAAAGGATGGAACAGCAAGGATTTTGTTCTCGTGCTGAAGCACGATCAATCGTGCCCGCAGTATAACAATTCGTTCCGTCAGCTTGTTCATATCGGATACAAGATTGCGGCTGAGATGGGAGAGCGTTTCACAACGGCATTGGTTGCATCGCAAAAAGAAATCAATGCGGGGGTGACGGAAAATATTTATCAGCGGCATTTGGTGCCGCTGTTTCTTAACAATGACTGAAGTTGCACAGCGTATGGAAACAAAACCACAAAGACACGACGACGCTAAGAGTTTGGTTTGACGGATAAATGGATTGGCAATCGTCATTTCCCATAATCCAACAATCCTGTAATCCATTTGATACATTGTATGTATAACACGGGAATAATGAGCTATGAGCAATGGTTTAATAATTAATTCAGAAGGAGCTTTAGATTTTGTTTCGCTGGGCGCCTTGGTGTATCGTTTAGATCCGGGCATCGTTCCGTTCCGGAAAGCGACCGAGTGTGAGATTCATGTCAGCGGCGGCGAGTTCAACGTTGCGGCAAATTTGTCTGATTGTTTTCGGATGAACACCGGAATCGTTACGGCAATGGTTGACTACCCGATTGGCGAGCTGATCGCTGAACGGGTGAAGGCGATGGGCGTGAAGCCGTTCTACAGGATGTTCAAACACAACGGAGTCAACGGACCGAACATGGCAACAGTGTACAGCGACCGCGGGCACGGTGTCCGTCCGCCGGTTGTTTTTTACAATCGAGCGAATGAAGCGGCGGCGCAGTTGAAGCCGGGCGATTTCAATTGGAATGAAATCTTTACCGGAGGCGTTAGATGGTTTCACAGCGGCGGTATTTTTGCTGCGCTCTCGGCAACGACCGGTGAAGTGATCATTGAAGGAATGAAAGCGGCAAAAAAAGCAGGTGCTGTAGTGAGTTTCGATTTGAATTTTCGTGCAAAGTTGTGGAATATATGGGGTGGAGAAAAGAAAGCGTCTGAAGTTATGCAGCGCATTGTCGAGAATGCCGATGTGCTTGTTGGCAATGAAGAAGACTTGCAAAAGGGATTGGGAATTCCGGGTCCGGAAATTGTAGCGAAGTCAAAGCTCGACCCAAGCACGTTCTTCGGAATGATTGACAAAGTTGTTGTAAAATATCCTCAGGTGAAAATTGTGGCAACAACTTTGCGCGAGGTGCATTCAACGCATCATCATAGCTGGAGCGCGGTCGCGTGGGTTGACGGTAAAACATACATGGCGCCGACCGCAGAGTTAGATGTGCTCGACCGCGTTGGCGGCGGCGACGGATTTGCAAGCGGGTTCTTCTACGGCTTGCTCGCCGGTGAATCGCCTGAGCTGGCACTGAAATTAGGCTGGGCGCACGGCGCGCTGCTCACAACGTTCCCCGGCGATACGACAATGGCAACGTTAGAGCAAGTAAAGGCGTTTGCAGAAGGCGGCTCGGCAAGAGTTCAGAGATAAAAAATATTCACCGCAGAGTCACAAAGACGCGGAGAATATATATCTTGATGTCTTTGTGACTCGGTGGTTAAACAAATAAACAAACGAAAGAAAGAGAAAAAAATAATTTATGAATGACAAGGCAGACATTGGATTGGTCGGTTTGGCAGTGATGGGAGAAAATCTTGTTTTGAACATGGAAAGTCACGGATTTACCGTCGCCGTGTTTAACCGCACGGTCGAGAAAGTAGATAAGTTTCTTGCAGGAAGAGCGAAAGGTAAAAAAATTATCGGAACACATTCTGTCCCGGAGCTTGTTGCATCTCTCAAAACGCCGCGCACCATCATGTTGATGGTGAAAGCAGGCGCACCGGTGGACGAGTTCATCGAACATATCATTCCTCATCTTGAGAAAGGAGACGTCGTCATTGACGGCGGCAACTCGCATTTTCCCGATACGATACGCAGGACAAAATATCTTGAGTCGAAAGGATTGTTGTTCATCGGTACCGGCGTTTCGGGCGGAGAAGAAGGAGCGCTGCACGGTCCGTCAATTATGCCCGGCGGTTCGCCGCCTGCATGGCAATATGTCAAACCGATCTTCCAATCAATAGCAGCGAAAGTTGCGGATGGAACGCCGTGCTGCGATTGGGTCGGTGAAAACGGGGCGGGACATTTTGTGAAGATGGTACACAACGGCATCGAGTACGGCGACATGCAATTGATTTGCGAAGCGTACCAGATTATGAAAGAGCTACTCGGCATGTCTGCGGCAGAGATGCACGATGTTTTTGAAAAATGGAACAAAGGCCCGCTCGACAGTTATCTCGTTGAAATTACGCGCGACATTCTCGCATTCAAAGATACAGATGGTGAGCCGCTCGTAAATAAAATTCTGGATACTGCGGGGCAGAAAGGAACGGGCAAGTGGACAAGCGAGGAATCGCTGAATCTCGGTATTCCTCTCACGCTCATCAGCGAGGCAGTGTACGCCCGTTGTCTTTCAGCAATGAAGAACGAACGTGTCGAGGCATCGAAAGTTTTATCTGGGCCGAAACCGAAATTCGCGGGAGACAAGCAAGCGTTCCTCGACGATCTTGAAAAAGCGTTGTATGCTTCGAAAATTATTTCTTACACACAAGGGTACGTGCTGCTTCGCGCAGCCGCTGAAGAATACAAATGGAATTTGAATTACGGCGGCATTGCTTTGCTCTGGCGTGGCGGGTGCATCATCCGTTCGGCCTTCCTCGGAAAGATCAAAGAAGCGTTTGACCGAAACCCGAATCTCTCGAATTTACTTCTCGATCCGTTTTTCAAAGAGACAATAGAAAAATCTCAGGAAGCATGGCGGCGCGTTCTTTCTGCCTCAGTACTGAACGGGATCTGGACGCCGGCAATGGCGACGGCGCTGAATTATTTTGACGGCTTCAGAAACGTGCGCTTGCCTGCAAATCTGCTTCAGGCGCAGCGAGATTATTTCGGCGCGCATCAGTACGAACGCGTAGATAGAGCCCGCGGCGAATTTTTCCACACGAACTGGACGGGACATGGAGGGACAACGGCATCGTCAGCGTATGTGGTGTAAGGAACCATGAATACTCTTTTTGATCTTACCGGCAAGACCGCCATTGTTACCGGCGCGAGCACCGGGCTTGGTGCAGGCATGGCACTTGCCCTTGCAGAAGCCGGCGCCGACATTGTTCTTGTCAGCCGAAACGGAAGCGCCGGCACAAAAAAAGAAATAGAAAAAAAAGGAAGGAATACGCTTGATGTTGTCGCTGATCTTTCCGCAACGTCACAGATTCACATGATCGTTGAAAAGACGCTGCTGGAATTTGGAAAGATTGATATTCTTATCAACAACGCAGGAATCATCCGCAGAACGCCGGCGATTGATTTTTCCGAAAAGGACTGGGACGAGGTGATGGCGGTAAATGCGAAAACAGTTTTCTTTCTCGCTCAGGCTGCCGCGAAAGATATGATGAAGCGCAAAGACGGAAAGATCATCAACATTTCTTCTCTCCTCGCGTTTCAGGGAGGAATTCTTGTCCCTTCGTATGCAGCAAGCAAAGGTGCGGTTGCCCAAATAACAAAGGCACTTGCGAACGAATGGGCGCAGCACGGCATTAACGTCAATGCTATCGCACCGGGGTATATGGCGACGAACAACACAAGACCGCTGCAAGATGACCCTGCTCGCTCAAAAGCCATTCTTGATCGAATTCCCGCCGGCAGATGGGGAAAACCTGACGATTTGAAAGGCACTGTCGTTTTTCTTGCATCCGCCGCCTCTGATTATGTGAATGGACACGTACTCGTTGTGGATGGAGGCTGGTTAGCACGGTAAGAAAGGAATATCCATGTCTCGAAAAGCAACTGTAGAAAAAATTATTGCCACCGGTGTCGTTGCTGTTATTCGAATGAAAGATGCGAAGCGGCTCTCAAGCGTGGTCGAGGCAATTCGTATAGGCGGTGTAAAGGCGATAGAAATTACAATGACCGTCCCAGGTGCTGTTGATATTATCAAAGAGATGGTGCGTAATGCTCCGTCCGACGTTCTCATCGGCGCCGGTACCGTGACCGAAAAAAATAATGCTCTCGATGTCATCAAAGCGGGGGCGAAGTTTGTCGTTGGTCCGATAGTGAATCTTGAAATCATCGCTGCTTGCAAAGAAAGCGACGTTGCCTGTATGCCGGGATGTTTTTCACCGACGGAAATTTTAAGCGGATGGAATGCCGGAGCGGACATTATCAAAGTCTTTCCGGCAACATCACTCGGTCCGAAATATTTTAAAGATGTCGCAGGTCCTTTTCCGCACATCCGGATGATGCCGACCGGCGGTGTAACGATTGACAATGTCGGTGAGTGGGTCGCGGCAGGAGCGGTTGCAGTCGGTATCGGCAGCGATCTTCTCGACAAAAAAGCGATCGAAGAAGAACGCTACGAGGTGTTAACCGAACGGGCGCAAAGGTTGACGAAGAATTTTCTGGAAGCGAAGAAGAAACTGGGATGAACACGAAGGGAATGTGTTCGGTGCTTTTTGGGTATTATTTTTCTAACGGCGGGAATTTATAGAGAGAGAACGCTGAAATAAGCGGCGCACACCGCGAACGATGAATCACTAACCGAACTTCATCCGTAGTTACAGGCGAAAAGCGCAGTAGGCGCTTATGCCCTATCGTTGTTCCGCTTGCAAGCTCACGCCACCGATTTCCGTCAAGCCATTCGACAGAAAAAGATTCTACACGCTGCCCTAACAGGATGTACTCTTGCAGCAGCAGGCAATCGAACGTCGCTTTTTTTGAAAGCCGCAAGATGAGAGATGCATTCGTAACGGAGTCGTCCGTTGCCCAGTATGTATCCGGGTCGCCGTCAACAACATTCTCCGCTGAATACTGCACGTCATTTCCACGAGTGTTAGAGCTGTTGACAGACGCACCTCGCGCAAAATCGGTCGCGAAGAGTCGATCGCGGAGGTGTTTGAATTTCATCAGCGCGATGCTGTCGGATTGCGCAACTCTGCCCCTGCGATCGAGCGGAACATTGAGCAACAACGAAGCGTTTCTTCCCACCGTTTGCAGGTACAAATTCAAAAGCTGCTGACCGGATTTGACAAGACTGTCCTCTTTTTGATGATAAAACCAGCCAGGGCGAATCGAAACGTCACACTCTGCCGGGAGCCATGCCTTGCCGTCGCGGCTGCCTTCAATTGCTTGGCTGTACACAGTGTTGCCCGGTGCCGGCGGTGTGCCGTGTTCGCCAACGGGTGAGTACATTGACCAGCATGTTTCTCCGGCGATACCTTTTTCATTTCCAATCCACCGAATGTCCGGTCCCACATCGCTGAAGATCACTGCGTTCGGCTGCAAGCGGCGAACCAAATTCCATGTTGTATCCCAGCCGTAATATGTGCTTCGGTCAATCGTCCGCTTTTCCCGTGCACCGCCGTAGTAGCCGTCGCCGCCGTTCGCGCCGTCAAACCACACTTCAGCAATTTCACCGTAGTTGGTCAGCAATTCTGTTAATTGGTTGCGGTAGTAATTGAGATATTCCGGTGTTCCGTAATCGGAGCGGTTGCGATCCCACGGAGAAAGATACACACCGAACTTCATGCCATTCCGCTTGCACGCTTCGGCAAATTCTCCGACGACATCTCCTTTGCCTCCGCGCCACGGACTCTTTTTCACGGAATGATCCGTAAATGCTGTTTGCCACAAGCAAAACCCGTCGTGATGTTTCGCAGTCAGAATGACGGCTGTCATTCCTGCTTCATGAAAGAGACGCACAGCTTCGTCCGCGTTGAAATCTGTCGGGTTGAACAACGCGGGTGACTCGTCTCCGTATCCCCATTCTTTATCTGTAAAGGTATTGATTCCAAAATGAACGAAGGCGTAGCATTCCCATTTCTGCCACTCGACCTGCCGCTTTGAGGGAACGGGCGAGCAGGGAGAAGGCAGGGGAATTTGTCCTTTCATCGGCGTATGAAGCATGAGCGCAATGAAAAGTGCGAGTGTTGTTCCGGATCGTTTCCTTCTTCAAAAGAAAAAAGTCGCCCCGTTCTTTGGAGAACGGGACGACTTTTCATCCGAACTACGAGGAGGTTGTAGGATTGGGGATACTGCTCGTTTCGGGATTGATTAAAGCGTTTCTTACTTCATCAGGACGAGCTTCTTTGTTTCAACATAATTGCCTGCGGTAAGTCTGTAGAAGTACACGCCGCTCGACAAATTGTTGCCATCAAACTGCACTTCGTACGTGCCGGCTGATTTCCTCTCATTCACAAGCGTTGTAACTTCTTGTCCGATGATGTTGTACACTTTCAACGACACAGAACCGGAAACAGGAACTGAAAAACGAATGTTTGTTGTCGGGTTGAACGGGTTCGGGTACGCATCATAGAGACGGTATTCATTCGGAACGGCGCCTGTGATCGGTTTCTGCACTGCCGTCAACAGCCATTGTGCTTTTTGTGTTGGGAACCAGTTCAGGTCTCCCAACGCAAATCCGTCGGTTCCCGCATGCTGCAGCGATGTGTTGCTGTAAGCAAGATTTTCCGGCAAAGGCCATGTCGGCGGATAGAGTGTGTTGTTCGGATATGCCCAACGGTGGCCGGGACCAAACCCAGTGGCTGCAATTGTATCAATATATGCAATCAATGAATCAATGTGGCTTGCCACGTTCGCGGCAAACCCCGGATCTGTTTCTGTGTTACCGCTTATGCTAACAGTTGCTCCAAGGCTCGGCAGCAAAGTATCAACAGTCCATTTTGTGTAATTACTCATCCACGTGGGCTTGTAAAGAATTCTCTTCAAAGGTTTTGCTACCTCGTTTGTGCTATCATACTGAGGTATTTGAATAGAATCTATAGCTCTAACTGTGTCGTTGTACATCTTGTAGAAGTCTAATAATTTCTGAGGCCAGAAATAGGCGTTATTCCGGACATCAATGACTCTCAGGTGCGGATCAAGCATAGCGGCAGTGACACCGTGCGCATTATCTTCGTAGACATTCGGTCCGCTGATTGGGGATTTTCCCCAAAGATGATACCAGTAGCTTACTGTGTCACGTCCTCTCACACGGATAACACTGCTGGAAGAAGTGTCAGGATAATTCAAGAACCACGAATTGATCACATGGTCTGGATTTCCGCCCATCGCATGCATCGCATAGAAGATATTGTTCTTGAGATGCAAGTGAGATCCTTGTCTGATCAAGAACGGGTTGACGGTGCCGTAAACCATCGTGTTGTGCTCGAACAGTGAGTACTTATCGTAACCGCGGATAGACCATGAATACGAGTTGTTGGCAAGAAATGTATTATTGATGAACTTGACTGTATCCAAGGCATTTGGGGCGTCGGTCATGAACGGCTGCCCTCCGAACCACGACGACGAATGCTGGCAGTTTCTGAAATTGCAATCTTGCACGTTGAGTTTCGTCCATTGAGCGTACACACGAATCCCTGCTTCGCTAAATCCATCGAAAACAACGCCGCGTAATTTGATTGCAACGCTGTCTGCCCAGATGCGCATGCCTGCGCTCCATCCTAACCAATTGTTGTCAGCCCGCTGCGACAGCAAGTAGATGTTGGAAATATCCACCATTGCGCCTTTGCCTGTGAACTCGAAGAAATGATCAATCGAGGAGTTATCAGTTAGAATTGCAGGGGCAAGTACAGGCGGACGAAGCCCTGCGGTAGTGTCGTTGGCGACGATGTGAATGGATCCGTTGATAATCATCGGTTGAGTTACCTGGTATACCGATCCGTGCCGCAGCCTGTACACACGGTTTGGGTGTGCCCGCACACCGCCGGCAAGCGTGTCGCCGTTTATGACATTGTTGATGTTCCCTGCAGGAAGCGCGGCAATGCTAAGCGTATCTTGCGCCTGCAAATGCAAAGGCACAAGCACACTGCACATCAGTACCGCGGCAACAATGGCTGCAAAAGTTTTAACTTTGTTCACGATAACCTCCTTTAGTTTGTGATTGGTTGTGAAAGAATGTTGATTAGAAGTTTACATTTAATCCTAAATCTCCTGTCATCCCGTACCGCTGCTGATCTGAGACGAAACCTGTACGCGGGTTAAGGTCAATTTCATCTTCACCGGAAATGTTGTTCAAGCTGAAATACAACTGGATTCCGAACCACGGGAGCTTTTGTTTCACAGACAGATCCCATCGAGTATATTTGGCAGAGTTGACTCGTTCCTGCAACCAGAACGCGGCTCTTTTGAAGATATTGTCAATGTACTCCATCGAGAGCCGGGCAGAGAAACCGCCGTAGTCGTACCCGATGGAAAAGTTGACAATATCATTCGGTTGGTTCAGCAAGCGGTTTGTGTAGGGAGCGCTAATGGCGGTGTCTTTTATGAGATTTCCTGCATCATCGTATTCAACATCAAGCGTATCTCTCGGGTAAGTCGCTTTTGAAAAGATATGTGAATAGTTGGTGTTAAATACGATATTGGAAAACGGTTCAGGCAAGTACCAGAACCGTGTCTGCCATTCAGTTTCAATCCCTCGGACAGTAATAGGAAAAGAGCTGTTGATGTATGTGTTGAACTCCCGCAGTCCTTGGTTGTTGAATTGTGTCAGCTCCGGGAAATCGTTATACGTGGTTCTATACGTTTTCGTGTAATACACGAGGTCTGTAATACGTTTTGTGAACCCTGTTATTGAAAATAATCCTACTTCGTTTCCCACTGCTGCAAGTACAAGATCATAATTTTCAGACCGTGCTGGCTTCAGTCGCCAATTGTTGTAATCAATAAATCCTTCTGAAACATAGTAGCGCGGCGTAATAATACTGAAGTCAGGGTAGTTCAGTGTATTGGTATATGCAAAATGTACGTGAAACCACTCTAAAGGATTATACTGAATGTGGAGGTCGGGAAGGAAATATCCGTGTGATTGTGTAGCAGTGGCGTTTGTCGTTACAATTCCCCGGGGACTTGGTATTCCGTGCGCGGCGGTGTAGTTTGTTGTAAAGTTTTGGTATCTGATGCCGGGAACTATGGAAACATCTTCGCCGAGATCAAGTGTCAACATTGCGTACGCCGCATCTCGTACCTCATTGCCCGAGTAGTTGTTGAGGCTATTGGCAATCTTGTTTACTTGGTAGCCTTCGAGTGATGAAGTTGCCTTAGCAATTGGCAAAAGCGTCCACATCAAGTCGCTGCTCATCGGATAGGGCATCGAGTAATCACCCTTGAAAAAATTCCCGTACGTGTAGGGATCATGAACGAAGTTCAAAAAGCTCAGCCGCCCATTGTGTGTTATCAGCCAGGGATAGGCTTTTGTCATCGCTGCGACTACATTGCCGCCGCCTGAATACAACTGTGAGCCATTACTCTGAGCAAAATCATTCGAGCGGGTCGTGTACTGGTAGCTGCCGCCGAATTTAAACTTGCTGCTGAAAAATCCCCACGCCGGCAATTGCGTTTGCAAGTCAAGAAAACCGGTGTAAGCCCGCTGGTGCGAGGAGATCCCTGTTGTTTGGATAACATCCAAGTCGGCGAGAGAGTCATTTGGTATAGCGCTTGCATCCAATACCTGCGGGGGAGCCTGCTTCAGAGTTCCGATTTTGTTCGCCAAACCGGCATCGTCCTGCCAAAAGTCAAAGTAGAGATCTTCAGGATCGTTTGTTTCGGAATAACTGTGAGCAAGCTTCAAATCTACGTGAAAAATAGGAATGTCTTGTTTAATGCTTAGAAGATTGCTCAGCGTTGTCAGCTTTGTGTGGCTGTCGTTAACTCTGTACCACAAATCGTTCGGCGTAAGTATGATAGATTTTGTTCTTTGAATTGCTCTTGTATCGCTGGCACTGACGAGATTCAATAAGCCGATGCTCGTATTTTCATGTGAGTAATCGAGCACCACTGTTGCTCCATTCCGCTTGCGTGTTCTAAAAACATCCGAGAGGTCGAGAGAATTTAAATCTGGTATGCCTAAATCGCCGTTATCTTTATTAGTCAAAGTATAATCAGCATTGAGTTGATTGGCGCTCAGATTTCTTTTTTCTGTAGAAACTTGTACAAGCACTCCAAATTGTTGATCGAAAAATCGTTTTTGTGCGCCCAAAACAAATTTGTAGTTGTCGCTCCTGCTTTTCAGTTGGTTATATTCTCCCTGCGATGTAAGCGAGACGGAAGGAATCGGTGAGCCGCTTTCCTCCGACACGGTGCTTTTCGATGCTTTCGGCATGTCGAGATTCACTACTCCGCCAAGCACGGTTGCATCCATATCCGGTGTGACGGCTTTAATGACCTGAATTCCTCCGAGCAGTGAGGAAGAAATCACGCTCAAATCTGCTCCGCGGTCTCCCAAATTCGCTACAGTTTGATCCTGTTGAGTTTTGTCAGTCGAAATAATATTGTTTGCCGATGCGAGGTCGCTCGGAAGCTCGACACCGTCTATTGTAATTTGGTTATATTGCGGCGAGAGTCCTCGAACGACAACTCCCGAGCCTTCGCCGCCGGTTCGAATAAGGGAAACGCCCGGCAGTCGTGCAATGGATTCAGCAGCGTTTGCGTCGGGCAATTCCTTTATCCTGTCTGCCGATACAACATTCTTGATTGCAAGCGATGAAATTTGTTCGTTGATTGCTTTCATTTGCCCTTCCGCTTGAGCAGTAACGACAACTTCTTTTCCTTGAACAGCCTCAGCGCTTAACGCAAAATTTCTCTCCACGGTGCCACCTTCGCCGATTTCAACAGTAGCTTCTTTCTGTTTGTAGCCGATGTAGGAGGCGCGGACGGTGTACTTGCCGGCAGGAACATTCCGCACCTCGTAAGCACCTTCGTTGTTGGTAACAGCCCCAAGCGGTGTACCAACAAGAAGGATATTTGCGAAGGGAAGCGCCTCGTTTGTTGTGGCGTCTTTGATTGTTCCCCGTAGCGAACCCGTCTGTGCACTCAATGAAAGGGTGAGGAAAATTTGGAAGCAAGAAAGGAGTATGGCCGCATTTTTAAGTTTAGTTAGCATTGGAAGTTCTCTCAATTGGTTATCAAGCAAATACCTGTGCAACTCTCCTATTCTTGCCACTAAATTCTATACCGATTAGTTTATTCGAGACAAAAATAAACAAAACAGAAAGTAAAGTCAAGAACTATTTTTATTTTTGTTTGATTACTGTAAAATGCCCAAAAAGCCGTCATTACAGTATAAAGATGCAATTTTCCAGTTGTAGTATGCTCTTTTATGAAACGAACGAAATTAGATTTTTAGTTGAAACTACTATCGAACAAGCAATTGAACCTTTTGCAGGTGCTCTATATCTGAAGATGGGCCGACAAATAGCGCGTAAGTGTCCGGCTCTACAGAGAAACCTTTTCCTTTCATCCAACGGGAGAGAGTTTCGGAAGAAATAGGAAACTCGACGCGCTTGGTTTCGCCGCACTTCAGCGCAATTCGCTGAAACCCTTTTAGAGTTTTTACAGTCATTGTGTCGTGATCCGCTTTGACGTATAACTGTACCACCTCTTCGCCATCTCTGGTTCCGGTGTTTGTAATCTCAACAGACAAGATTGTCGAGTCGTTCGGCGTGATGCGAGATTGCTGCACTCTCACGTTCGTGTACTTGAACGAAGTATAACTCAAGCCGTACCCAAAAGGATAGAGAGTCTTTCCTTTGAAATACCTGTACGTTCTTCCTTGCATCGAATAATCCGTAAACGCCGGCAACTGATCAACGGAACGATACACGGTAACCGGCAATCGCCCCGAGGGATTGTAATCGCCGAACAACACGTCGGCAATGGCTGCGCCGCCGGCTTCACCCGGATACCACGCTTCAAGAATTGCCGGAATATGTTTGTCTTCCCATGGAATTGAAAGAGGTCCGCCGTTCAGCAATATCAACACAATCGGTTTTCCCGTTGCGTAAATTTTTTTGATGAACGACGATTGTAATTCAGGAAGTCCGAGTGAAAGCCGGTCGCCGCCGCGAAATCCTGGAGCGTTCACCCTCATCTCCTCTCCTTCCAAGCGGGGCGATAATCCCATCACGAGAACTACAATGTCGGCTTTGCGTGCTGCTTCGATCGCACGTTGCTCGCGCTGTTCATCGGGGACACTCCAAATCAATTGCATGAACGAGTACCGCTCCCTTTTGGCAAATTCAATTTTGATGCGATAAGATTTTCCCGCGGTGAGATTCACTTGCCGATATGTTTTCACCGGATCGAACTCGCCGCGAAAATTCACAAGCAGGGTGTCTTCTAAATAAATTTTGAAATCGTTGTAACCGTACCCGCCTAATTCATAGGTACCCGACTTTTCCGGAACCAAGACACCGCTCCATTGAATTCCAAAATTATCGGGATGAAGGTGTGTGTCCGGTGCACCGTCCCACCATGCAAAATCAATCGCCGAGTCAACTCGCGTAAAGACCGGTTCGCCCTTCAGCTCTCGATTATCGAAATACTCTCCTTGCAATCCATGTTCGTCTTTCCTTTCGGAAGTAAATAAGAACGACGAGCCGACAACATCGAACGAAGGAATTCGTTCTGCAAACTGACATCCTCGTTCATACAGAACCTTCGCGTGCGGAAGTTTGGTGCGGATTCCTTGCAGCGGTGTTATCGGATGAGAAGGAAATCCGTTGTAATTGCCGAGCAGAGATTCGACATCGTTTGCGTTCGGGCCAACGACGGCGATCGTTTTCACGTTTTTGCTGAGAGGAAGAAGTTTTTTCCTTTCAGCGCTCGGAGAGGATTCATTCTTTAAAAGCACAAGAGATTTTCTTGCGGCATCAAGTGCAAGCGCCCGGTCGCCGGGTGTGTCAATTTCGTTCAGTGCGGAATACGGTACCATTGCAGGCGGGTCAAACATTCCGAGTTTGAAACGAGCTGTGAATAGTCGCTTTACCGCAGTGTCAATTGCGGCTTCTGTAATCAGCCCTTGTTTTACCGCATTCACTAACGAAGGGAAAGCGTTGCCGCATTCAAGGTCGGTTCCCGCCTTCACTGCCAGCGACGCTGCCTCTTCATTCGAGGAAACAATTTTGTGAAAGTTCACGATATCGGGAATCGCCCAGCAATCCGAAACCATCACGCCGTTGAATCCCCATTCGCCGCGCAAGATGCTTCGGATAAGCAGGTTGCTTCCGCAGCATGGCTCGCCGAGCACGCTGTTATACGCGCACATCACCGCTTGCGCATTTCCTTCTTGCACAGCTTTTTTGAATTGCGGAAGATAGGTTTCGCGCAAATCGTACTCGCTGACAACAGCATTAAACGTGTGGCGCTCGGGTTCGGGTCCGCTGTACACGGCAAAATGTTTCGGTGTAGCGACGGTCTTCAAGTACCGCGAATCGCTGCCTTGCAGCCCTTTCACATACTGAACGGCTAATTCGCCCGTCAGGTACGGGTCTTCGCCGTACGTTTCCATGCCGCGGCCCCAGCGCGGGTCGCGGAAGATATTGATGTTCGGCGACCAGAGCGTGATGCCTTGATAAATTCCGTGTCGGTTGTGTTTCAGAGCGCGGTTGTATTTTGCACGCGCTTCATCCGAAATTACAGTTGCAACCCGGTACAGCAATTCTCGATCCCACATTGCCGCCAACCCGATTGATTGAGGAAAAACAGTTGCGATGCCGTTACGCGCAATGCCGTGCAGCGCTTCGTTCCACCAATTGTACGGGGGAATGCCGAACCGCTCGATGGCAGGGGAGTTATAGACCATTTGAGAAACTTTTTCTTCGAGCGTCATTTTCGAAACGAGATCGTTAACGCGTTCTTCAACAGGGAGGTTCGGGTTTTGAAACGGAAGCTGATGCGATGATTGATGAACGGTGTGGGTGTTCCGGGCAAGAAGACGTTCGGCCGGTTGAAGAACAACGAAAAGAAGGCAGAGGGAAGAAGCAAAAAATTTCATCGGTACTCTCTATATTTGATCGAGCAAAGAAGGGTTTTCACGGTTCAGTGTAATGATAAGCTCGCCGAACAACGAGTTTGCCCACGCGAACCACGCGCGTGTGAAATCGGAAGAGTTATTTTTGTGGAACGATTCGTGCATGAAACCCGTCCCCGCATGTGTTGATTTCAGAACACGCAAGCATTGGAGGGTTTCCTTTTCATCCCGGCTCGTGAGGGCGCGCATGATAATGCCGATGTGCCAAATGCGATCTGCCAGCGTGTGCGGGCTCCCGATTCCTTCCGCCGCCGTGCCATTGAAAAAGTAAGGGTTGTGCTCGCTCAGCACGAACCGCCTCGTGTTCTGATAGACGGAATCATCGTGAGAGCAATAGGCGAGATATGGCAGCGAAAGCAGGCTGGGCACGTTGGCGTCGTCCATCCATAATTTGTTTCCGAAGCCGTCAACTTCGTAGGAATAAATTTTTCCGAACAAGGGGTGATCATCCACGGCGAATTTTTGTATTGCCCGGTCTACTTCATTGGAAAGGTTTAAGCACTCGCGCGCAAATGTTCCGTCTTGAAAAATTTTTTCCACCATCTCCGCTAACTGCCGCAGCGATACAACGGCAAAACAGTTGGAAGGAATCAGAAAGGGGAAAATCGTCGCGTCGTCTGAGGGTCTAAAGACAGAGGCGATCAGTCCGACCGGTTTGACAGGGTTGCCGTAGCCGTTACCGGGAACAGTATCCGTACTCCACGCCGTGATACGCCCGAATTTGTAAGGGCCGTTGCCTTGTTTTCGCTGCTGCTCTTTCATTGTCGTGACGATGAGGCGCATCGCATCATGCCATGTAAAATCAAAGCACGATGAATCGCCTGATGTCTTCCAATAACCATGCGCGAGTCGGATAACGTAGCAAAGCGAATCCAACTCCCATTTGCGCTCGTGCAATTCCGGCTTCATTTCCGTCAAATCTTTTGTCCACGGACTGTCGCTTGGTCCATCATTGAACGCGTTCGTGTAAGGATCAATCAACACGCATTGCGTTTGGTGCCGGATTAATCCCTGGAAAAGTTCTTTCAATGCGCGGTCTTCGTTTACCAACGGAAGATATTGCCACACTTGCGCAGTGGAATCTCGCAGCCACATTGCGGCGATGTCGCCGGTGACGATAAATGTATCGAGAATGGCGTTGTTTGTTGTGAAGCGAACGGTTGTGTCGAGCGTGTTGGGAAAGCAGTGTTCAAACAGCGCTGCAAGTTCGCTGTCCTTGATTGAACTTTTCACCGACGCGATGACGCGCTCAACCGCCTCGCTTTTGAACTTTCGTTGTTCGGGTCTCGGACGTTGATTCACGGGTTGTTGATCGTTCAGTATCTATAACGATGACATCTCCTCAAGAGATGTCATCGTTTCTTCTCACTCCACACCAATCCATCCTGCCGAATATGGACTGTTGTTGTACCATTGTTGGAGTGCACCCACGCTTCAAACAAGCTTGGAGTTGTTTTGATCATCGGCGGAAAAGAAAATTCAGGAACAGGTCTCAATGCG
>JAGWND010000024.1 GCA_028873075.1 Bacteroidota bacterium
TTCGAAATCTTCTTTATTGCGCATGGTCGTATCGAGAAGCTCTGCCGTTGCTGCAGTAAGGAGCCCGATAATCAAGCTGATGCTAAACCCGCCCAGCGTGATGAGCAAACGATTCGGTTTAGACGGGTCCGTCGGCACAAGAGGCGGATCGATGACGAGAAACTGGTTCTTTTGCTCCCGTCCCAAATCGCGCGTTGTGCGCGCCTGTTCGAGCTTGATTTTCATTTCGTCGTACAGCTTTTTGTAGATATCGAAGTTCGATTCTTTGTTTTCATTCGCCTGATTGGAAACTGTTGACTGCTGCAATTCGGCGATGACCTGCGCCCGGTCCTGCTCTGCTTCCAAACGCTTGTTGCGCTGTTGATCCAATGATTTCTCGAGTGTCGAGCGCATGACGGTGAAGACATCGCTGATTTGATGTATAAGTTTCTGTACTTCCGGATATCGTTGCGTGTACCGGTTTGAGTAGTCGTCGTATTTGTTCAAGAGTGAAAGCAATTGGGGGGCATACGGAACGTTCATCCGCGCTATCTCGTATGCCGCATTTCTTCCTTTATCGGTTTGCATCGGATCGGGATAGGTGCGCACGATCGCCAGCGCCTGCTGGTACGTCTTCGTTTGCGTGCCAATGTCGCGCAGATCTTGCTCCGCCGTTTCCAACTGCGTGTTGATCATGTGCTCTGTTCCCGGCGATTCCTGAATATTCTGGTGCAACTGTGCCAGCATTTCCTGCTGGCTCGTCTCAAAACGCTGGCGCAATTCTTCCAGCTTGTTTTCAAAAAACTCTACCGCCATTTCGTTCCGCTGGTTTTCAACCTGGATAATCGTGCGGATAAAAACATCGGCAAGAATCGTTACCGCTTTTTGCGCGCGCACAGGGTCAACATCAAGATATGCAATCGTAAACGAGGACGACCCGGGCCGTTCTGTACTAATATTTTTCCTGATCTCCTTGAACAGCTTCTGATGCTCTTCTCCCGTCATCGGCTCGTATGCAGCAAGGTGCAAACTATCAACAAGCGTTTGAATGGTGTTCGTGCTGTACACGATTTCGTTGAACGTTTTCAGCACGTCTTCAGAAGCCATCGTCACCGCCATCTCGTAACTGACAAGCGGATTCAGCACTTCATCGCGCTGTACGAGAATTGTCGTTGACGACTCGTACTTTCGCGGCAGAAGAAAAGCGCCGAGGGTGCACAGCAATGTTATCGCCGCAACCGGAATCATAATAAGTCTGCGCCTGCGCCGCAAAATTTTCAGCACTTGCTGCGCATTAAATTGTGCGTACTCCAAGAGAAACTCCTTTTTTTCCTTTCCTCTACTCGATCACACAAGCAGTAACGCAACTCGTGTGCCAAAGAGCGCTTTCATTGATCGAACGCATTCTTCCGGCAAAATTATTGGGCAAACAAGAGAAAGTCCGTAAGAATTTTTTTTAACAATGTTGATCCACGCTACGCATACGAAACAATATGAGTAACAAGGTTACATAAATGCCGTTCAATTGTATAAAAATAACTCAACATTGAAAGCCATACTTCGGATCAATAAAAAATTTCCGCACGGCTCGATTTAATTTACCTTCCATTTTTCCGCATAACACTTTTTTTGCAAGGCATTTCCAAGAAGATTTTACCAGACGCTTTGCGTCGTTTCTCTTGGCACATCATTTGTAAGCTACGGTGAAGGAGTACGACAACGCATCAAGAAACGGATACTGTATGAGATCAACTGTGGTTGAAGAACAATCCTGCAACATACGCCGGGGACTAGGGTGGGCGGTACTGCTCGTCTTAGCACTTTCGCGATTCGGGTGCTCTTCCGGAAATGCAGTGCTGAATACATCGTCAGCATACTCAAGCTCGAATTCGGGAACGCTCTTCATGCAAATGCAGTCTGATGTCTACGTTATCAAGGAAGGAGATAAAATTGACCTCACGGTGTGGGATTATCCGGAATTCAAAACCTCAGCGACGGTGAATCAAGAGGGAACAATTACCATTCCTTTGATCGGTGATCTTAATGCTGCAGGTATGACCAAACAAGATTTCACCGACCTGCTCAAAAAACATTTAGCAGAGTATGTAAAAGGAGAGCCCAAAATTACCATGTCAATTTCAAGCCCCATGATGCAAAAAGTGACCGTGCTTGGAGCAGTTACGAAGCAGGATAACTATCCGGTAACGTCACAAGTAACGTTGCTTGAAATTTTATCGGCAGCAGGCGGGACGACGCCCGATGCGGATTTGTATCATATCAAGATCATTCGTTTCGAAACTGGCGGGGACCCGGACGTCGTTGATCTTGCTGACGCGATGGAAACGGGTAATGTTGATGCACTCCCCAGGGTGCGGCCGGGGGACACGGTGTATGTTCCCGTAAAAGAAAATGTTGTACGGTCGCTTTCCGTTTTTTTAAGCGATGCAATTCTTTTGCTCGGAATTTTCAGGGTGCTGTACTAAATAAAAATGTGATTCTTCATGGGTATCTCTAGAAACATACAAAGTACGTTGTTGTTCCGGAGTTCGACTTCAGAACTGCATTTTGGGCGGGAGTTCAATTCCCGCACAACGAAGTTCACATGCATAGCCGCGGTGAGTCTCATGAGTATTGCCATTGTACACTTCGCTGTTGCGCAATACAGCGGCGACCCTGAGGGGCGATGGTTCAGTTACGGCGCACGCGCAAGTGCGTTTGCAGGGGCATATGCAACGCAAATACAGGACGTAAGCAGCATGTACTGGAACCCTGCAACAATCGCATATCTTGACGGAAACTCCGTGCTCTGGGATTATTTTCAGGAATGGCATGGAAAAATGAAATCAGAACTTCTTGCGATGCCCTTTACGGTTGGAATGGGAAATGCAGTTGCGTTCGGAATCAATGCAACTCAAATCCAACTATCCGACGAATTTGGCAAGCACACAGGCAGTATGTACGGTTTTGATTTTGCCTCTGCAACTGAACTTACTTCAACATTCAGCCTCGGTATTAGGGGAACGGCACAATACGGCACAGCGGGAAACGAGCAATTGTGGACGGGTTCTTCTGCAATCGGAATCTTATATGCACCGGGTCCGGAGGTCGGCTACGGGATGGTGCTTTCGGGCTTAGGAGGGGAGGTACAATACTCGATTGACAACGGAGCCCTTGTGCTGAAGCATCAAACAACGCCGCGAAACTTGCAGTTAGGACTGGCGATGCGGTTTCCCTCGTCAAAGCTCGAGCGAACTGTAACAATCTCACTGGCAAACGACAAAACGTTCGGAACAAAAGGCATTCGGTACAATGGAGCGATCGAATGGCTGGCAACACGGTTTCTCGCTCTTCGGACAGGGTACGTTGTCAGCCCAACGTATGCCGGAGCCAAGTACGGTATCGGCATACATACCGCGGGAATGTTGCTGGATTACGCGATCTCTCCGAGCACATTAACTGATCAATTTCAAGAAATAACGATGTCAATTCAGTTCTAACGATGCGAGAGATAAAATAGGTGCACTATGGAATATCAAATCCTCCTTGCGTTTGTAATGCCGGCACTCATTGTGTTTTCACTGACACCGTTTGCCGTGCATTTTGCCACGATGGTCGGCGCAATAGACCAGCCGAATGAACGGAAGATCCATCAGCATCCGACTCCCCGGTTAGGAGGGATTGCCATTTGCATCGGTTTCTTGCTTTCACTGCTGATCCTTTCGCGCATCAGCGCGATCAAAAATATCCCTTCCCCGCTCGTTTCGCTGCAGGGCATTTCTTTCATTATCGCATTGATACTGGTTTTCTTTACAGGCGTAGCTGACGATATCCGCTCGATTAACCCGGGAAAAAAATTCTTGGCTCAAGCTCTTGCGGCAGCGATCGTGTGCGCCGGAGGGTTTCGCATCTCAACGGTAACAAGCTTCATGACCCACGAGCCGCTCAACCTTGGAGCGCTGGAATTGCCGGCAACAGTATTATGGATCGTCGGAATCACCAACGCGTTCAATCTCATTGATGGGCTCGACGGACTGGCGTCGGGAGTCGGAATCATGGCGGCACTAAGTATGTCTGCAATTTCCTACTTCAACGGCACTATCGGCACTGCTCTGGTGGCACTTGCACTTGCAGGTGCAATCGCAGGCTTTCTGTATTATAATTTTCATCCTGCAAAAATTTTTCTCGGAGATTCCGGCAGCCTGCTGATCGGCTTTACGCTTGCTGTTCTTTCCATATCCACTTCGACAAAAGGTTCAACGACATTTGCCGTGGTCATTTCTATTCTTGCTCTGGGGCTTCCGATCATGGATACGGTTCTTGCAATGCTGCGAAGGCTGCTTGTTTCTTTTTTGCCCGAACGGAAAAGCTGTGAGAATATTTTCTCCAGGCTGCATTCAATGTTTTTGCCGGACCGCCGGCACATTCATCATCAGCTTGTGGCTCTTGGACTCTCTCATCAAAACGTTGTCTTGGTGCTTTACCTTGTCTCGTTTGTTTTTGGGGCGGGTGCACTTGCCGTCACCGTCTCGAACAACATCTGGGCATCGTTAGTCCTGATCGTCCTCGGCTTGGCAATGATTGCGGGAATCCGCCAATTGAAATACAAAGAGATGGCGATTCTGAGCAATGGCATGTTGCTGCCGATCTATGAATGGCCGGTCACCCATCAAAGAATGTTTCAAGGTTTTCTCGATGTAGCGTTCAGTGCAATCGCTTTCGTTTTTACATACAATTTAACGAAAGATCCGGGGGCGCATGCTGCACGCACCATGGAATTGGTACCCATCATTACACTCGTCTGCGGGACCCAGCTCGCAATATTTTCGCTGAGCGGGCTATACAGAAGAGTGTACCGCTATGCTGAGATTGGCGAGGTGCTGAAAATTTTGAAAACAACAGTCTTTGCCGTTGCAGCAACCGGTCTTATCCTTGCAAGCATCTCACAGAACTTCATTCATGTAACGATGGCAGTGCATGTTACCGATTTTTACTTGCTCACATCGCTGGTCGTGGGCAGCCGCATTTCCTACCACGTGCTGAATTTCCTCTTTCGCAGAAAAAATGCTGCAGGAGCAGGCGTGCTGATTTACGGTGCCAGGATAAACGGGATTCTCATGCTTCAGCATATTTTGCACAATGAAAGCCTTCATTTACACCCGATAGGATTTTTGGACGATGATCCGAGTCTCGAAGGGAAAGATGTGAGCGGTTATCCGGTCTTTGGAGGGCATTGGAAACTGAGAAGCCTTCTCCGAAAACACAAGATTGATGAGATCCTGATCGCCAGTGACACGATGAAACAGGAAGTTCTCGACCGTCTCAAACAGTTTTCGGAAGAATACGGAATTTCGGTCTACCAGCGGAAGATCTCCTTTGAAGAAATTCCCGTGACTCATTCTGCGCGATATGCAAAACAACGAAAAGCACTCTTGGAACGTGAATTAGAAGCAAGCGTGGTTTCTTCACACGTACGGTAAAATGACTTCTCGACTTAAATATTTTCTGCACAGCGTAGCGAATGCCGGATTGTTGGCAGTGATGACGATACTGTTCAGTGTACGGGTGTTCGCGCAGTCGGTCACCGGTCCGACGCTCGCCTCACCGCCGAACGGTGCGGCAAATCAGCCTTTAACACTGTCATTGCAATGGTATTCAGCAGGGAATGCAACTTCCTATGAAGTACAAGTGGCAACCGATTCCAATTTTGTTTCCCCTGTTATTGACACAACGACGCCCGATACAATTACGAACATCGGTCCGCTTTCCCGGGCAACAACATATTATTGGCGCGTGCGCGGCACGTATTTATTGGTAACGACGGCGTGGTCGGGTGTGTGGCACTTCACCACGCTTCCGCAGCTTCCCTCCTCGCCGGTGCTGCTGCAACCGCAAAACAATGCGATAAACCAGTCAACAACCATAACGTTCACATGGAACACGGCATCAAATGCCGACGCGTACAGGCTTCAGGCATCAACCGACTCAACATTTGCTTCAACATTTCTCGATCAAAATAATATTTCATCAGCCTCGTACACGACGGGAGGGTTTTCTTCCGGCACAACGTACTTCTGGCGTGTGAATTCTTCTAATGCAGGAGGCACCAGCGCATGGTCGAGCGTGTGGCGGTTCAGCACTGCACAAGCGGTGCCGTCTGCGCCAGTTCTCATAGCGCCGGTAAACGGAGCAACGAATCAATCGACATCGCTCGTCTTCAGTTGGAATGCGGCGGCAAATGCAGATTATTATTGGCTTCAGATTGCAACGGATTCATCGTTCGCTTCTATCGTCATCGGCAGAGACACACTCCATTCAACATCAACGCAGGTGAACTACCTTTCGAGCGGAACGCTCTACTATTGGCGTGTGAAAGCAGTAAATTCATCGGGAGAAGGCGGATGGTCGTCTGTGCGGAATTTCACAACTGCGAAAGCGCAAACACCTCCGGCAATGCCGACGCTTTTCTCTCCGGCGAACGGCGCAACAAATCAGCCGACAAATCCAACGCTTAGCTGGAGCGCTGTACCGGACGCAGATCATTACGCGATTCAGGTGGCAACCGACTCAAAATTTGCCAACATGGTGTACACCAATTACACGATTATCGGACCTTCGGTGCAGCTTCCGGGACTTGCGAACGGAACAACCTACTACTGGCAAGTACGAGCGGAGAACGCAGCCGGCAACAGCAATTGGGCCGGGGCGTGGAGTTTCACGACAAGCTCCGTGATTCTTCCTGCAACGCCTGCGTTGGTTTCGCCGGCAAACGGAGATCTGAATCAGCCGCTGAGCCTGAAGCTTGTGTGGAATACATCATCCAACGCTGCATCGTACCGCGTGCAGCTTTCCACTGCCTCCGACTTTTCTACAAAAGTGATTGACGATTCACTCGTCAGCGATACGACACGGACGATTAGCTCGTTAACGAACGGTAAAGATTATTACTGGAGAGTGAGCGCAAAGGATTCAAACGGTGTGAGCGGATGGTCTTCGGTCTGGAAGTTTACAACGCTGCCGCTTCCGCCCGCCTCTCCCCTGTTAGCAAGTCCGGCAAACGGCTCGGTGATTGATACAACCGTCGCCGATTTTGCATGGAATGCTTCTGCAGGTGCGGCATCGTATCATCTTCAGAATGCGACCGATTCCCTGTTCCACAGCCTGACGTACGACGATTCAATGATCACGTCACTTTCTCGGCAAGTTCCAGGATTACTGCGCGGCACGAGTTATTTTTGGAGAGTGAGTGCAAAAAATTCCGGAGGCACAAACACGTGGTCGGCGATATGGAAATTTTCCATCGCTCAATCGGCACCGGCGCCGCCTGCTCCCGCAAGTCCGCCAAATGGCGCCACGATTGATTCGACAGCCGTAACGCTTGTATGGCAAGCGTCGGAAGGAGCGACATCGTACTGGATGCAAATTTCAACCGATTCTTTGTTTCGTTCAAACTTTGTGTACAATGATTCTACGTTAACGACAACTTCCAAACAAGTTTCAGCGCTGCAGCCCGACACGAAATATTTTTGGAGGGTCAGCTCGACAAACTCTTCGCAACGCAGTTCGTGGAGCCAACCGAATAACTTTTCTACGTCTTCATCGAACGCCTCCGCCGGACCGGGACTGGTCTCGCCCCCGGACGGAGCAGCAGGCCAATCAATTACTCCGACTCTGTGGTGGTCGGCAACATCGGGAGCCTCGTCATACGAGCTTCAAGTGGCGACTGACAGGAATTTTTCCGTGGTCGTTTATGACAACTCGAGTATTTCCAGTACTTCCCAAACAATCGGTCCCTTGACACACGGCACTGCATATTACTGGCATGTGCGGTCGTTCTCTTTGCTCTTCGCGAGCGACTGGTCGGCAACATGGAAGTTCACAACCGCCGACACAACGCCAGCAGCTCCGCCATCTGTTCCTGTGCTTGTTTCGCCAGCGAACAGCGCAACCAATCAAAGCTTAACTCCGAATCTGGTCTGGTCGGATACGTCTGCCGTTACTGCGTATCAACTTCAAGTCTCTCCCGATTCAATGTTCGGTTCGATTGTCTACAACGACTCCACATTTTCTGTAACATCGCATACGGTTGGACCGCTCACTGCCAAGAAAAAGTACTACTGGCATGTTCGGGCAAAAAACGGTACCGGCTGGAGCGCCTATTCTTCCGGATGGAATTTTTCAACAAAGGATACGGCTGGCTTTGCACCGCCGACCGCCGTGACGCAGCCGCCGTCGAACGTGAGCGTAACCTCCGCAACATTGAATGCCTCCGTTGCCGCAAACGGTTCTTCAACGACGGTAAATTTCCAATACGGAACCGCCTTGTCGTACGGAACGACAGTTGCCGGAACACCTTCGGTCGTTGCAGAAACTACGGCAACCGCAATTACAACAACGCTCGGCGGCTTGTTGCCGAAAACGACGTATCATTACCGGATAACGGCTGAAAATCAAGGCGGAATTGTGTACGGCTCGGATCAGGCATTCACAACAAACGATACGGCGCACGGTCTGCCTTCGCCGACAACGCTGCCGGCAACAAATATTACGTCAACCTCCGCTACGATGAATGCATCGGTCAATCCGAACGGCTCCAAAACACTGGCCAATTTTCAATACGGAACAACAACGGCATACGGAAATTCTGTCGGCGGAATTCCTTTATATGCGTACGGCGATACGGTAACAATCGTCAGCAACACACTTACCGGCTTACAGCCGAACACAACGTACCATTACCGTGTGAGCACAACGAACGACTCAGGTTCGTTGGAAGGACGAGATGTGTCGTTCACAACTTCCCTGCCGCCGTACCCGTCAAAATTTTCTCTCGATACAACATTTGTTTTTCCGGCGTACAACGATCTTTCGGACTATAAAACAACGGATTATCGGATTATCGGGCTGCCCGGAAGCGGCGGCGCTCCCATAGATTCATTGATCAGCGGGGTGCCAAAACGGGAATGGGCGGCGTATTGGGACAACGGTGCGGGTGTAAACTATCTAGTCGAATTCGACCAGGAAGAGAATTTTAAATTTTCTACAGGCAACGCCTTTTGGTTAATACGAAAAGGGCCGTGGACGGTAAAAGCCGTCATTCCCACTGCACCTCTCGATACTGCGTCGCAATCGGTTCTCATTCCGCTGCACAATGGATGGAACTTGATTACTGACCCGTTCATGTCGCCGATTGCATGGTCGTCGCTGCAGAGCGTGAACAGCACGTCGGAGCTGCTTTATGGCTTCAACAAAAATTTCGATACTACGGCAACGTTCCGGCCATACGGCGGGTACTACTATTTCAATTCGGGAAATAAACCGCTCATGAAAATTCCGTACGCAGCGCTTTATCCATCCGCATCACAGCCACGTGCGGCGAATGCCGCGGCGAAGGTTCCACGCACCGCGCCGCAAGGCGAATGGAAAATTCAAATTTTGTTCTCATCGGAAGACGGAATGAGCGATCGCTCGACATGGTTGGGAATTTCAGAACGCGCGAGCCAGGAAGGTAACGATCTCGATGTCCACAAACCGTCACGTGTCGGGGGAATTCCTTCCGTCTATTTCGATAAACCGGAATGGGATTCTGCGTTCAGCACATTTGCAACGGACATCCGTCCGGCATTCGCAAACCAGTGCGTGTGGAATTTTGATGTGTGGTCGCCGGCAAAGACGGAATCGCAATTAACGTTCGACGGCATTGATGCAATTCCAGAAGAGTACGAAGTGTACTTGCTCGATCAAGCAGCATCGCGCGTTATCAACCTGCGCGAGAGCCCGTCGTATGTTTTCACGCCGGCAAGACAAACATCGGAATTTCTATTTGCGGTCGGAATAAAAGATTCTTTAGAGAAGATCGTGCGCTCCATCCATGCGCCGGAATCGTTCGCACTGGGAAATAATTACCCGAATCCGTTTAATCCTTCAACTTCAATTCCCGTGGAAATTCCCGCACAAACAGCCATCGAGTTGAAAGTCTTCAACATTCTCGGAGAGGAAATCAGAACGATCTACGCGGGAACTCTTGCTGCCGGAAAATATTGGTTCAACTGGGACGGGCGGGATTCCGGCAATCGAGACGTTGCAAGCGGCTACTATTTCTATCGCCTCACAACAAGTACCGGATACAATAAAGTGAAAAAAATGGTGCTCTTGCGATGAACGGCGTCAAAAATAATTTTTCAGTAGCCGCACACTCCGCGTCTGCAGAAACCGACACACTCTGAACATTGCGGCGGTCGCGTATTCGGTAAAGGAAATGGAGAGAAAAACAGAAAAGACAGTGGTGCCATCGAATGAACGGCTCACTGTTCAGGTGCTTGAGCCTTCTTTTAAAGCCTGCGAGAGAAGGCTCTTGCCCTGTTAATTTTTCTGAAATCAAGCCGCTACAACACAAGGAAAAACAATGACAGTTGATAAAAAACATATCGAAAACCTCTCGGGAACAATGAGGAGATTACTCACATGGGTGTTCCTCGCATCGTGCTTTGCTCAGGCCTGCTTTGCAGAAACAGTGAAAGTAGAAAACGTGCGTTTCCAGTTCAACGGAAAACGTGTTGTTATCATGTATGACTTCGTTCCCGACGAAGCACCAACACAGGCTCCAACCGGGCAAGGAGGTGAAAGTAACACTCCTGCACTACGTGCGGCATCAAGCGGCGCGTACAAAGTGAGCGTCTTCCTTCGGAAGGAAAGCGACCCTCATTTTTCGTACATGCCGACGCAGGTAAGCGGAGATATCGGTGTAGGAAATTTCATAGGAAAAGACAGGAAAATTGTGTGGGATATCGAACACGAATTTCCGACCGGACTGCCCGGAAAAGATTATTACTTCGAAATCAGGGCTGAACCGGCTGTGAAAAAAAGTGCTGTATCGGCAGTGTTACTGGCGGGTGCAGGCGCTGCACTGCTCGCCGGAAGCGTCGCCACGTATTTCATCTTCTTCAACAATCCGGCGAAACAGTCCACAGGCAATTTTCCCCCTCCCCCTGGAAGACCAAAATAATCTTAGGAAAAATGGAATAGTGGAATGCTCAAATGATTCCACTCTTCCGGCATTCCAATCTTCCAGTGGCATTGATTTGTGTAACTTGATTAAATAAAAGCTCTGACGCAGGCCAGAGGTAAGATAGAAACAACTATGGCAACGATGAACTCAATATCATTTCGTTTTCCAGGCGGCGTCGGATTTGCCGGTGCGGCGATCGGAGAATTCGTTGAGTCTTATCTCTCGTACGATGCATTGCAATTCACCGCCAAGCTTGAACGTGAATTCAGGGAACGCCGGCGGCTGTTGCTGAGACGGAGAACTGAACATCAAATGGTTTTTAATGTCGGCAAAATGCCGGGCTTTCTTCCGGAAACCGAGTACATCCGGTCATCATATTGGCGGGTCGCATCAATTCCAAATCGCCTGCTCGACCGGCGGGTGGAACTTGTCGGCCCGCCAGAAAAAGAAACCATCACCGCTGCAGTGAATTCCGGCGCGAATTCATACATCGCCGATTTCGAGGACACAGCTTCGCCTACATGGCATAACATCCTGACCGGTCATGTCAACCTGCAGGAATATATCCACGGCACATCGTTAACGTCTCCGGAAGGAGCGGATCGTCATACGCCGGAAGGCGGCGGAATACTCGTCATGGTGTGCCCGCGCGGATGGCAGGCGGAAGAAAAACACGTGCTCATCGACGGAAGACCGATCTCGGCATCGCTGTTCGATTTCGGCATGTTCATGTTCCACAACGCACGCGAACTCCTTTCGCAGGGTGCAGGACCTTATTTCTACCTGCCGAAAATTGAAAGCTCGCTGGAAGCAAGTTTATGGAACGACGTTTTTTTGATGGCACAGGATGAGCTTGACATCCCGCACGGCTCGATCAAAGCAACTGCGGTCATTGAAACTGTTCCGGCTGCGTTCGAGATCAATGAAATTCTTTTCGTTTTGAGAGAGCACTGTATCGGTCTCGCCTGCGGAAAGTGGAATTATGTTTTCAGCCTCCTGAAAAAATTTCGTCATCATGCCGAATTCATTCTGCCGGAGTATTCCCGCATTTCAACGGCGACACACTTTCTCCACTTTCTGTCGCTTCTCGTTATTCAAACAGGTCATAAGCGGGGCGCGCATGCCATCGGCGGAATTGCTACCCTGCCGCATTATACCGGCGGCGAAAGCCGCGATGAGATTGCCGCACGGATCTATTCCGAGATCACCGGCAATGCGGAAGACGGTTGCGATGGGACGATGGTGCTCAACCCGGAATCGGCGCTCGCAACAAAAGCGGCGTTCGATTCGACAATATCGGGACCCAATCAGCTTCACCGTAAACGGAGCGAGCTTCACATCACTTCACAGGATCTTTTAACGGTTCATAAAGGAGAAACTACGGAAGAAGGCTTCAGAAGAAATTTTCTCGATGCGCTTCACTATATCGCCGCGTGGCTCAACGGAAATGGAACCGTTGTTTCACCGGAGGGAAGCATATATCATACAGCAACTGCAGAAATTGCCCGCTCGCAATTGTGGCAGTGGCTTCACCACGGAAGAAAATTTTGGGGAGGGGTAAAAGGAGGAGAAGCGGATTATTACCGGCATCTTGCACAGGAAGAATACCAGAAAATCAACAAGGGCGAAGTGGGATCCCTCAGCGTGAATTATGCCATGGCAAAAAGAATACTGGAACAATTGGTGCTTGATAAAAATTTCGTTGATTTCTTTACGACGACGGCGTACCAGTACCTTGATTAAAAGTCCAACCACAAAAACGGATGGATGGATGATTGGAAAAATGGATTGATGATTATAAATTTTCTACTCGTTCAATAATCCAGCAATCTATTTCCTTTGTGTCTTGGCGGCTTCCTGGTAAACAAAAACCTTTGAGAATGGCGAACGAACCAAAAAGCAGAGAAGCGGATCTCGAACGGCTGCGGGTGGAACGGCAACTATGGTTGCAATACGCCGTTGCACGTGAACTTGCAGAAGCATATTCTCTGAAAGATGCCTCGCCGAAAATTTTACAGGAGATGTGCATCATTTCTGGCTGGCAGCGCGGCGAGATGTGGAGAATGGATTTCGAAAAAAACATCCTGATGAAAGAGGGGGAATGGCAGGCACCTTCGGCAAAGGCTTCGCCTGCGTTTTCTTCAAAGCGGGCAACGTTGGCGCCGGGCGAAGGCATCCCGGGGCGGATATGGATCGCCGGAAAGCCGACGTGGAGCACCGACCTTGCTGAATATCTTCACCTCGACGGAAGCCGCATCGGAAAAGAGCCGGGCATACGGAGCGTGTTCGGTATCATGCTTCGCAGCCAGGGGACAGCACGCGGCGTGCTTGTCCTTTTTTCAGACAGCATCCGAAAACCCGACGGTGAGCTCACAGAACTTCTTGCGTCGCTCGGCAACCAGATCGGCAACTTTATGAGGCGCAAAGAAGCGGAAGAGCAATTCCGTCTGGCAGTCGAAGCGTCGCCGAACGGCGTTATGCTTATCAACACGAAAGGAGAAATCACGCTGCTGAACGCACAGGCAGAAGTGCTGTTCGGATACAGCCACGAAGAATTAATAGGCAAGAATATCGAGACGCTTGTTGCGCCGCAAATGCGCAGTCAACACCGCGAGGACCGGAATGCGTTTTTCGCTACGCCGAAGGCACGCCCGATGGGAAAAGGGCGGGATTTGTTCGGTTGCCGGAAAGACGGAACCGCGGTGCCGGTTGAAATCGGGCTGACGCCGATCATCACATCGGGAGGAACGTTCGTGCTCGCAACAATCATTGATATTACCGAGCGCAAGCGGGCTGAAAAAGAGATCAGGACACTGAACGAGGGATTGGAAGAACGTGTCCGAAAGCGAACCGAACAATTAGAAAATGCCAACAAGGAGCTTGAGACGTTTAGCTATTCCATCTCGCATGACCTGCGCGCACCGCTCCGTGCGATAGACGGTTTTTCGCGAGAGCTTCTTCTGAAACATAAGTCACAGCTCGATCAGGACGGCGAGCACTATCTTTCTATCATCCGGGACAAAACAAAAAAAATGGGACAGCTGATAGATGATCTTCTTGCATTTTCTCGCGTGAACCGGCAGGAGTTTCAAAAGACTTCAGTGGATATGGAAGCCATTGCACGTGCTGTTACGGAAGATATTCAGAAACTGGAAGAGCAATCCCGTGCTGCAGTCACCATCGGCATCTTGCCCCGCTGTTACGGAAGCCCTGCACTGATTCATCAGGTTTTCGTCAATTTAATTTCCAATGCGTTCAAGTTTTCACGACGTGAAGCGCATCCCTTGGTCGAAATCGGTGCGAAGAAAGGAAAAGCCGAACACACATACTATGTAAAGGACAACGGCGTCGGCTTCGATCCGAGCCATGCGAAAAATTTGTTCGGGGTGTTCCAGCGGCTGCACGATGAAAAAGAATTTGAAGGCACCGGCATCGGGCTGGCGATCGTTCAGCGCATCGTCTACCGCCACGGCGGCAGCGTATGGGCAGAATCGACTGCGGGAAAGGGCGCGATATTTTATTTTACACTGCCGACAGTGCAAAAACGATAACGAAGAAAATAGACTTCCGAAACCTTTGTATGTTGCGGGCTGAAAGAGAGAAACAAATGACAGCCATTCACCATGATGCAATTCTTATTGTAGATGACGACGCGGCTGATGTCGAGTTTACAAGCCACGTCATCAAAGAAAAAATACCGAACGTTCGGCTACAAACGGCAAAGAACGGAGAAGAAGCGCTGAACCTGATTTTCGGAAAAGACGAACACACAGAAAACAGCATTGCCGGTTCGCCTTCGCAGCCGGAGCAAAATCATAGCGGAACATTTTGGATTCCGAAAATAAGTACTCTTGAGCTCATCCCGCTTCGCGCCGTCCTGCTCGACCTTCACATGCCGGGGATTGATGGATTCGATGTGCTGCGGATTCTGAAATCGCACGACGCTACAAAATACACCCCTGTCATCATTCTCTCATCGTCGCGAGAAGCGAAAGACATTGAGCGATGTTATTTGTTAGGAGCGAACAGTTACATCGTGAAGCCCATTGATGCCGAGCAGTTCGAGCAAACGATAGAAAAATTGGTTGCCTATTGGCTCGGCATCAACGAATTGTTTCCATCGAGTATAGATATTGACATGGCGCATCTATAGAATGAGGGGGCAGATCGGAGATTTTTAGACTGCGGGTGGATTTGTAGTTCGAGATTCGTGATGCGAGAGTTGCGATTCAAGCTTCACGTGTCAACATTCCGATCTCTGATTTCTGACCTCCGACTCCTGACAAATGCAGACGATATGGGAAACACTGGCATCAACAGAAAAGTGACCGACAGTTCCGCTCGACGGACTGACTCGCCGGGTGCGGGGGCGCAAGCGTTCCGCATTCTGATTGTTGAAGATGTCGAAGCCGATGCGGAACTTATCGAACTTGAATTGCGCAACGCCCAGATTCCGCTAATTTCCAAACGAGTTCAAACAAGAGAGGAATTTATTGCCGAAGTGCAGGCGTTTTCTCCGGACGTCGTTCTCGCCGATTACTACCTTCCCCATTTTAGCGCCCTCGAAGCGCTGCACATCGTAAAAAACACCCGTCGTGATATTCCGTTCCTTCTCGTCACGGGGTCGCAATCAGAAGAAATCGCAGTCGAATGTATCAAACAAGGGGCCGACGATTACATTTTGAAAGAACGCCTCGCACGTCTTCCTTCCGCACTCCTTGGCGCTATTGAAAAAAAACGGACCGAACAGGAAAAAGAACGAGCGATTCAGGCGCTGAAATCGTCGCAGGAACAGTTGCGCGCCCTCTCAGCGCACCTTCAGTCTATCAGAGAAGAAGAGCGGACGCGCATTGCCCGCGAAATCCACGACGAGTTGGGTCAATCGCTCACGGCATTGAAAATGGATCTGTTGTGGATACAGGGAAAGATTCACGAAGCGGGACAGAGAGGGGTGAAGATTGTTGACGAAACAATCAAAGCGATGACCAATCTCATTGATACAACCATTCAAACGGTCCGGAGAATTGCGCAGGAATTGCGCCCGGGGGTCTTAGACGATCTCGGATTGATCGCCGCTATCGAGTGGCAGGCGCAGGAATTTCAACACCGCACAAATATAACGTGCCGGTTTGTTTCCACTCTGCGGGAGATCGAGCTTGACCGCGAACGCTCTACCGCAGCATTCCGCATTCTTCAGGAAACGCTGACAAACATTGTCCGCCATGCCCAAGCAACGAAGGTCTCCATCCGTCTCGAAGTCGAACAGAATATTGTAAAGCTTACGATCACCGATGACGGACGCGGAGCGGATACCGCCGCAATCGAAAGCACGTCCCGCGGCGCGGCGCTCGGCATCCTGGGAATGAAAGAGCGCGCTGTGCTGTTGGGCGGCAGCGTCGAGATTCTCAGTCCTGCCGAAGGCGGGAAAGGAACGACAGTCGTCGTGAACATTCCTCTCGCCCCGCCTGCAAAGGAGGAACAGCACATCTATGATTAAGATTTTTCTCGCAGATGATCACTCCGTCGTCCGGCAAGGTTTGAAAAAAATCTTATCCGAATATCCAGACATGAAAATCATGGGCGAGGCTTCGACTGCCGAAGAAATTCTTTCTCTCGTCCGCACAGAGCGATGCGACGTCCTTCTGCTCGATGTTACAATGCCCGGAAGAAGCGGGCTTGATATTATCAAGGACCTGAAACAAGCATCACCGAAAATGCACATCCTCGTTCTCAGCATGCACCCCGAGGCACAGTTCGCCGTACGCGTTCTGCGCGCCGGCGGCTCAGGATATTTGACAAAAGACAGCCCTCCGGAAGAAATCGCGAAAGCGATCCGGAGAGCTGCTGCCGGCGGCAAGTACGTCAGTGCGTCGCTTGCAGAATGGCTCGCAACGCTGACCGAAGCAGATATTAAGAAACCGCCGCACGAGCGGTTGTCGGACCGCGAGTTTCAAATCATGAGAATGCTCGCGCTCGGCAAATCTGTCTCAGAGATCGCATACCAGCTTTCATTGAGCATCAAAACGATCAGTACCTACCGCACGCGTGTGCTCGATAAAATGAGACTAAAATCAAATGCAGAAGTCGCACGCTATGCAGTGGAACACCATCTCATAGAATGAGGAATTAAAAATTTCTTTCTCTTCTGAAAGCTCCGTTGCATCTATATAATTTAGGGATGGAACGGAGCTTTTCATTTTCTTTGCGACCTTAGCGGTTCAACTGTTAACCGCAAAGAAAGCGCGAAGAAAAGCCAGATTGTTGTAAGAAGTCTCCTACACAACTCCTTCCTCAAATCCCACCTCATAATCAGCACAGGCTGATACCGCCGGACATTCACTTCTTAGTATTTTAACACACGTCAATGCACGCCTGCATTCCGATATGTCGGGACGTTGGCGTCAAACACAGATCGCGACAGAAAAAAAAAGAACGACCCATGAAAGTTTTCATCGCAGATGGCTCACACTTAGGCTTAAGCAGGCTTCTTGCATTGCTCAACGGCATCAAACAGTTTACGTTAGTCGGGTACTCGGCTGATGCCGTGAGCACAGTCGTTTCCATCCGAACTACAAAGCCTGATGTTGTCATTCTCGATTTGGATATCCACGGAGGCGGAATTCAGGTTATAAAAACAATCAAGCAAGAATTCCCTGCGATTATCCTCATCATTCTTACAAACGCTTCGGGGGAACAATACCGCAATCGCTGCAAAGAATTAGGGGCAGAGTTTTTTTTAGACAAGTCTTCCGAGTTCCAGAAAATTCCTCAAATCATCGCGCAGTTAGACGAATACCTTTCCGCACCAAAAAAATTAACACCACAAAAACTATCAACAAACACATGAGAAAGGAGAACCTCACGTGAAACGAACCTTAAAAACCATTGTAGGCGTAGTGTTCGCAGCTTGCATTGTTATGACGACCAACGCTCCGGCACAATGGGCAACCGCTTACTACGCAGGCTGGCAGCAGGGATACAACAACACCGGCTATCTTCCGGCACAAGATGTTGACTACTCGGCTGTTACATACGTCATTCACTTTGCGCTTGTGCCTCAATCGAATGGAACGCTCGACGATCAATCAAACAGTGTTACGGCGTATAATGCCAACGCCTTAGTAACCGCTGCGCACGCTGTCGGGAAAAAAGTCCTCATCTGCGTCGGGGGGTGGAACTCAGATGCCGGTTTTCAAGGTGCAACGAGCGGTTCTACACTCAACACGTTCGTCAGCAACCTTATCAATCTGATGCAGTCTCGCGGTTACGATGGAATTGATATTGACTGGGAACCGATGAGCACGGCAATCATTCCGCAGTGGAAAGCCTTGATTACTGCGCTTCGCAACGCGATGAATAACATTACTCCGCGTCCGCTGCTGACAACCGCAAACGGAGGAGAAGCGGATCAATATCTCGATGTTATTCCGTCGCTCGATCAGCTTAACTACATGTCGTATGATATGTCCGGAGCATGGCCCGGATGGGTGACCTGGCACAACTCGCCGATCTATGACGGCGGAGCGACATTCCCAAGTACAGGGGGACTTGTTCCTTCAACCGACGCGAACGTTCAGCGGCTGATTGCTGCAGGCGTCCCGAAAAACAAAATCGGCATCGGTATTGACTTCTACGGTTATGTTTGGAGCGGCGGAGACGGAACACCAACCGGCGGCGTGACTGCGCCTCTTCAAGCGTATACAGCAGCACCAACGGTCCAAAGCAATGTCCCGTATTCTACAATTATGGACACGTACTATCAATCGCAGTACGATAAATGGGATGCTTCTGCTCAGGCTGCATACTTAAGCATTGACAACACCGGCTCTGCCAACGATAAATTCATCTCATACGATAATGCCAGCACCGTTGCAGCAAAGTTCAATTATGTCCGGTCGAAAGGCCTCGGCGGTGCAATTATTTGGGAACTCGGCGGCGGCTACCGCGCCAATCAACCTGCCGGACAGCGCGATCTTCTTCTTCAGGCAGTGAAGCAGGCGCTCAATGGCAGTTCAACTGCTACCGTGCCTTCAGCTCCAACTCTCGCTTCGCCATCAAACGGTGCAACGGGAATTGCGTTGACACCGGCATTGAGCTGGAATGCATCAAGCAGTGCAACGTCGTACGGCGTACAAGTCTCGACCAACTCTTCGTTCTCGAATTTGGTGGTGAATCAAACAGGGCTTACCTCAACGTCATTTTCTCTCAGCGGACTTGTCAATTCGCTCCTCTATTATTGGCGGGTGAGCGCATCCAATGCAGCGGGAACGAGCGGGTGGTCAAGCACGTACAGCTTCACAACACTTGCTTCGACCGCGGATTTGACTCCGCCGACAGTTTCGATTACATCGCCAGCTAACGGAGCGGCCGTTTCAGGAACAATTACAATTGGCGCGAGCGCATCAGACAATGTCGGCGTTGCAGGCGTCCAGTTGACTGTTGACGGTGCGAATTTCGGCAGCGAGATCACGAGCGCTCCGTACAGCACGCCGCTCAACACGGCTCAATATGCGAACGGCACTCACACAATCGCAGCCGTTGCGCGCGATGCGGCTGGAAACAAAGCGACTGCGTCGGTGAGCGTCACAATCTCCAATACAACTCCGCCTCCTCCGGCAAGCAGTTCCGATCTTGTGATCTTTCAGGAATCGTTAACTTCGCCGTGGGTGAATAACTCGTGGAGTGCGAACGTGACGTACGGAAGCACCGACCAGGCGTATGCCGGTTCGTATTCAATCAAAACTGCTTTGACAGCGGCATGGGGCGCATTCAGCGTCCACTATGGTAACTGGGGCTCGGCCGGCGTCAACACAAGCTCGTACACAAGCGTTGACTTTGCTGTGTACGGTGCAACCAGCGGAACAACCTTGAGTATCTTCTTTGAAAATGACGGCGGACAAAAATTTCCTGCCGTGAACTACGGAACCATCGCAGCAGGCCAGTGGACCGTCATCTCGATTCCAATGAGCAAATTGAATCCGAACAACTATACTGTCAACCGTTTGGATATTCAGGATGTCAGCGGGTCGGTCGTGACGTTCTACATTGACAATCTTCGCCTCACAGGAACAACAACTGCTACAACCACAGCAGATACAACAAAGCCGACAGTTGCCTTCACAGCTCCGGCAAACGGCACAACTGTTACCGGCACAATAACCGTCAGTGCAAACGCGACGGATAATGTGAACGTTGCCGGTGTGCAGTTCAAAGTGGACGGTGCAAATCTTGGGAGCGAAGTAACCACGACTCCGTATTCTGTTTCGTGGAACACGACACAAGCTGCCAACGGCGCGCACACGCTCACTGCCGCTGCACGCGATTCTGCCGGAAATACAGCAACGGCTTCCGTCACGGTCACGGTTTCAAACAGCACCGTGACTCCGACTTCGAATCTTATTGTTTCAGATGATTCTCTTCACTCGCCGTGGATTGACGCATCATGGAGCGCAACGGTAACATTCAACAGCTCAGAGCAGCACTACACCGGTTCAACTTCTATTAAAGTTGTCCAGAGTCCATGGGGCGCGCTGCGTGTTCATTCCGGCGCGTGGGGCGCTCCGGTTCATGTGAATGCGGCAAACTATGCGAGCTTGGATTTTGAGATCAACGGCGGCTCGGCGGGAATTTCGTTAGGCGTGTACTTTGAGAATGATCAAGGCTCAACGTTCCCCGCAGTGCAGTGGGTTTGGATTGCCGCGAACAAATGGACGACGATGTCCATTCCCATGAGCAAGCTCAACCCGAACAATGCACCGATTGACCGGATCGTGATGTGCGATATGAGCGGCAGGTTGAAAACGTTCTACGTCGACGACATTCACTTCACGGCTGTTTCCCAGCAGCTTGCGAAGAGCAATGAAACGACCGGCACGGAAACGAACAAGGGGATTCCGTTCTCCTTTGATCTCGGCCAGAATTATCCGAACCCGTTCAACCCGGCGACGCAGATTTCTTACTCGCTTCCTTCAACGGCGAACGTGAGATTGGAAATCTTCAACACAACGGGACAGCTCGTCTCGCTTCTGGTGAACGGCGAGCAGCAAGCGGGAATGCACATAGCCACATTCAACGCATCATCGCTGCCGAGCGGTGCGTACTTCTACCGCATCACTGCCGCGGACGTGAATAATCAACACGCGAAACCGTTTGTCATGACGAAAAGAATGATTTTGCTGAAATAAGAAAAAGCAGATGCAGGACACCTCTAAGGTGTCCTGCATCTTAGCTTCTGAGACTTCCAAAGCCTTTAAAACTTCGGAAGTCTAGCATATAAAAATCTGTACAGAGCCTCTCGCAGGAAGGCAGTGTGCAGAGAAGGGAAAACCCGCGGTACGAAGGCTCCGCGGGTTTTCTGTTTTTCACAAATACATGGTTTAGGCAAGCAACGATTCCGTTTGCATTAACTTTACATTTGCATGCTGTACTATTTCTTTAGGATTGAAAAGAGCTCCCCACTTCTGCCGGATAATATCTTCACGCAGATGCCGCTCGTAGTATGAACCCAATCGCTCCTGCTGGCGCCGATACGCCTCCGGATCACGAAGTAATTCAACGCAATATTCAGCAAACATTTCAAAATTCGAAGCAACAAGAAGAAAGCCTTCCGGATGTTCAAAGCCTGTTGCGGCTTCCCGTGTGCACACGACGGGAATACCTCTCTGCACTGCCTCCAAAACACGTATGCGAATTCCTTTGGCAACAAGCAGCGGACTGGCAAGAACGGTAATTTCCCGCCACAATTCTTCAAGGTCTTCCACATATTCCTGAAGCTGAATTCCCCACTGTTCACAAAGAGAAAGCACCTTGGGATTTGCATCTTTGCCGATAATTTTAATCACAGCGTTCGGCACTTTCTTTTTCACTTCAGGAACTACTTCCTCCATGAACAATTCCACACCGCCGCCTGCAGCGGAGAATGCAAGATGACCGAGCACCGCAAGAACGGGCTGCTGCGGAAGAGGTTTCACCTCATGATTTGGTTTGACCGATTGGAGAAACGGCGGAATGAAATAAGCTTTAACTCCCTTTCTTTCCAGCCAACCGTAATCCGCATGTGCCATGCAGACAACGAACCTGCTCAGACGGCAGGCACGGGTTTCTTTCCACAAGTAGATGCGATATTCTACCCAGTTATACAGAGCCTCGAGGTAAAGCCCTCGCGCAACACTTCTTTTTACTCGAGACAATTTCTCCGCTTCAGCTTCGATGTCGTGCGCTGTAAATGATAGAAGGATGTCCCGGCGCATTTTCCGCAACTCGAAAAACACGTCAACAAAAATGGAATGCGTAATACCAAAGTGTACTTCCTTGCAACGGTATTTATTGCAAAGCTCAAGCATGTTTTCCGCCAACCGCTCCGTGTTGATTTCTTCAAAGACCCTACCTTTGCGAAGAAACGCCGAGAGGTAATAGCGAAGTCTTTTCCTGAACGGACATTTCCAATCGGGGAGAACCGGCACAAAATTAACACTCTTGACGCCCGGCAAAGAAAGCGATACCTGCCTGCTCAGTTCTGCTTGGGAGGGGTGAAAATCGTATACATATTCCGTCAGGATTAAAACATGCAGCTCGCGCAAGCGGGCAAACTGCACGAGGTCGTTAAACGCTGCATGGCGGTAACCTTGATCAAGCGGCAATGGCGGAGCAGGAAGAACTAACAACAGAGGCATTCTCATTATTTAACCTCCGGAATGTACCAAGCCTTCGCAAACTGTTTACTGCAACCCTTGAGGGAGCGCTCATATATATTCTGCAAAACAAATAAATCAGGACGACAAGTTTTTAGTTGGGGAGCGATGAAGGCGGCGTTGATCTTGTTCGTTTGTAACTCCAATAAATCGTTGCGCCGGATCCCTCTTTCGAAAAATCCGCCTTTAGAAATGTACATCGGCTCATATCCCCGTTCCGATAGAAAGTCAAAAACTTTTACAGTAGAAGGTACGGCAGGATCGGGCAAAAACTCAGCGTTGTTAATTTTTTGCACCGTTCTCCATAATTCACAGATGATCAACAAGGGAGGATGACGGCGGAATGTTTCCGTCATTCCTTGTAATGCATCCAACTCTGCCCCCTCGATATCTATTTTCACATAATCAATCCGCTCAAGCTTATGACACTCTCTGTATGCGTCTATGGAAGTTACCGGTACAGTAATTTTTGAATTTGAATCAAGCCACGGATGCGGGTATGTTGAAGTCACACCGATGTCCTGTGCATCGGAAGAGAAATAGAGGGATATTTCGCCGCCATCCTCCCGTCCCACTGCAACTCCGTTCACAACAACGTCGCATGTGCTGCTGTTAAGTTCAGCGGAACGCAGAAGATTTGGAACTAAATTCGGATTCGGTTCAAACGCGTGCACGCTTCCTCTTTTGCCGCACAGCGGTGCAACAAGAAATGCATAAAATCCGACATTCGCGCCGAGATCAAAGAAAACGTCCCCTTTACGAACGGTACGCATGAGCAGATTGGCAACCGGTATTTCATCCGTGTGATCATCGGTGCCGAGAAAGTACAACATTTTTGTCGCCTGGGTGAACTCAAAGACAACTTTTGCAGAAGTCAACAACGTTGCCGTCCGGCATGTATTGCCGCCTTCATGCCGGAGAATGTTGTCTCCTAATGCGCGACAAAAGGATATTCCTACTTTTCCTTGAGGAAAGCGATGACCTATCTTTACTGCTATCCGTTCATTCACTTTTTGCATCGGCCCTGACGCCGCCGGTTTTGTCAGAGCTAAGAACGTTCGATGTAAAAAGCCCATGAAAAAACACTCCTTTTTTTGCAGGACAAGATTTTTCGTTTCAACAAAATTTCCGCGGTGAGGCGGTCAATGTACATTCCGCTTACCAAACTGCAATCCCAAAATCGCCTGATAAAGAAATCCCGCGCAATGAAGCGCTTGTGCCGCTTGAAAGTGTAGTCCATGTAGCGCCGCCATCGTTGTTTCTCAAAATTACCTCTCCGTCTCCAACAGCAAATACTGTAGGAGTATCGGGAAAAGAAACTGCGTGAAGCGTGTTAGTTGTTCCGCTTTGCACGCTTACCCGGTCTTGTTGCGCATCCGCGGCGTGTGCACAAACTCCTCCCAAGAACAACATCCGTGCGAGCAGCACTCCTCTTCGGATCGAAGATACAACGTCACAAAAAGGCATACAAACTTCTTTCTTTCGAGACCGGTCGGAAGAAAAATGTTCCATCATATTTTGAAGTGAAAAAAAGTTCCACCTGCATAACGATATTTGGTGCAACCTGCGTGCCAACTTTACAGAATTTTCGCATCATACGAATTGTTGCGGAAATTTCTGGGCTGGATAGGTTTTTGCCGAAGTGTCCCTTTGCAGAAAGCGCTGCTCTGAAAAAAGTGTGTACATTTGCCCACTTTTACAAAAAATTTGTTTCCTTTTTATACACTTATAATAAAAAACTCTTAATAAAAATTAATAGCGGGAAAGTCTCTTTTTCACTTGCGGCTTATTAT
>JAGWND010000247.1 GCA_028873075.1 Bacteroidota bacterium
ACGCAATCCGATGAAAACTCCACTTCCTATCCCAGCACAACGAAGCAATTCGATATGCTCAATCTTCTTGTGAAAGAACTGAAAGAGCTTGGCTTGAAAGATGTGAACATTGACCAGTACGGTTACGTGATAGCAACTTTACCGAGCAATCTTCCTGTATCGGACAAAGCACATGGCAAAGCGCCCGCGATCGGTTTCGTATCGCATGTGGATACGTCGCCATCCGCAAGCGGCGCGAATGTGAAGCCGCAGGTGATTGAAAAATACCAAGGCGGCGATATTGCTTTGTCAGGCAACTCGTCGGTCGCCCTGCGCGTTTCGGAAAATCCCGAATTGAAACACAACATCGGCAAGACAATCGTTACAACGGACGGCACAACGCTCCTTGGCGCAGACGATAAAGCAGGCGTCGCAATTATTATGACGGCAATTCAAACGCTTGTCGCCAATCCAGCGCTACCGCACGGAGACATCAAAATTGCTTTCACACCGGATGAAGAAATCGGCGCCGGAACAAAATATTTCGACATTCCGAAATTCGGAGCGAAGTTCGCCTACACAGTTGATGGCGACACGCCGGGCGAATTAAACAAGGAAACGTTCAGCGCAAACTCCGCCGTCATTACCGTGCACGGACGCAACATTCATCCCGGCAGTGCAAAAGGAATTATGGTGAATTCGATCCGCGCGCTTGCCGACATCATCGTCCGCATGCCGAAGAATATTGCGCCGGAAACCACCGAAGGCTACGAGCCGTACATTCATCCGCATCTTGTACACGGAGAAGAAGAAAAATCAACGCTGAATATACTGCTGCGCGACTTCAACACCGAAGGTTTGGATGTGCTGAAGAAAAAACTTGAAGACATCATCGCCGAAGTTCAGCCGCTTCATCCGAAAGCGCGCATTGAATTGAAAGTAACCGAGTCGTACCGCAACATGAAAGAGGGCGTAGAAAAAGATCCGCGTGTCATTGATTATCTCTGGGAAGCGGCGAAGCGTTCCGGACTTGAGCCGAAGTGGGTGCCGATTCGCGGCGGCACGGACGGCTCGAAGCTCACCGAAAAAGGACTGCCGACGCCGAACATTTTCACGGGCGGACAAAATTATCACGGCAAAACAGAATGGCTCTCCGTATGGGGTGCGGAAAAATCTGTTGAGACGGTCGTCAATCTCGCCCAAATCTGGGCTGAAAAATCACGAAAATAAAAACTGATTGCCACAAAGACACGAAGACGCAAAAGAATAATTATAAACTCATGTTACACAAAACGGCATTTGTAGACATCAAAAACCAAAGTATAGTCATTCCCGCGAAAGCGGGAATCCACAAAACGGATGCCCGATTAAAGTGCCGCTGTACGGCATCCCGCTCTTTCATAGCTATTATTGATGCGGGACATTCGGGCATGGCGACCTTATTATGTTAGAAGTTTTTCCAAAGTGCCTACCATGAGTTGTAAAATTTTCTTGGTGACTTTGTGGTAACAAATACTTTTCCTACGGAGCAGCTTATGGAACAAACCACCAACACCACCGGGCTTCCTGAAAACGCATATAAACAGCTCAGGACCGGAGAAACTTACACACCCGTCCTCGATCCTCAAAAATCATATCCTGAAGCAACACCCTATTCTGTCATCTTAGGCTTGATCATGGCGATGCTGTTTTCCGCTGCCGCTGCGTATTCAGGATTGAAAATCGGACAAGTGTTCGAAGCGGCAATCCCTATCGCCATTCTTGCGGTCGGATTCTCAACTGCATTGAAGAAAAGCGATGCGCTCGGACAGAACGTCATTCTCCAATCCATCGGCTCGACTTCGGGCGCAGTCGTTGCCGGCGCGATCTTTACGATTCCAGCACTGTACATTCTTAATTTACCTGCTGACTTTTTCAAGATTTTTCTCGCAGCACTCTTCGGCGGATTTCTCGGAATTTTATTTTTGATCCCGTTCAGAAAATATTTCGTGAAAGATATGCACGGCACGCTTCCCTTTCCCGAAGCAACGGCAACGACGGAAATTCTCATTGCCGGAGAAAAAGGAGGGCGGCAGGCAATTGTGCTGATCGTCAGCGGGCTCATTGGCGGCGCATACGATTTCATCGTCAGTTCCGTCGGCTGGTGGTCAGAAGTCGTTACGTCGCGCATCGTGCCGTTCGGCGACGCCCTTGCGCAAAAAGCAAAAGCAGTGGTGAAGGTTGATGTACTTTCAATGGTCTTTGGTCTTGGCTACATCATCGGTGTGAAATATGCCGCAATTATCTGTGCGGGATCGTTTCTTTCGTGGCTTGTCTTTGTGCCACTCATGCATGCAGTCGGACAAGGACTGACAACGCCGTTCGGCGCCACAGCAACAAAACTGATTGCCGATATGCGGCCGGAAGAAATCTTTTCAAATTATGTACGTCACATCGGTATCGGCGGCATTGCGATGGCAGGCATTATCGGCATTCTCCGTTCCTCGAAAATTATCGGCGGCGCATTTACGCTTGCGTACAAAGAAATCTTCCGCAAAAAGGGAACCGCAACAGAAAACACCGTTCGCTGGCAAACCGACATCAAAATGATGTTCAACGTTCTTCTCATCGTGCTCACCGGGTTGTTGATCTTCGTCTTCTTTTATGGCGCCGTTGTGTTCAACATCATGAACGCGATCATCGGACTGCTTCTTGTCATGATCATCGCTTTTCTGTTTACAACTGTTGCCGCAAATGCCACGGCAATCGTCGGCACAAATCCGGTTTCCGGCATGACGCTGATGACGCTGATTCTTTCATCCTTCATTCTTGTACAAATCGGATTATCGGGAACGTCCGGCATGGTGAGCGCGCTCATCATCGGCGGCGTTGTCTGCACTGCGCTTTCCGTTGCAGGCTCGTTCATCACCGATCTGAAGATCGGATACTGGCTCGGCTCGACACCGAAGAAACAGGAAACGTGGAAATTTCTCGGCATTCTTGTTTCAGCGGCAACGGTCGGATTTGTGATTTTGATTCTGAACAAAACGTACGGCTTTACAGGACCGAACGCGCTTGTTGCGCCGCAGGCAAATGCGATGGCGGCGGTGATTCAACCGCTGATGTCGAACGTTGCCGTGCCGTGGGTTCTGTACGGCGTCGGCGCCGTCATTTCCCTGCTGATGACGATGATCGGCGTTTCGCCGCTTGCGTTTGCGCTCGGCATGTACATTCCGCAGGAATTGAACACGCCGCTCCTCATCGGCGGAATCGTGGCGTGGTTTGTTTCAACGCGCTCGAAGAATGAAAAACTGAACAACGCACGGCTGTCGCGCGGGACGCTCATCGCATCCGGATTCATTGCCGGCGGTTCGCTGTTCGGCGTGCTCGGCGCATTCCTGAAATTCGGCGGCATTGACTGGATGAACTACGCGTGGGCAGAATCGCACGGCGCGGAAGTGCTTGCGGTAGTCATGTTCATTCTTCTCATTGCTTACACCGTGTGGGATTCACTCCGCGCAAAAGTCGAGTAAACAGAAATAGCGGGACATATTACACAGCCCAAAGGGGTTTTTCACATGGAGGAGACTTCGATGTCAAGATCGTTGTTCATCGCTGTTGTTCTTTTATTTCTTCCTACCCGATCCGATCTATGGGGACAAATTTTAACTTTTCCGTACATAGAAAATTTCGACAGCGTTACTGTACCAAACCTGCCGGCGGGATGGATAGCAACAACAAACCGGAATGCGTCGGGAGACTTTACAACCTCGGCAACAAGCACCCGTTCATCCCCTCACTGCGTCAGTTCGATGAATGGAAAAATTTCGCAATCGCTGATTTCTCCCGCTTTTAATTTCTCCGGTACCTATGCCGACTCTCTTATCTTTTATGAACGGAGAACTTCAACACATCTTTCCGGATTGCTTGTAGAAGCTTCGTTGAACGGGGACACGTCGTTTCCCATTCCTATCAGCGACACGCTGAGGCAGGTAAACAGTACCTCGTATGTTAAACGCGGTTTTGCGCTGCCGCAATCTCTGAACAACGAGCCGAATGTACGTCTCCGCTGGCGCGTGCTGTCAGATTCTTCTTCGGGCTCGACCGGCGTTATCCGTTTTGACGACATCCGGGTCACTGTGAAAAAAGCGATTGACCTTGCCGCGACATCTCTCGCTTTCTCTCCGGTTTCGCCGCGCAAGGGAGAAACCGTAACCGCGACCGTCGGCATTACCAACAAAGCGCTTGCAGGAAATTTTTCGTTCGATGTACAGTTGTTCGACTCGCTCACGCTTGTTGCTTCAACGCATATATTGCGATTGCTCAGTGCAAACGAAATAATAACTGTCGAACTTGAATATACAAGTATCGGCGCAGGCAGTCATCCAATTTTTGCAAAAATCATTTTGGGCGGAGATGAAGACACGACAAACAACACATTTTCTGCA
>JAGWND010000025.1 GCA_028873075.1 Bacteroidota bacterium
CTCTGATGGTATAATGGCGCGAAAAAAATCTGTCTCACATTCAATATTTTCGTTGTGATATTTTCGGACTACACATTCAAATCACTTTGGTTCACGCATTAAAGGTATAGACCATTGAGAAAAAGATTTGAAATCAAAAACAAGCCTTCTTATTTTATTCTTACATACAAAGAATGTGTTAGAGTCCCATAGTGCATGTCTCTCATCCTGCGAAAGTAACTTTACTGTGTCAAATGCAAGCACCAATGAGCCATTCTCTTTGTAGGTCTCAGCCGTGCCTCCATTTAACAATTCATTTTTCGACTCGATTTGATAGCTAGCCGTAGACTCAAGGTCAAATATAAAACGATGGGATGCTGCTACAGTCTTAATTATTGCATTTTCAAAAGGATCTATCATAATTTTAGCAAACTAGGAGCTTCATTTTGTTGAGGAGATATCCTCCACAAATAGGTCATAATCCCTCTTCCAAGAGTACTTCAATTTTTGTTCGTGCATGATGATCGCTGAACACAGGCAAAGAATAAAAACTGAAGCATTAAGCATGCGGTATTCACAACCAAGCGGATTATTTGATATCAAAAAGGAATATACAAGAGTAAAGACCAATCCTATAAAAGCCATTGTCATAAAGAAGTGAAAGAAACCAGATTGAACTTCCGTCTTGAATTTTGCATCCGCTTCAATTCTATAATAGAACTTGAAAAACTCATTCTCAAAGTACCTACCCGTCTCACCTCTCGGTAATTCTAAGTTATGGTTCTTTTCAATTAAGTTCGAAGGCAAAGTCTTATATAATGGCTTAAACCAACGAGGCACATCAATGGAGTATAGAAAGCCTCCTAGAGCGACGGATAAGATCAAAAAAATAATCCATCCGTCTACGCGGTCCGAGTAAATTGGATTCCTATATATGTGGGCAAAGACACTATTCTTGATCATTATAGCGGTGTAGAAGCCTGGGAGAAGTATTCTAAGTACTTCGTAAAGAGAAAAAGCTGAAACGAAATTGCCCATAAAATTTACTCCTTTACGTCGTTTCTGCATTCATTCTTTTTCATCACACGATCAAACAAATATTTCAATTTTCTTTTCTTTACAAACCTCTTCCATTCTTGCATTTATAGTTGTAGTCATGGTAACTTTTAAATCAATGAGAATAGAGCAGGGCATATTTTATTGAATTCATCTCATTCCAACGCTCCCGCGTGGGAAGGAGCATTAGTGAAGTCCACTTCACAATCGTCTACTTTTTTGTTTTAAACTCAATTGTCTCCATCTTTGCATTTGTAAGCTCATTAGGGAATGCACGCATTAGTAGTGCCTCAAGGTTACGAATTAATGCGTCACCAACCTCATAAGCCGACATAAAAGATGCTATTTCATGAAGATAGACATGACGCTTTCTGATACCACGTTTTTTCTTATATGCAGGCTTAAACGCATTTCCAGTTATTGGGTGAAGCACTTTAAAAAGTGTTTGTGCTTCTCGCTTTCGATTAAACGCATTGGTCAGTTCTTTCCACAGGGTGAGTTGATCAGCTTTGCCAAGGTAAATTGCCCTGCATTGGGAATTGTAAAATATATAAATGCCATGCGCCGATTTCAGTTCTGCTTGAATCAGACCATCTCTCGGTAATTTAGGATCAAGAATTAGCCACTTTACCTTTCGTTTCACTGGCTTCAAAGGATAAAATTCTACGATAGGTCTGATTTCGTTAGGTAGCACTCTAGAAGGCTTTCGTTTTTTCATGATTATTGAAAAATAGATCTAAAGAACTACATTAGAATTTGTTCTTGTTCCCAAGCTCCCGGGTGGGAACGAGATAAGTTATTTGCTGACTTTGTAGTCAGAGACATATGCTCTATACCGATCCTTTGCCATTACAAACACCGCATTTTACAACTCCGGATCCATTGCAGTTGTTGCATTGGCCTGAGGAAGAGAACGCACCTCCGCCGGTTCTACCAGACCCTTTGCATTTTGGGCATTTGATAGAACCCCTCCCATTGCATGTTTTACACGTTGACATTGTGATTTCTCCTTACTTAACTTACATTTTTTAGCGATGTGATACGTTCTGGCGACTTCAATATAGATGATCACTTATCTTGAATTCTTCCAATGCGACAAAAAAGATGTAATCTCTTCGCCAGAGTCGTAATCATAGGCTAATAGATCTGCTTTTGACTCCTTAAAATATTGTATCCAGAAATTGCGGATGTTCTCAACTTGGAGGTTGCTTTTGCCAGTTCTTCCATTTACGAATACCTTACAGCCTAGAAGATTGGGGATACGATCATGTGCTTTCAAGGCGCCAATGATGACTTTGACCTCTTTGGGATTGCAACCCCATGGTCTAGCAAACGAGCATTCATTTGATTCTTGGATCATATCTGAGAATATCACAATTATGTTAGTAGTCTGAATCCTTTTTTTGCCTGTAAAAAAACGACCCAAAGAACCCAAAAAAGTATCATCTTGATTATTTTCTATAAGGATATTAGCTTGTTCGAGTGCGCTAAAAATATCAGTGAGGTATGTAAATTTTTTTCTAATTTCTTTCTGGGTTTCTAATTCTGAGGCAATTTGTGGGCTCGTCGCGTCGACATAAAAACGTATTCTTTTTAACAAACTATCTCTGGCATGCGCATACCCGTCAGATGGAAACGAAAATCTCTTCTCAGCGAAATCTTCATATACAATTTTGACGGGTTCTGTTTTTGCTCCTTCATCGATTGGCAGTACAATCAACCGATCTTTTTCATCCAAGTGATGGAATATCTCTGAGCTAATAATTTGAATATACCTTTGGAGGGTTTTGTCTGGAAGGCTGCCCGAGTAATCAATGAGGCAGATGCAGTTCAAGCGCTGTTGGGTTCCCGTTTCACATCCTATGAAGATGAACGCGATTGTTACAAGAATTATCAAATAGAATGATTGTGATCTCATATCTTGGTCCTTCATGTTTACAATCTCATTTATGGGAGTGCACTATTTTTCCACCGATTTCACCGTAACGGGTGTCCGCTTCTTGTTTAAAGAGCGCGAAGCTTGAGCTAAAGTGATCACTCAAAATTTCGGTGATTCCTTTTTTCTTGTTGCAGTTTTCTTTGTATGAACGGAAGTCGTTAAAGCGGTTCCAGTATCCGTTCAGTTTAACATTGTAGTAATCCTCTAAACGTTGGACGGCACTTTCTATTTGTTGATCGAGTCGGTTCCAAGAGCTTTGAGCAAAACTGTATTTACGCGTGTGCTTATATGAATCATAAAAATGCAACAAGTCCCAACTTATTCCACCCGCTATTAGTGGTAACACCATCGAAAGAATAATGAACCCGTAGTAAAGAAGACCCCCAGATTGACCACCTTCAATATCCCTTGCACGCGCTTCTGAAACACCTGCAATCGCGACTTCAACACCTAGAATAAGAGTGCTCCATAGAATTATTAAAACAGTAGATCGTGATTTTGCGTCAGGTCCCTTATGTTTTTGGATCGGCAAAATAGCTTCAATGAATTTTTCAGATACTCCAATGGCTCCAAACGTTAGAACAATTGCAATCAGCCAGCGCAGTAACGCAATGCCGAAATCTTCACCGCTTATGAAAACAAGTGTTGAAAAATAGTTGAGGAGACCTTCTGTGAAAAGAATGCCAACAATTAACAGTGTGCCGTTTCTTATTCTTCTTTGGATCCCAAAGAACTCGTTGTCTGACAATAAGCTCTCTTTGGCAACATTGTCAAGAACAGTTTTGGTAGCGCTAAGTTGTCGTTCCAACTTTTGTATTTTTTGTCGGAGGGATGTTGATTTTTTCTTGACCTTATCTATTAGACTGCTTATGCACCTTTCGGCAAATCTCCGCAGTCCATTCTCATTCTTCACATCTGAAGCAAAAAAGATTCGATAGTACATTCCTCTAAACATAGTCTTGTCCTTTCAATCATTTTGGGAGACTACAATTAGCGATTCTTTATGTGGGCATTGTGCTTAACTTGTTTGGTTACTTAAATGATAGTTTGTGTCTTCCAACTATTAATTATACTGCTACTGCTGAGTCACTCACCACGGAGTTTCGCTCACCGTGCAAGTTTACATCTTATCACAACCTCACGCCATCCGGCAAAAATGGGGGAATTAAAAACAAGAGAACCTGGGGCTATTCTCTTCCTGCCAGTCGCAGGCAGGTTTACCTAAAACAATGGTTTCATCTTACCCTTTCTTTCTCACAATGTCAATACATATCCCTCAAAAACTTTTGCCCCTCCCCGCCAAACATACCAATCCTTATTATCAATTATCCATCTTCCATTTTCCATTATCCATCGTCCATTGTTCATCCTTAATTGCCCGAACTTGTCATTTCTGTCCGTTTTTCGCCATTTTCTCGCTTCGCATGTCATCGGGACGAATCTCGGAGTCATGATGGCGCAGAAGGCAACAGGCGCTCACATCCGGTGCATCTGCAAAAAGAAAACGCCTGCCTCGCAGGAACACTGCACCCGATGCGGTAAAAAACATCAGTGAGTATTAATTTTTGAAAGGCTCCCTGACAAATGAACTACACGAGGATGATTTCTCGATCATGTCGTGGTGTCAGCGTGTGAGATCTTCGCTGTGCGACCTTTCACATGGGCGTGTGAATCTGCACAACAGAAGTATAAAAAGTAACTGCAAAAAAATGGAAGTGCTACAGTGTGTTCGGCTTGAATCAAAAACGAATGTCATGCCAGCGAAAGCCGGCATCCAGCGCTCAAATTTCTGGATTCCGGCTGGAGTTTATCCCGCTAAAGGCGGGACCGGAATGACGCTGAAGCGAAACTAAAACACTGCCAAAAAAACCGGCGGGGCGGCCGCGTTCCGCCCCGCTAAGTCCCCTGTGCTATGCGTATATCGCCGGAACTCTAAAAATACCGGATCGCTCTCACGCTCCATAACCCGCCCATATCATTCCCCTGTTGATAAGGATCCGTACCGTTATAAAAGCTTTGAGCCCAGGCTGTTTTAGCATTCCAGTCATCTATGCTGGAGCTCCAGTACATCGTCCCTTGGTTATCAATGCCGCTATTCATCTGAAGAAGCGCTTTATACTTTCTCATCTCATTCAACTCGTTCTTTGAAGGTAAGTAAGCGTTCCAGTGATGACATGCTCCTGCGGCAGAATAAAGAGTAAAATTAGTACATGCTTTCAGAATAGCGTCGGTATTGGTTTTCCCTGCGCCAATTGCAGTGTCATTAGGAGTAGGAGCTGCTACGCTGGCACAGGTATCAAGAGGGGCCCAGTAACATACATAGGAGATGTCCATAGTATCGGCAATAATTCCGTGCGTTGTGGCAGCATCATACCCTGCATCTCCCGGCTGAAGAATGTAAAACACAATCCCTCCCTCATATCGGTCCCCGATATTTATCGTTGTGGTAAAAGCCATCTGCGGGCCATAAGAGATACCCTCACTATTGAGAGCAAACGATCTGATATAGTATTTTGTGTTTATGGATAATCCCGCCAGGTTCGCACGAATAGTATCGCCGGCACTTACATCACGGACAACGGTCATCGAAGTATCGGGGTTCTGTGAGGTACCGTAACAAAATCCTTTGCTTCTCACTTTCCCGCCCCCGTCGTTGGCAACAGTGCTAAAAGCGTCCGCTGTTGTTGTAGTGATAGAGCCGACAGTCGTTGCGGATACGGTCGGCAGAGAAGGCTCGATAAACGTACGAACCGCGCGAACGGCAAGTGTTGAATTTTTCGTGTACTGGATCTTGTTGCCGGACGACATTTGCATTGCCCATGCTGCCCAGTCCGACCATCCCCATTGGGTGGAGTTCCAGTAGTATTGATTCCGGACGAAATTCCCTGTCCCTTTTTGTTCGAGATTGTGATACATCAGATCCATTTCGAATTCGCTCGGTAAATACCAGTCGTGATACCCTGCCGAAGTTGATATACTGCAGAGGTAGGCGGCTGTATTCGGCGGGACCGGACATTCGGCAATGATAGCGCGTGTGTTCTGAAGCCCGGAACCGACAGTGCTGTCATCGCCGTGGATCTGTGTTCCGTTGCATCCCCAGACAGCTTGCTGCAGGTCGGTCGGCGCGGCGACCATTCCGCTTCCTGTCAGTGTATCGAGATAGAAGATGAGGCCTCCCTCATACTGCTTGCCGAACAGCGAATCTAACAGCGACGGATTTTTCTTGAATATCTGCAAGGGCGTCTCGCCATCATCCAATTGTTGTTGAACGCTTTCGCTCGCAGAAACATTTGCTGCCTCGCCAGAAGAAAACTTGTGTGCGGGATTCATGCTAAATGCAATCCCATCGTATCCGGAAAGAAGGAAGAGGCTTGCGATAAACAGGAAGAATGATCTCATCGTATTACTCCTCGTTAGTTGTAAATGTAGTTGATAGTTTTTTTGAAGAAACCAATGCAGCATATCACGGCACCGGAAATATCCGTTCTATCACGCTCTGCAAAACATCCGGAGAATCATCCTCTCTCAACCTTACACCATCGGCAACATGGGAAGAAATCTAAGAGAACCTTGGGGCTGTTCTCTTCCTGCCTGTCGCAGGCAACTCATCTATAGCAATGGCACCATCTTAACTTTTTTTGCCCACAATGTCAATACGTATCCGTCAAAAACTTCATTCTAAATTCTTAACTGATAATTGCCCAATTTCCTGTTTTCGCCATTTTTCACTCCGCAGGATGTTGGGACGGCGTGCTGAGTCGTTTGGACGGATTCCGCGGTCTTGGAAAGAGTCCGTTCAACGAACTGTGTTCAACAAAAGATGGTCTCCTCCTCAAAGGCGGAGACCATCTTCTGCGGTGCCGGCATCATTCCGCCGGCTTTACATCCAAATACTCCATCGGCAGCATCGGCAGCGGCTCGCCGTTGTGCTCAAACCGGAACTTCAGGTACTCCACCGCCGCATCTTTCTTTACGTCAATGCCGAACAGCCGCGGCGCAAAGGCATCGAAATTGAACAAGCCCATCGCCGGATACTCGACGATCTTCACATCTTCATCCTTCGCGATTCCAGCTTTCGTCTTTGCAATTGCAATGGCATCCGAAAGCCCGCCGAGCACATCCACCAACCCGTTCGCTTCTCCGTCATAACCGGACCAGACTCTTCCCTGCGCAATCGCTTCAATGGTGTCAACGCTTTTCTTTCTCCCGTCGGCAACCTTCTGCACAAAATCTTTATAGAGAGCTTTGATGCTGTGCTCCATCTTTCCCCTCTCGTCCTCTGTAAGATTTCTGTCCGGCAGCGTCAGTCCGAAGAACGGCATCGTCATTCCGAAGCCGAGGTCTGCATGTTCTCCCGCTTTCACAAAGTCGGTGGAAATGCCGAGCGATTCTTTCGCGCTCTTATTATAGAGCCATCCGCCGATCACGCCGATGGAGCCGGTGATCGTGTTCGGCGCCGCAACGATCGTATCGCCGTACATCGAAAGCCAGTAGCCGCCGGATGCCGCAACATATCCCTGTGAAACAATGACCGGCTTTTTTCCTTTCGCTTTCTTCAGCGCTTCGGCAATATAATCCGACGCCATCGCATCGCCGCCGGGAGAATCAACGCGGAGAACAATTCCTTTCACGCGCGGATCGTTCACCGCTGCATTCACATCTTTCACCAAGCGCCGCGCTGTGATTCCCTCATCCATTGCACACGCGCCCAGCGCATAGATCACCGCAATGCGCGGCGGCTCGCCCCAACGATTGTCCGACGGCAAATGATTCTTCGCGAGCATGAAGGGCGAAACCATGAACTGGTGTTCTCTTTCCATCCCTTTCACCATCTTCTCAACGACATCCCATCTGCCGACCGTGTCAACCAATCCGCTCGTACACGCATCGTTCGGAAGAAAAAGAGTTTTGTCGTTGACCAACGAATCGAATTGCGCGGAAGAAAAATGCCGCGACGCGCAAATATCGTCTTTCGCCAAGCGGTAATCGTCGTCCACTAATTTCTGCCGCTGTTCCCGGTCGGCGTCGGACATCTTATCGCGGGAAAATGTTTCGTCGGCTGATTTGTATTTGAAGAATCTCCACTCGTCGAAACCGATTCCCAATTTTTCCAGCGATCCTTTGAGATACATTCTTCCCATCATGAATCCCTGCAGCATCAGCATGCCGCTCGGGTCCATCACAATTTTGTCCGCCACGGAAGCGAAGTGATATTCGTCTATCCCGCCGCGGTCAATAAAAATGATGACGTGCTTTCCCGTTGCCTCGAATTCCTTCAGCTTCTCTCTCAGCTCCCACAGCATTTCCCGGTTCGCATCCATGCCCGACGCGTTGATCGCAATTCCCGAAACTGCCGGATCATTTTTAGCAGCATCAACCGCATCGAGCAAGTTGAGAAGCGTTTTGCTGTTGTCGAACAAAACGTAACGCCGGTATTTGACCGGTCCGTAGAGATTCAGGTCGAGATATTCTTTCTTCCTGAAGAGAAAAGACTGAACAATGTTTCTGTCGTACGCGCCGATGCGGACACCGTACGTGTTGTAGCTGTAGCTGCCGGATCCATCGTACTCCGCCTGCGATTCAACTCCGATCGTTCCGAGGCTGAACTGCAAGCCGAGCGACAACACCTTTGTATCGAAATACCTCGCCGTTACGCGAACGCCCGGTAAAAGTTCTACCGCCCCGCCTGCGCTCCATTTAGGAGTTGACGGCAAGCGTTTTGTTTCCATCGAGAAATCGGCAAACAAAGCGAGCAATTCATTTCCAAAAGGACGAGCCGCAACATCTACTACACCCTCTTTATCGTTGCCGCGCAGCGCCGCCGTTCCGATCAATCCTACAGATGCGTACACGTTCGGACGGAACAGCGCGCCGATTCGTAGAATGTTTGAATAATCTTTGAATGGATCATCGGAATTCGTCCAGCCGTATGTCAGTCCCATGCTTGCGGCGCGGTTACCGCTGCTGAGTGAAATCCTGTAATCGGTCGCGTAAAAAATGGGACCTCTTTGCTTGACAACGCCGAACCCGAAATGAGGAAGGGCACCAAAAAAACCAAACCGATTGATGTTGCCCAAAAAAGAGGGCGGATTCGACCACGTGACGAGAAGATCGGGGGAATCAAGATAATTGAGCAATGCCGGATTATCGAAGCCGTATAATCCGTACTTCATTGCCCCCGGCGACGTCATCGAAAAATCGTTCTGATAATACGAAGAATGAATCGCCGGTTGGGCGAAAAGGAAAGTGATTGCTGCAAGATTTAGAAGGAAAACTGTTTTTGTGCGGAACATAAGTGCCTCCGGACTGAGTAAGAAAAGTTCAGAATTATTACCCCTGAAGACTCAGCCAAAGTACGAGATGTAGAGCGATTTTGCAAATCGCTTAGTTGATATCTGACGGCGTTTTCTCCATAAGTCTACAAGCCCTAGATCTGCCGTCTGACATCTTACGTGATTCATGAAATGTCAGACAGCAAAAAGCGCTGTCAGACATTTTTTCTCACTCTCGGTGTAGAAATCACAACCCTGTTCTTATCTTCATCATCGAGAGAAAATGAGAGACGATGCCCGCTTTCGGTCGGATCGCCCGGAGATATCCCCGCTTCAATTGCCCGTGCACGGATTTGTTCAACTGTAGTTCTGTCCGGCACTTCAACGGAAAAAGAGATCAAGCCAACAGCATCATCCGGCGGAGGCGGCGCACCTCTTCCCGCCCACACATTCACACCGATGTGATGATGATATCCTCCTGCAGAGAGAAACAACGCTCCGGGGTACGAGCGCTGCGTTACATCCATTCCTAAAATTCCATGATAGAATTTCTCCGCCTTGCCGAGATCGGAAACATGAAGATGCACATGCCCGATATCCGTGCCGGGATCTATCCACTTTGCCGGGGAGTTGCCCGCTTCAGCAAGAAGATGATCTACATCGAGCGGAAGCGAACCCATTGCGACATGATCGCCGCTCCATTCCCATTTCTCGCGCGGGCGGTCAACGTACAATTCTATTCCATTGTTGTCGGGATCGGCAAGATACAACGCTTCGCTTACAATGTGATCGGCAAATCCCTGAAACTTCCACCCGTTACGGACCAAATTTGCAAATACTTCCGCAAGCGCACGGCGGTTCGGGAAACGAATCGCAACATGGTACAACCCGGTCGTGCGCGGCGGCTTCGGCCGTGCATTCTGCAATTCAGTCAGCGCAATAACCGAAGGAGCTTTCCCTGCTGCGGAAAGCTCAACTGTTGAACCGGTGCGGCTGATCTCATGAAAGCCGAGAAGCTCTTTATAGAAACGGAGCGACCGTTCAAAATTTGAAACCCGCAAATGAATGCTTCCGATGTGCGTTTCCGCCGGAAGACGATATGTGTTCATATTTGCTCTGATATTTATTCTTCACCCGAATTCACATCCTCCCCCTGTCCTCCTCAAAGAGGGAGACAAGAGGGGAGGAATAATCCGACGATGCCGAACATCAATCCTTCGGGAACAGTTGTGCATCAACGCTCAATTTTCCCGGTCCAAGCAAGAACACCGCTACGGCAATCACTAACAATACGAGCGGAAATTCAAAGCCCGTTGGGCCGAAAAAACCGTTCTTCAAATGAACTGCAAGAATCGCAACCGCCATATCAATCGCCAGTCCGGCGGCGAAGACACGTGTGACAATTCCAAGCAGCATTGAAAAGCCTCCGAGAAATTCGGTAAAGCTTGCAACATAGGCAAGAAATACCGGGATATGGAGCTTGGACACAAAAAATTGCGTCGTTACCGCTAACCCGTAACCGCCGAAAATCCCGAGCACCTTCTGCGAGCCGTGTGCAAGAAACACCGCCGCAAGGACGAGCCGCAAAATGAAAATTGAATACGAAGCGTCCGCAAATGATTTTACAAAGTGTTTCATTCTCTCCACTCCTGCCTGCGATATGAATTACTTCTGACGAATGAACTCGAGGTTCAGCGTGATGTCCGCCGTCTTCCCTACAAGTAAACCGCCTGTTTCAATTGTTTGGTTCCACTGCAAGCCGAAATCGAAGCGGTTGATACTCGTCGTTCCTTTGAATCCGGCGCGCAGGTTGCCCCACGGGTCTACTGCCTGGCCGAAAAATATCGTACGGATTTCGACCGGCTTTGTCACTCCGTGGATTGTGAGATCGCCTTTCACTACATAGCGGTCATTATCAACTTTATCGAATGAACGGCTGACGAAAGAAAGCTCAGGGTATTGTTCGACATCGAAAAAGTCAGGCGATGCAAGATGCTTGTCGCGGTCGGCATTTTCGGTCGTGATGCTTGCCGCTTTGATCGTTGCAGAAATTTCGCTTCCGGAAAAATCTCCGGAATGCTGGATGAGCGCCGCGTCGAACTCTTTGAATTTTCCCGTCACCTCTGCAATCACCATGTGGCGGATGGAAAACTGCACGTTGCTGTGTGCAGGGTCAGTTTTCCATGTAACAGTTTTGCTTCCTACAGAGCTTTGCTGTGCGACCGACTGTTCCAGAATTTCCGTGTTGTTACTCATTGTGTACTCCTTTGTTAATTGAATTGAGATTGTTGTTAATTAATGCTGAATCCTTTTTTATCTTCCAAGGCTAACGACGGCGATGAAATTCCCCAATGGCTTTCGAAGACAAAATCTTTTAACGCTTTGCGTTTACGAATCATCTGTGCCGGTGATTTCTCTTCATCAAGATAACCGACGGCGAGCACCGCGACCGGCTCGTAGCCTTCGGGAATAGAAAATTCCTCGACGATCTTTTCATGTGAAAAGCCTCCCATCTGGTGCACGTACAAACCGAGCGCTGTCGCCTGAAACGTAAGGTGTGCAGAAGCAGCGCCGAGGTCGTACAACGCATGGCGGTTCGCTTTGCCGTCGCGGTCCAAATTTATTTTTGCAACTGAAACGATGAGCACCGGTGCGTGCTGCGCCCACTCCTGATTGCGCGGCATAAGTGCCGCAAGAATGCGCCCGAAGTCTTCCGGATTTTCTTTTGTCGCTACAATGAACGCCCACGGCTGTTCGTTGTACGAAGAGGGCGCGCTTTGCGCCGCCTGAAACAGCGCCGTCAGCTTTTCCCGCCCAACGGCACGCGAAGAAAAATGGTGCGGACTCCATCGCTGCCGGAGCAGCTCATGGAGCGAACTCACTCCCTGTTCATTATTCTTTACAACCATACCAACCTTCCTTCATTGAAATTATGACATTTTTAATTAAAACATTTTGAATTTGAAATATAGTTCCAAAAAAATTTACATTTTCTTCTGCAGCGATGTCCCCAGCTTTTTCAGGAGCTTCGACAACTCTCTTTGCTCCTCACGAGTAAGAACGGACGAGATCTCCGAAACGAACGCCGCATGTTTCTTAAAAATATCGTGGAACAAATCGGTTCCCTTCTTTGTCAGCCGAACAGTGATTGTTCTCCGGTCATCGCCTTCTCTCACCCGCTCGACCAGTCCGTCCCGCTCAAGATTGTCCACGACAACGGTAATATTTCCTCCGCTTGCCAGCGTTTTTTCACAGAAGCCGCCGATCTTCATTGGGCCCAGATGTCCGAGCGCCTCAAGCACTCCGAACTGCGGCTGCGTCAATCCGTAGCCCGCAATATCCTTGCCGGTCAAACGGTTAAACGTTGAAAAGGCACGGGCCAACTTCACCCACATGCTTAACGCTAAATCGGCACGTTCACCGTATTTTTTTGTCGTCTCCATTTGTTTTAAATTTGAAATATATCAATTCAAATATAATATCCCGAAAGCACGTTGTCAAGTACTTTCTGAGAATTTTTTTAAAATTTTTAAAAATGAACGGGGACAAACGGCGCGGCGTATCCTGTCGCGCAACGGGTTTTCTTTCTACAGCGCGTAGCCGAAAGAGAAATACCCGACAACAGGGCCCAAGCTCAGCGGGCGGTTCAGGAGGTCGTTTCTGATATAAAAACTCCTTCCGATTGAAATGCTTGCAGGACCGATCGGCGTATCAACGGCGATTCCCGTCCCTACCCCGTGATGCAAATCGCGCCAGCGAATATCCGTTTGGTGGGGCCAAATAGAGCCGAAGTCGTACCGGATTTTGAAATACGTATCCCAGAGAAGCTTGAACGGGAGGAGCGCGCGGTATTCCACATTGACCGCAAAAACCTGTCTTCCCCGCCGGTCGTCTTCGTACAATCCGTAAAAAGAATTTTCACCGCCGAGAGAGAATTGCTGCGTCAGCGGCAGCGTTTCATCTCCGAATCCGAATGTTATTTTCGGATGAATGGTTTGCGTGCCGAAGTACGTGCTGTACCATTCGTACGAAAGGAATATCTTCGAATAACCCACTTCGCCGCCGATGATGCGCGATGTCGCCGTTTCCCATTCGAGGTTCATCAGCGAGCCTGACGCCGGAAAAGGAAAACGATCCTGCGTGTCTACCGTCGAATGAAGGCGCAGTGCTTCCACATCGAATTGATCCGGCGTGTAGCCGCTGCCGCTTTGAAATTTGATCTGGTCCGATTCTACCCTGTATTCCGCCGTCACATTTCCCAGCCGTTCCACTTGCTGTCCCAACGAGAACGATGCGCCGTACCTGATTTGACGATACTCGCCCGTACGAAGCCTGTTGAATCTCGTCTCGCTCTGCACGGCGGGGTCATCTCCGTAAGTATAGATGTCTTTCAAATTGTAATAGCCGTCGAGATCAAAGGTAAAGTAGCTGTTGAAAATTCTGTTGGCGCGGAATTGGAGAAGATAATTCCGGTTCCGCAAGCCGCCGGCAAAGCTTGCGCCAAACTCCGTTGCAGTGCCGAGAAAATTCTGATCGCGGAATTCGAGCGACGGCTGCACGTTCCGCTCGTTGTCGTAACGAATGCCGAACCGTGCAAGCTCTGCCTGCCGTTCGGTAATACGGATAACGATATCCGGCTGAAGATCCCCTTGGGACGCTGCGCCGACGTAGCTGATGTCAATCAGTGCCTGATCGAAAAGATTGGTTGCCATAAGATTTTTAATTCCCTCTTCCGCTTTCGTGACGGTAAAAATGTCCCCCGGTTTGAACGGCAGCTCGCGCCAGATCACCCAATCGCGGGAGATCGTCGTTCCCTTAATCGTCATGTGCTGAATGATGCCCTCATCAACGGCAATTGTCAGCGTTCCCGAAAGCGTGTCGAAATCTGTTGATTGAACCCGGGCAAGTGAGTAGCCGTTGTCGCGGTACAATGACAGGATGTCTTCCAACGCAGCGCGCGATTCGGCAACGTTGATCACCTTGTTTTCCAGCGGAAGGAAAAACTGGAGAAGAGAATCGGTCGGCATCACATTGTTTCCGACGATGCGCACACTGCGGAGAACGGGATTCGGATGCACGACAACCGTGAGCGAAGCAATCTGCCTGTCTGCCGTTCGGCGAGATGTTTCATCGGCGGGATTTCCTTCGAGGGGATCGCTTTGAGGACCTGATTCGTGTTCGCTGCGGAGGGTCAACTCAGCATGCGCATCGTCGTAATCGCCGAGCGAGTAGAGCGAAGAAATTTTTTCCTCGATCGCGCCGAGCGAAACGCTGCTGTCGAGAACGAGCAAATCGAAGTTTTGCTCGATCCCGAAAGGGATATGCACGTTGCCGCGCGTGCCTTCAATTTTGAAATGCACACCGGAGATTTTGAACGAAAGCTGCGATTCATCCGGCCCGTTGTAATATGTTTGGCTCTGCTTCTTTCCAATGCTGTCGAGCAGCGCCGGTATTTGTTTCTCCGTGGCTTGCATGCCGGCTTGAATCATCGTGTCGAGATCCGTGAAATCGGCAGCGAGGTGCCCGCTCAAGTCCGGTTGTATCACGATGGTCGCCTTCTGAAGCGATTCCCCGTTCGCATGCTGCGCCATAATATTGATGATTTGATCTGCCACTTCCCACGGCGCATGCAACTGGCTCGCGCTGCGCAGCGGACTGACGACATCAACTGCTATGATAATGTCCATGTTCATCGCTTGTGCCACTTCGACCGGAATGTTCGAAAGCAATCCGCCGTCGGTCAATTCCATACTGTCGAGCTTTACCATGCTGTACAGCAACGGAACGGAAATGCTCGCCCGCAGCGCTTCAGTGAGATTGCCGGAATTCAGGACGACCCGCTTTCCCGAAATGAGATCGGTGGCAACGGCGCGGAACGGAACTTTCAGAGCATCAAAACTATTTCTCGGATGGTAAATGCCTTGCAGCACCAATTGATTGAGGAAATTTGTCAGGCGCTGTCCGCTGGAAAGAGAAGAGGGAATGATCGGCGTCAGTCCGGAGAACCGGATCGTCAAAAGATTTTTATCAAGCTCCTGTTTTTGCCCGACGAAAAGATTCTTCCGGTTGGACTCATCGGTGAGGGAAAGTATCTCCGCCCACTTTGTAGAATCAACGAGCGCCTGCAGTTGGTCGGGAGAATAACCGGCGGCGTACAAGCCCCCGATAATGCTTCCCATGCTTGTGCCGATGATCGCATCAATCGGGATATGATGCTGTTCGAGCACCTTCAGCACGCCGATCTGCGCAATGCCCCGCGCGCCGCCGCCGCTGAGCACAAGCGCAATTTTCGGCGCTTTTAATTTGCGGAACGGGATAATATCGCGGGAAGATTTTTGGTACTCCTCGAGCGGCGGGCGGACAATGATAACATCCCGCTGTACGGGATGCCGTAAAGCGGCATCTTGTGCAACAGCCGCAGAAGTAAAAAGGAAAATGGAAAATGGAATGAAAAGAGAACGAACTCTAAACTGCGATACTATGCGATTCATGCAATGTTGAAAATCCGCCAGAGGCGGGGAAATATAGTGATTACACTTTCTAATGGTACGAAAAACGGCGTGGAAAAACAACGCCGCGTTTCGTATCTTTCATAAACTCCTCCCGCGAAAAAGCAGCGAGGTCTTCGACACACACAATTATTGTACATTCATGCACACAATTACACTCATTCCCGGCGACGGGATCGGCCCCAGCATCAGCGAAGCGGCAACGCGTGTGATAGAGGCAACCGGCGTGCAAATAAAGTGGGATGTCGCTCCGGCTGGAATTACGGCAATTGACCGATTCAAAGACCCGCTTCCCGAAGCGACGATTGATTCGATCCGCAAAAATAAAATTGCGCTAAAAGGACCGCTGACGACGCTGATGGGAAAGGGATTCCGCAGCGTCAATGTTGCGCTGAGGAAGGAATTTGATTTGTTCATCAATCTTCGCCCCGCAAAATCGTACGAAGGAGCGCCGTCGCGGTACAAGAACGTTGATCTCGTAATGTTCCGCGAGAACATCGAAGAATTTTACTCCGGCATCGAGCATTATGTTGATGCGCAGAAAAGCGCCGCCGAAACGATCGGCATCGTTACACGACACGGCTCTGAGCGGATTGTCCGTGCAGCGTTCGAGTACGCGAGAAAGCATCGCAGAAAAAAAGTAACGATCGTCCACAAAGCGAACATCATGAAATTTTCCGGCGGATTGTTTCTCGATGTCGCGCGCGAAGTGGCGGCACAGTATCCCGATATTGAAGCGGAAGACCGCATCGTGGATAACATGGCGATGCAGCTGGTGCTGAATCCGAACCAGTTCGATGTGATCGTTACGACGAATTTGTTCGGCGATATTCTCTCCGACCTTTGCTCGGGCTTGGTCGGCGGACTGGGTCTGGCGCCGGGTGCGAACATCGGAGCGAACGCGGCAATATTTGAAGCGGTGCACGGCAGCGCGCCGGATATTGCGGGGAAAAATGTTGCCAACCCGAGCGCGATTATTCTTGCCGGAGCAATGATGCTTCATCATCTCGGCGAATCGGAGCGGGCGGCGAAAATCGAAAATGCCGTTGCTTCCGTTGTCAAGGAGGGAAAACATGTTACGCGCGATCTGAATCCGTCATCAACGATCGGTACGAAGGAAATGGCGGACGCGATTATTAAAAGGATTCAAGATTCATGATTCATGGCAGTTCAAAACAGCTTGAACCCTGAATCATGAATCTTGAACCATCTCTTAGTTGTAGAAAGGGAAAAACGCATGAAGCAAAATAAAACCGCACGGGGAGTAAAAATCACATGGCTCGGGCATTCTGCGTTCATGATCGAATCGCCGAAGGGAATCGTCATTCTCCTCGATCCGTGGCTCGATAACCCCCGCGCTCCATCCAACGCTAAAAATTTTGAAAAGGTTGATCTCATTCTTCTCACGCACGGGCACGGCGATCATTTCGGCAACACTGTCGAGTTAGCGAAACGATTCAACGCCAAAGTGATTTGTAATTACGAGATCTCTCTTTTCCTTCAGAAGGAAGGCGTTACGAACGTTGACGGCATCAACAAATCCGGAACGACTACAGCAAGCGGCATCGCCATCACGATGGTGGATGCAACGCACAGTTCGACAATTGAGCATAACGGCGAGCTTGCGTACGGCGGCGAGCCGTCGGGTTATGTTATCAGGTTCGAGAACGGTTTCACTTTGTACGATATGGGAGATACCGGAGTGTTCGGCGATATGAAATTGATCGCTCACATGTACAAACCGGATGCGGTACTCGTTCCGATCGGAGGTTTATTCACCATGGGTCCGCGCGAAGCGGCGAAAGCGTGCGAGATGGTGAAGCCGAAAATGATTATTCCGATGCATTACGGAACGTTTCCCGTGCTCGCCGGAACGCCGGCGGAATTGAAAAAATATCTCCCCGCTTCAATGCGAAACCGCGTCGTTGCTCTGCAGCCGGGTGAAAGCGCAGGATGAAATATTTATTTTGCCGCAATGACGCTATGATGCAATGGAATATAGCAAAGAGATTTGTCAATAAATTATAATCATTGCATCTTCGCGCCTTTGCGGCGAAGAATCAAAAATGAAAATCGGAACGATTGACATACCGAATGCCGTTGTGCTTGCGCCGATGGAGGATGTAACCGATCTTCCGTTTCGCCTCATTTGCAAACGATTAGGCGCCGATATTCTGTATACAGAATTCGTCAATTCCGAAGGGCTTGTCCGCAATTCCGAAAAGACGAAACGCAAAATGGTTTTTGCCGAAGGAGAACGCCCGTTCGGCATTCAAATTTACGGCGGAGAAGAATCTTCGATGGAAGGCGCCGCACGCATGGCGGACGAGATGAATCCGGACATCATTGATATTAACGCGGGATGCTGGGTAAAGAATGTGGCATTGCACGGCGCCGGTGCAGGATTGCTCCGGGATTTGCCGAGAATGGAACGCATTGTTTCGTCCGTTATTAAAGTAACGAACAAGCCTGTTACCGTGAAGACCCGTCTCGGCTGGGATGAAAACTCGATTCGCATTGTTGACGTTGCGAAAATGATTGAAGATATCGGTGCCCAGGCGCTCACGGTTCATTGCCGGACACGTGCGCAAGGACATAAAGGAGAACCCGATTATTCTTGGATCCCGAAAATCAAAGAAGCGGTGAATATTCCGATCATTGTCAACGGAAATATTTTTACGCCGGAAGATGTTCAACAAGCTTTTAAGGAAACCGGCTGCGACGGTATCATGATCGGGCGCGGTGCGATTGAGAATCCGTGGATCTTTCAACAAGCAAAAGAGTTTTTGCAAACAGGAAGCGTGCAGACACACGTTACTGTTGAAGAGCGCGTCCAGTTGTGCGTCGAGCATCTGAAACTGTCTGTGGAATACAAAGGCGAACGTACCGGCATGTTCGAAATGCGAAAACATTACTCCGGTTATCTTCGCGGCATTCCGAATGCTGTCAAAGTCAGAACGGAGCTCATGGCGCTGACCGATGTTGGGGCGATTACAGAAAGGCTGTTCTCGTTCAGAGATGAGACGTTGCAGTTAATGCAAGCGGTGTAACCCCGGCTCAAAGCCGCCGTCGCCGGCTTCCACTGCTTCCCACAGCAGCTCGGCAATATCTTTTACCTGAACGCTGTCCGCCGCTTCCTTTGCCTTTACACCGTCGCTCATCATCGTCATGCAAAACGGACACGCTGTGCCGATTGTCCCTGCCTGTGTTGCAAGCGCTTCTTCTGTTCTTTCAATGTTGACGCGCTTGCCCTGTTTTTCTTCGAGCCACATTCTTCCGCCGCCGGCGCCGCAGCAAAATCCGCGGTCTTTTGAGCGCTTCATCTCAACGATAGCCACTCCGGGAATTGCATTGAGCACTCCGCGCGGCGGACCAATCACGTTATTGTAACGGGCAAGATAACATGAATCGTGGTACGTGAGCGTTTGAGACTGCGACGTCGAGATTTTGATTCTCCCTGATTCGACAAGCTGCTGAAGAAATTCCGCATGATGCATCACATCATACGTTCCGCCGAACTGCGGGTACTCGTTCTTCAGCGTGTGGAAACAATGCGGACATGTTGTTACAATTTTTTTTACATGATAGCGATTCAGCGTTTCAACATTTTCGATGATGAGCATTTGTGCGAGATATTCGTTGCCCAAACGGCGGGCAGGATCGCCGGTGCATTTTTCTTCCGTGCCGAGAATTGCAAACGAAACGCCGGCATGTTTCATCAGATGCGAAAACGCTTGCACGACTTTTCTGTAACGTTGATCATACGCGCCCGCACAGCCGACCCAAAAGAGAACATCAATGTCGCTTCCTGTCGCCTCCGGCGCCATTTTCAATTCCGCCATCGTTTTAATATCCATTCCCTGCGCCCAGTCCGCACGCGTGGAATGACTGAATCCCCACGGCGTAAAATTCCGCTCGAGATTTTCAAACGGCACACGCGCCTCAGCGGGAAAGCGGGATTCGTTCAACACTAAACCGCGTCGCAAATCTACTATCTCATCAACATGTTCGATCATCACCGGGCATTCCTGCACGCACGCCATGCAGGTGGTACATGCCCAGAGCTCTTCTTCGGAAATGTAATCGTCAACGAGATGTTTCTCGAAAATAGTTTCCTCAGAAAGCTCGGGATGCGAGCGTCGAGGCTCGGGGCGTACGATCAACGGCGCTTTTTCCATCGTGCGATGGCGCGTGTCCATGACGATCTTCCGCGGCGAAAGCGGTTTACCGGTATTGTGTGCCGGGCAAACGGAATCGCATCTGCCGCATTCCGTGCACGTGTAGCCGTCGAGAAGCTGCTTCCACGTCAGGTCGTCTATATCGGTTGCGCCGAATTTTGTAACGGTTTCGTCATTGAGATTCAGCGGCTTCAGCGCACCGCGCGGTCTCACACTGGAAAAATAAACGTTGGGAATTGATGTCAGAATGTGCAGATGTTTTGAAAACGGAAGATAATTAAGAAACCCGAGCACAAGCGTGACGTGCATCCACCAAAAAAATTGCTCCCACACGTGAGTGTACCCGCTTCCAATGAACGCCGCGGAAATGATTGAAGAAATCGGATAGCGAATTCCTGCACGGTGTATGCCGAGAGAAATCTGCGCCACGTTTTGAAGAAGAAGCGAAAAGACGATCAAAACGATCCAAACGAGAATCAATGCCGCATCACGGCTCCCGTGCTTGTCAACCTGCAAACGTTCCACACGCGTGATGAATCTGCGCCACAGCGCAAGCAGTGCAGAAACGATCACGAGCGCGCAAAATATTTCCTGCGAGAACGTGATCACGCCGTACACTCCGCTGCCGAGAAATGCCAGCGAAAAATTTCCCGTCAATCCCTCACCGATGGATTCTACAACCGCAGCAAGCAGCACGACGAACCCCCAGAAAATCGCCAGGTGAAGAATGCCGGCAAGCGGCTCGCGCAATAATTTTCTCTGCGCCAGCGCAACGGCGACAACGCGCTTTAGACGCTCGACCGGGCGATCGAATCGGTTGTCCGGCTTCCCGGCAGCAAGATAACCCACTAACCTTCGCACACTGAAGCCGAAGGCGGTAAAAGAAAGAACGAGCAAAATTGTGAATGCGATGTTTGTAGTGGCCATAGAATGGTACGTTGTCATTAAAGGTCTTCGTATTTGCAAGAAGTCGGAGAGAGGGGGTCAGAAATCAGAGCTCAGAATCGGTGCCTGACCTCCGGTTTCCGATCCGAATCTCCCATCTTGCATCGAAATCAAAAAACTTACATTTCAAAATACTCTTCTCCGAACGAGACTGCTCTGCCGGAGATGAACACCGCCGAAGGATATCCGTTGGACATTTTCACCTCGACCGACACCCGCCCTCGTTTCCCAATCACATCTCCTTGTTCGCCCACCATCGTTATCGTTTCTTCCTCTTTCGCCGGTACGACACCGTACTGAACCATGTACACGCCCAAAGGACCGTTCGTGGAGCCTGTAACCGGATCTTCATTGATTCCATCGTTCGGTGCAAAGTAGCGCGAGTGAAACGACGATCGGGGTTCCACCGTTTCAAGAGAAAATACGCAGGCACCCGTCAGGTTCCTGCGTTTCAAGGTTTTTCCCAGCTTATCAAACAACGGGCGCATTTCGTAAAGCGTTGAAAGGCGGCGAACCGGTAAAAAAACATTGCCCCCGCTTATTGCAGCCGGAATGCCCTTCCCGAACTCATCAAACTTGATTCCGATTTCACGAAAGAAATCGAATTTATATGCGAAGTTATTCGGGGGAACTTCGAAGCGCGGCAGCGGAAGACCGAACTTTATTCCCGCCTTGCCGGCCTCCTTTCCGACTTCAACGGGAAGAATGCCTGACGTTGTTTCTACTCTGAATGAATACGTACCGTCTTCTTTCATGCCGTAAAGATTTTCCTCTGCCAGCGCATGAAAAGCTGCGATGGTTGCATGACCGCAGAGCGGCACTTCGTTTGTCGGCGTAAACCACCGAAGCCGCAGATCTGCATGCCGGCTCGTCGCAGGCAGCACAAATACTGTTTCGGAATAATTCATGTCACGGGCGATAAGCTGCATGTGCGTTTCATTCAGCCCCTCCGACCTTGTAACGACACCTGCCGGGTTACCCTTATGCGGAACATCGGTAAACGCATCAACACGTTTGCAGAGAATTGATTTCATGACACATGTTGTCCGCAGTCTAACGCAACAAGCGTTTTTCGCTCCTTGACGAAATAAACGATTGACTGATCAACAAAAAAAGAATCTGGAACCGCCGCCGGCGTTTCGGCATTCAGCACCTCGGCAAATAATTCTTCGCCGGTGCGTTCATCAAAAATATGCAGACTGTTTTGTAAAACTTCTCCGTGTATTCCCTCCCCCGGCTTCTCCGGACGAAGCATTCCGATTCCAAAACGGCTTCCGCCCGGCGGCGCTTGCAGGGGAGATTTCGTCACGACATGCAAATTCACGATTGCTGCTCCATTGACACGAACAAATTCAATATCTCCGCGGATGTTATCTTCATGAAAATTTGCCTCAACCAAGTGGCGAAGGGGGATGCTTTCAACATCGTCGTTCAACGTTTGCGGGAAAAGAAAATCGGTGCGCCCGTGATTTTTTCCCTTCACGTCGTATGCCTCGGCGGGGCACTCATTCATTTCTGCAAGCAGCTCGCCGGTAGCAGCATTCAGCTCACAAAACAACCTTCGTTCGAATACATCGCGGAAGGCAACGACTTTTTCCGCCGTCGCATAAAAAAAAGAATTTTGATCGTTCCGCCACAGCACTTTCCCTGTGGCAAGATCAACGGCGGTAATCTTACTGTGCTCAGGCATATCGGGCTTATGAAAGCCGTGCAGATACACACGGTCATCTACGATGGCTTCAATGCCGATCCACCACGCTTCGTCGTATGCCATGTCCCTCCACAGCACATCGCCGTTGTGCGCGTTCAGGCAAAAAAATGTAACCGATTTTTTCGCTGTGTCGCGGTCCTCTCCAACAATAAAATTTGTTTCTGAAAATAAGAGCCGCCAAAGAATTCCTTGCGTCGTAAATGTCCAGAGCGGAACAAGCGGAAAGTCCTGCCGGGACCGCCGGCGGCGGAAAAGAGAAGAAAATTTCATAGCAAAAAGTACTCGATTTTAAAGAGAGTAGCAAGAGCTTGCAAGTCAGCCCTTCGCGTGGTACATTGCTGTCCCGGCTCTAAGAGCCCCCTCGGACAAGTCGGGACTTCGCTGGAGAAAATTTTTCTCAATACAACTATCTGAACACACTCGTGACCCGGATTCAATTAGATGGAAATTCTCTCACGATAGAAAACCTCTATCGCGCTTCAACTGAACCGTCGCACATCACTATCGCCCCGTCATCAGCGAAAGCGATGCGGCGCTCACGCGCATTGATTGATGAATGGCTCGCCAAACGCGAAATCATTTACGGCGTTACGACCGGATTCGGAGAATTCAGCAATGTGCACATTCCCACCGACAAAATTGAAGAGCTGCAAGAGAATCTGATTAAAAGCCATGCTGCAGGCGCCGGCGAACCGCTGCCGGCAGAAGTCGTTCGCGCAATGATGATCTTGCGCGTGAATGCGCTCGCAAAAGGATACTCGGGAATCAAGCCGGAGACAGCGGAATTCATCACAAAGTTTTTTAATGCCGGCATTGTTCCCGTCATTCCGTCGCAAGGTTCCGTCGGTTCGAGCGGCGATCTTGTGCAGCTTGCGCATCTCGTGTTGGCGATGATGGGAAAAGGGAAAAGCTGCAAGTTCGGCAACTCTCAAACCTCACACCTCAAACCTGAACCTTCTCCGGCTTCTCTCAAACGTGCTCATTTGAAGCCGCTTCATTTGTCGGCGAAAGAAGGCTTGGCATTGATCAATGGAACACAAATGATGACTGCCTTTGCCGCGCTCATTGTGTACGAGGCAAAACAATTATGCACGTTGGCAGACATTGCCGCAGCGATGAGCGTTGAAGCATTGAAAGGGACCGACACTGCATTCGATGAACGCATTCACAAGCTGCGCCCGTACAAAGGGCAGCTCGACTCTGCGAAAAACCTTCGTGCGCTCCTTCTCGGAAGCGAAATCCGTGAATCTCATCGCCACAATCACGACCGTGTGCAAGATGCGTATTCACTGCGCTGCGTTCCCCAAGTTCATGGCGCTTCCCGCAATGCTCTGCGCTATGTGGAGCAAACAGTCACGACGGAAATCAATTCCGCCAACGACAATCCGCTCATTTTCCCCGACGAGAAGCAGCATCTTGAAGGGGGAAATTTTCACGGACAACCGATTGCACTTGCAATGGATTTTGCCGCGATTGCGTTATCGGAATTCGCCAACATTTCAGAACGGCGCACGGAACGCATGGTGAACGGCTCGCTCAGCGGGCTTCCACGCTTCCTCACTGAAAATGCCGGATTGAATTCGGGAATGATGATCGCGCAGTACACCGCGGCGTCGCTGGTTTCGGAAAACAAGATACTCGCACATCCTGCGAGTGTGGATTCAATTCCGACATCGGCAAACCAGGAAGATCACAACAGCATGGGTTCCATCGCCGCGCAAAAATGCTGGCGCGTCTTGAAAAACACGC
>JAGWND010000248.1 GCA_028873075.1 Bacteroidota bacterium
TGCAATACAAGGACTCACTTCCGGTGAAATTTCAAGCAACGCAAAAAAGAGATGAAAAAAAGCATCAACTGTCAAATCACTTCAGCGGCTCATCCATAACGGGATATTGTTGCCAGCCTGTAAAATCGAAATGCCACCATTCGGTTGAAAGCGGAATGAAGCCGTGCCGCTTCATCACACCTTCCAACATCGCGCGGTCTTCGATCGCTTTTTCCGGCAACTGCATATAATCGCGATGAGCTTTTTCAGTGAAATCATCGAACGGAGTCGGCATTTCAAGCTCGTTGCCGAGCGAGTCAATCATCGTAAGATCAACAGCAGCGCCGCGGTTATGACGCGAGCCGTTCGCCGGATTTGCAACGTACCGGTCATCCGGCACAAGCGCCCACATCTTCTTTTGCACCGAAAGCGGGCGGTACCCGTCGAACACTTTCAATCCTAATTTTCTTTTTTGTAACTCTTGCTGAACGGCGTGCAAGCTTTCTGCTGCGGCGCGCCGCAGCATGCAGACCGCCGCGGGATAAAGAACTTCATGCGTGAAATTATTCGATGTCGCGTAGCGGATATCGAGCACAATCGTGGAATCAACGGAGCGGATATTCACAAGATCGCCGCTGTCATTTTGAGCAAAAAGCTGCTCAGATGAAATGAGAGAGAAACTGAAAACAACAACTGCAAAAAGACTATGCAATGAAACTGTCCGCAGGTGAAAATTCATGTGAAAATTTTTTATGAAACGATTACCTTTGCAACATTTTGTAAGGCGAAGCGGCGCTTCGCCTTACCTCTTTATGAAACAAACACCTTCGCAACATCCAGCAGCATCGAGGGCTGATTCCACAACGCGGTGCGGAAAATTCCGCCGAGCGTGCGTTTGCGTTCCGGCAGCTTCAACGATGCGGCACAGATTCCATTCAACGTCTCGTCGGAAAAATTCGCAAGAGCTTCTCTGATTTTGTAAAACACTTCGTGCCGCCAGCCGAGACGTTTGTGCCAGCGCTTTTCGTACTCGATCAAATGTGAAAGATCGTTTTTCTGAACGGCTTCCGCCGCAACTTCGCCTGCAATCATGCCGCCGATCATGCCGGAAATAATGCCGGCGCCGGACACGGGATTCACCTGATGTCCCGCATCACCGACAAGCATGACGCGATTTTTTACCAGCGTGTCGCACGTTTTTGCACAGGGGACGCCGCCGGCAATATGGGTCAGCACCGCCGCATCCGGAAATTTCTTTTCAATGAATTCCTGAAGAAATTGTATCGCCGATTTTTTCTTTGCTTCTTCAACGCTCAAGCCAAGCCCGACGTTGGCGGTGTGCCTGCCTTTCGGAAAGACCCACAGGTAGCCGCCGGGAGAAACTTCATCGCCGAAATAAAAATCGAGCGTTTCGCCGTCAACATCAATGCCCGAGATCGTCATCTGCGCGCAGCTTTCCATATCGCGGATATGGCACGTGGTATCAATGCCTGCCCATTTGCCGACGCGCGATTCGACTCCGTCAGCACCGATGACAATTTTCGAGGAAATTTCGACTTTCACATCTTTGATCAGCGCTTTCACGCCGGTTACTTCGCCATCGCCGTCTTTCAGCAAATCATAGACGTACGCCTTCGTAATGACTTCAGCGCCTTTTCCCGCGGCAAGCTTCGCAAGCTCGTAATCGAAAACGCGCCGTTCAAGCACATAGCCGGCACCGTCCAATCGCGGAACGACACTGTTTCCGTTCGGCGCAACAAGGCGAAAGTTTTTCACGGTCGAAGTAATCCACTTCGGATCGGGTTCAATGAATTGCATGACGCCTTCATGGCTCACCGCTTCGCCGCAGCGCACCGGGTAACCGACATCGCGGTCTTTTTCCAGCATCAATACACTTGCGCCGTTCGCCGCCGCATAACGGGCCGCGGTTGAACCCGCTGGTCCCGCTCCAACAACTATAACGTCGTAATGTTGTTTCATTTCAACAATTCAATAAATTGGTCAACAGAAACATCTGCCTGTCGAATCAGTTGCCTCAACAATCCTCTCTTCAGGCTTTTGTGAGTAGGTACTGTCAGAGGCTGATGCGATGAATTCTTTTCATCGCGCAAACGTACATGACTTCCCTTTTTGTCGTACTACTTCGTATCCAATTTTGCAAAAGGCTTTGATCGCTTCTTTACCAGACACGACCGGAAGCGTGCTCATAACGTCACTACAACAGAGCTGACAAGAGACTTCGATGTGTCGGGAAGCGGAAATTTCTGAGCAACAAGGTCTTCCAGACACAATTCAATTGCTTCCTTGATATTATCAAGAGCTTCATCAATCGTATCCCCCTCAGAGAAACAGCCAGGCAAACTTGGGCAGCTCGCAACATATCCTCCGTCTTCATCCGGCTCAAGAAAAACTTTGAAGTCAAGAACTTTCTGTTCCTTTTTCATAAGACTACTCCTCATTTCAATGAATTTGCAAACTGAAGCTCATCCACCGCAACAATCTCTTTCGGCAACTCTTGAATTCCTTCGCGGTGAAATTCCAGCACTTCCCACGGACATGCCCAGACGCATTTGCGGCAGTTCGTGCATCGGTCTTCGATGATGGAAAGCTTCGCTTCCATCAATTCAATTGCATCTTCGGGACACACACCGACACAGCAGCCGCAGAAATCGCATTTGCCGGGGCGAACGTAAATCATCAGATGTGGTTTTGCCATTTTTTATCTGCACCCTTGAAGGGATTCTTAAAATTTTGAAAATGCCGCGGTGCCGAGTTGCTTTTCCTTGTACAGAAAGCCACTGCACACAAACCCCTTAAGGGTTAGCACTTCTAAGATAGAAAGAGGCGCTGCGAAAATCAAACGGCGCCGCTTCCCGATTGTGGTACACATTGATATTATCATTGAAAAAAAGTCAGCCTGAGCGATCCCGTCGGGGCAAAGTCGGTGACGGGAGAGCCGAAGGATTTACTGTTCGACTCGTCACTTTGTGACTCGCTACTAATGACATCGAGAAGAAAGAGGTTGTTCCGCCCTTCGACTTCGCTCAGGGCGGCTGTCGTGGTGAGCCCCGCCTTGCGGGATAAACTCCGTCGAACCACGACTACGAATGACAAAGGATGTCATTGCAGAAGAAGATTCCACGCCAAAGGCGTGGATGAGTACCTCATTATGACTTTTTTATTCAACCTATACACCTTTACCGCTTTCCCTATTTGCCCGATTTTACAGCGAGCAATTCCACTTCGAAAATCAGCGTCGCATCGGGTGGAATAACTCCGGGAACACCGCGGTTTCCGTAGGCAAGCTCAGGCGGAATTGTGAATTTTGTTATGCCGCCTGCTTTCATGGTGGCAATGCCGTCATCCCATCCCCGGATCACTTCGCCGACGCCAAGCCGGAATGTAAACGGTTGATGACGGTCAACTGAACTGTCGAATTTTTTCCCGTCTTCAAGCCAGCCTGTGTAATTCACCGTTACAGAATCGCCCCGTTTCGGCGCCGCTCCGCTTCCTTCTTGAATCACTGTGTAACGAACTCCGGTTGATATCACGCGTTCACCTTTCTTTACACACCCGCTGAATGTAATCAGCATCGGGATTATTGTAAAAATAAATAGTAGAAACATCTGAAAAACTCTCGAGTTAGTCGTGGTGAGGTTCACATCTTGGCTTCGTCAAGAATCCACATCTACATTGACATCAGTTGTCATGCCAGCGAACGCTGGCATCCAGAAAGCCGGATTCCGGCTTTCGCCACGTAAAACGTGGCTCGCCGGAATGACTTTTCGTTCGATGTCATTAGTAGCGAACTCGAACCATGATTTTGTTCCAATTTTCGCACTTCGACTACGCTCAGTGCGACAGAGCGTTATTTAAAAATAGTTTTTCAGATGTCTCTAGTACCTTCTTCATTGTCTTCTCTCAGATATGAAAACCGCATCAAAAAAAATGCGTGTCTCCGTCCCGGCTTTTGGACGGGACAGAAAACACGCATCATATTTGTGCGGCAACGCGATTACATTCCGCCGCTCAAAATCGCGTCTTTTGCTGCCTTCGCAACGCGGAACTTCACAACTTTCTTGGCAGGAATCTGAATAATCTCGCCGGTGGCGGGATTGCGCCCCTGACGCGCTTTGCGATCAACCAGCACCAGCTTGCCGATGCCGGGAATTGTAAACTGGTTCTTGGCTTCGCTGTAGGCAAGATTCGCCAATTCTTCAAAAAACTGCACCGCCACTTTTTTCTTGAGACCGAATTTTTTTGCAAAGTGGTCTGCAACCTGGGACTTCGTCATGGCTTTTGCCATTGTGTGCTCCTTTTATTTTGTGATTGATGTGTTGTGATATGCAGCGTGAATTATTTTCCTCGTAAAGGTATTGTTGCTTGGAAATATACAAAAAACAT
>JAGWND010000026.1 GCA_028873075.1 Bacteroidota bacterium
ATAGTTTTTGTCTCGTGCATATGTGCCGGCGCTTTATGTGCACAATCTGTCTCCGATACGTTGTATTTGCGGAATAAAAACTACGCAGTTCAGACAGCTCTCTATTCCATCTACAAAACGGAAAAAGCGGATGTGGTGATGCTGGGAAACTCTATCACGTTCGGCGTAAACTGGAACGAACTGATGGGACGGACGAACATTGTTAACCGCGGCATCGGCAGCGACTTAACGCAGGGTTTTTTGCACCGGCTGGAGTATGTGTACAATGTTCATCCGAAAGTGTGCTGCATCATGGGAGGAATCAACGACATTTATGAGAACATTCCCGTCGAGAAGATTTATGAACATTATATAGCCGTCATAGATTCGCTCCGCGAGCATAACATTATTCCCGTCATTCAATCAACACTTTTCGTTTCGCCGAAGTGGAAGAGAGCTGCCGAAAAAAATATCGAAGTGGAAAGATTGAACGGAATGCTGATCGAGTACGCCCGCAAGGAGAAAATTCTTTTTCTCGATCTTAACCGTGTTCTCTCCGAGCACAAGATATTGAAAGATGAATTTACAATTGACGGCGTGCATCTGAATGCTAAAGGGTATGAATTATGGCGGAAGGAATTGGAGCCAGTGTTGGAGAAGTACGGACTGTGAGCACGCAACCATGAAGGTTACGGCTACTCTTCCACCACCTGAAATTCCTTCTCCTTCGGTCTGATTGCATCGTACATTCTTTCCAGACTGCGGTACGCAGATTCGTTGCCGCGCTGCGCGGCGCTGCGATATAATCTCACCGCTTCGCCTGAATTTTTTGTCACGCCGCTTCCCGTTTCATAACAGTACGCAAGTGCAACTTCAGCGAGTACCGATCCTTTTTGCGACGCTGAATCAAGAAAGGTAATGGCAAGACTGTCAACATCGGAACCCGACGATGTAACGACGCTCGATGCCGCATAGCGGATGCGGGCTTCCTCGCTTCCGAGCGAAGCGGCGTAGTTCCACAGGCTCATCGCTTTCTTTTTATCCTGTGTTACCCATCGCCCTGAAAAATAACAATTGCCGGTCTCCACAACTGCGGGAAGATAATTTTGTCCTGCTGCCGACTGCAAAAGCTGGAATGCCTGTGTTCCGCTCAAATCATAATCGAAACCGATTGCCGCCAATCCGGCAAGAACGTATTCCGCTTCAGGATCATTCTTCAGCGCTTTTGCTGTCACCTCGTCCATGAAATTTTCTTTGTGAATCAACCGCCACAGCAGCGCAGGAGCGCGGCGCGAATCGAGACGAATTGCGCTGATGTATTCCATTGCTGCATGAAGAATGTTTTTGCGAACGCCGATGCCCCGTTCGTACATTCTGCCGAGCACGGTTTGTGCTTCGGGGCTTCCCTCGTCTGCGGCGCGCTGAACAACGGTTACAAGAGAAGCATCGGTGTCGCCTTGAGTGCCATTTGCAATGTGCGAACTGTCTTCGAAAATATTTGTCATTCCGAGCGCGTTTCTGAACTCGGGGCTCCCTTCGCGCAGCGCTTCTTTAAGAAGTGTGAGATCGTCAACGTGCGAAGACGTGTCGTTGTTGTTAAAGTCGAGCAGCACCGGTTCGAGAACCGTCTGCGCGGTTTTTTGAGATGACAATTGCCTTGAAGAAGACGCCGGGGCAATTGTATCTGAAAGGCTCTTCGAACCGGTTGACGTTGAATCGCTTTTTTCGTGAACACCTCGTTTTTCTAATTGTGCGAGAACTTCTTTTGCAGGTTCGTAGCCTCCGATGGAAGATTTTTTAATCCAGTCATACGCGCTATCCAAGTTTCTCGGAACGGCGAGGTTATCGGTGAAAAAAATCCCGGACATGAATTCCGCTTCCGCCATTCCGCGCCGCGCGGCGAGCCGGAAATAGTCGTACGCCTCGAACGGATTCCACTCAACGCCCCATCCGTTGTTCAGAAAAATTCCGTAATTGTATTGGGCGATGAGAAATTTCTGCTCCGCCGATTTGTGAATCCAGTATGCCGCTTTCACGGTATCGCGGGGAAATCCTTTTCCGAGAAAATAGCGCAAGCCAAGCTCGTGCTGCGCTGCCGCATCGCCGGCGTTGGCGCTGCGGATGAGCATGAAGTTTTCCCACAGCTCGTAATCCAGATCCGACGGCTTGATCAACGTTGTCGGACTTGGAGGTTTATAATCTTTAAAGACCGGACTGTTCGGGTGTTCCTGGGCTTCGATGGTGCCGGATATACGAGGAAACAGGAAAAACAATGCAAGAAAAAACAGCAGTCCACCGCGCATACGTTGCAATTTTTTATCCGGGCTTTTCATGAAATAGTCGTTAGCTCCTCCAACAATTTCCTGATTCACGGTACGAAAATCAATAAAAAAGTCCGCATTCTTTGTGCGGACTTTGACAATGATATAGCGGAAGAAGTTTATATTAACGATCGCGCGTGAAGAGTTTTTTGAGAAAGCCCTTTTCGAAATCTTTTGCATCGTCAGCAAGCGCTCCCCAATCGCTGCCTTGAGCTTCTGTTGTGACTCGGCCACGGTTTATTCTTTTTGCGGGGTTCTCTCGAAATTGGTTTTTCCGATTATGAGCATTGGGAAAATCCCGGTGTTCACTGCTGTGCCCGGTTTTATTCACGCGATTAATGGATTTCTTTTTCACCTTATCATATTTGCTGTTCTGTTCGTTCTCTTTTTGCTTCTGAGGGCGGTTTGCATGCGAGAATGCTTCATGCCGTTCGCCTCGATGGAAGTTTTCAACAGTCTCTTGTGAATAGTCAAAGCCGGGGAATCGCTCAACCACAAATCGTTTGGAAATAAAGCGCTCGATTTTTTTCACATTCATCTGTTCGGCAGGAGAAACGAATGTGATTGCGTCGCCCGTTGCTTCTGCTCGCCCTGTGCGCCCGATGCGGTGAACATAATCTTCTGCAAATGCCGGTACATCAAAATTGATGACGTGGGAAATTCTTTCGACATCAATTCCGCGGGCGGCGATATCTGTTGCAACCAGCACTTTATGATGCCGCTGCTTGAAACCGTCCAGCGCGCGCTGACGCTGTGCCTGCGAGCGGTTGGAATGAATTGCAGTTGCGGAAATTCCCTTGTGTGCGAGTTTGCGTGCGATGGCATCGGCGCCGTGCTTTGTGCGGGAGAAGACAAGAACGCTGTCGAGCGACTTCGCTTCGAGGAGGTGAAATAGTAAATTCAGTTTTTTGTTTTGCGGAATGGAATAGAAATGCTGCGTGATGCCTTCCGCGGGTGCACGTCGCTCGCCGACTTCTACCACTTCGGGCGATTTTTGAATTGTGGCAGCGAGTTTTTTGATTTCTTCTGAAATCGTTGCCGAGAATAGCATCGTCTGCCGTTTAATTGGCACTCGCGAAATGATTGTGCGCACATCATGAATAAATCCCATATCGAGCATTCGGTCAGCTTCGTCCAGAACAAGAATTTCGATACCGGAAAGATCGGCGGTTTTCCTTTTTACATGATCGAGCAAGCGGCCCGGCGTTGCTATGATAATATCTACTCCGCGGCCGAGCCGTTTAATCTGATTGTTCATGTTGACGCCGCCGTACACTGAAAGGCTTGTGAGCTGCAGGAAGCGGCCGAACGCTGTAATGGAATCTTCTACCTGTCGGGCAAGCTCGCGCGTCGGCGTCAGAATCAATGCCCGCGTTCGGTTCGTACGTGGTGTTGAAGAAAGATAATGAAGCATCGGCAGCACGAACGCCGCCGTTTTTCCCGTTCCGGTTTGTGCACGGCCGATAAGGTCTTTACCTTCAAGTGCGATAGGAATTGCCCGGGATTGGATTTCCGTGGGCGTGGTATATCCTGATGCATGAATTGCCTGCATCAGTTGGTCTGAAAGGCCAAGTGTGGAAAATGACATGAAACATCCTTTAAGAAAAATAGGGAGACTCTACGCGCTGGATATCGGTCAACAACGTGCCGAAGGAAGGTAGAGTTGATCTGGAGAACTCTATTCTAAAGGCTGCCGTAACTCTTCATCATCAGAGAGCGGGTCTCAAATGTCCGCTCCCGATAATGTGGTTACCGAATGCGGTGTTGCTGTTTACAACTGTTACAAGATAACATATTTTTGTAAGAATAGCTAATGTACTTTTCAGTTGTTTCATTCCAATACAAAATTGTGTATCTTCATTGCGGACAGTTCATCGGATTTTCCTCGAAAGCTTATTCACTCTTAGTATCCCCTCATGATATTTTTTTCTGTTTTTTCAATCCATAGCGCACAACTGCGCTTTTTTACAAAAACATTTCTTATGGTCATTCTTGCCATTTCATTTGCGATGCCGTCCCGCGCTGACGATCAGCTTCGCAAAAAAATCGGGCAGATGATCGTTCTCGGTTTCAACGGAACAACATTAGACGACAGTCTTCGTGTTGATCTCGCACAGCGCAATCTCGGCGGCGTGATCTTGCTCGGCGGCAACTGCACGTCGCCGCAGCAGGTTCAGCAGTTAACTGCATCCATCCGTGCTGCGGCGATAACACCGCCGCTCATTGCGATTGATGAAGAAGGAGGAAAAGTTGCGCGCTTGAATCAATACAACGGCTTTGCAAAAACATACACTGCGTACACGCTCGGCAGTGTATTTCAATCACTTGATTCTACAGCGAAGCAGGCTGCGCTCATGGCGTCGTGGCTGAGCGAATGCGGCATCAATGTCAACTTTGCACCGGTGGTGGATGTGGATGTGAATCCGACAAGCCCTGCTATTGGCGCATACGGCCGAAGCTTTTCTCCGATTCCCGATGTTGTTGCCGAGCATGCAGAGCGGTTCATTGACGGGTTTCATGCGCAGCACATTATCACAACGCTCAAGCATTTTCCCGGTCATGGCAGCGCCACGGCCGATTCACATTTCAATTTGCCGGATATTACCAATACGTGGGCTGATTCGGAGCTTGTGCCGTACCGCTTTCTGTTAGCCGCGCATAAAGTTGATCTCGTCATGGTCGGGCATCTTTTCAATGCAAAGATTGACAGCCTCTATCCATCGTCGCTTTCTTACAATACAATTACAGGATTACTCCGCGATTCGCTTGGGTACAACGGCGCTGTCATCACGGACGATCTGTACAACATGGAAGCGATCACAGCGAATTTCGATTTCAGCACTACCGTGGAGCACGCGATCAATGGCGGAAACGATATGCTTCTGTACATATTCAATTTGGATCAGGTAAGCCACGCTTCGTTGTGCGAAGAAATAATTGATACGGTGGAAGCAATGGTGAACCGCGGTGTTATTGCCGAAAGCAGGATTGACGACGCCTACAATCATATTCAACAGTTGAAAAATGCGTACCTGCCGATGGAAGTCGCTTCACACCATGGCGGCACAATTCCGACAAGCATAACCTTGTCGAATTATCCGAACCCGTTCAATCCGGTTACGCGCGTGCGGTTCGAGACCCCTGTATCGGGATTTGTGACGTTGAAGGTGTACGATGTGCTCGGGCGTGAAATTGCGACGTTAGTTTCAGAAAATGCACGGGCAGGGAAGTACGAGATACCGTGGAATGCAGCAGTGTACCCGAGCGGCGTGTACTTCTGTGTTCTTCAGGAAGGAAATCAAACGCGCACAGCAAAGCTGATGTTGGTGAAGTAAACCTTGTGAAGATTTTAAATCGGAGGTCAGAGATCAGTACTGAATACTGACGTCCGACCTCTGACTTCTGACTACCGACCCCTGACCTCCGGCTTCCGATCTCTGAACTATTTCACCACCATCAGCTTCTTCACGTCTGTGAAATTTCCCGCAGTGAGTCTGTAGATATAAACGCCGGTTGAAAGCTTCGCCGCATCGAACGTAACAGAGTGCATACCGGCAGCCTCTCTTGTATTCACAAGCGTTGTTATTTCTCTTCCGAGAATGTCGTACACCTTCAGTGTTACATTGCCGACCGCTGAAAGCTGATAACTGATCACCGTTGTCGGATTGAAGGGGTTCGGATAGTTTTGGTTAAGCCGGAACGATTCCGCAACGGGAAGTTTTTCCTTAACGGCAGTGATGCCGTTCGGATTGTACCGTGCGAAATGATACGACGGTTTATTTCCCGCTGTGCTGAAATATCCTCCGATGTAAAGATCGTTTCCTGACGAAGCAATAGCTTCAACATTATCGTTTGTCCCGCTGCCAAGCGTGGAAAATGCGCTGTCCGCAATGCTCCACTTGATCACATGATTTGCATTAGCAAGCCCGCTGGTTGTAAAACCTCCGCCGGCATAAAGATCCATTCCGTTGCGTGCTAACGTATACACGTAGTTGCCGACACCGGCGCGAAGCGTAGTCCATCCGTGCGTATTCCATTTTGCAAGATAACTTGCCGGGCTTCCGCCTGCATTTGAAAAAGAGCCGCCGGCAAATACCGTATCACCATAGGCCGCCAAAGCGTGGACGGTATTGTCAACTCCGTCTGTCGGAGAACCGAGCGCGGACCAGCTCGAGCCGTTCCACGATGCTATATGTGATGCTGCACTGCCGCCTGCCGTTGTGAAATTCCCGCCGAAGTAGATCTCGTTTGTGCCGGCAGCTATCGCATAGACTGTATTGTTGACACCTGTTCCCAATGCAGACCATGCTGTTCCGTTCCATTTTGCAGCATGATTTACTGTAGTGCCGGAACCGGCAGTGGTGAACTCTCCGCCCACGTACAAATCTGTTCCAAAGACAGCGAGCGCGCGTACTGTGCTTGATACGCCGTCATTGGGACTTGTTCCGAGCGTGCCCCACGTTGCGCCGTTCCACATAGCAATACGATTTGCGGGATTTCCTCCTGCGCTTGTGAAGCTTCCGCCGGCATAAAGATTGTTGCCCAACATTGCAAGAGCAACAACAGTGCCATTGACGCCGTTTGCAGTTCCGGTGCCAAGAGAAGACCATGCTCTGCTCTCTGTATTGTACTTTGCAACATTATTAGCGGTTATGCTGCCGGCAGTTTTGAAACTTCCGCCTACATAAATTGTAGGCGCATCAATCACCATGGCATAGACACTTCCGCCAGGCGCATTTGCGGTTTCACTTCCAAGCGAGGACCATGTCAAACCATTCCAGCGTGCAATTCCAGATGCGCTTACTCCTCCTGCCATTGTGAAACCGCCGGCAAGGTAGAGTGTGTTGTTCACCACTGTGCTTACCCAGCCGTAATTGTTCGTTCCGATATTAGGAAGGCTGCCGAGCGCCGACCAGGCATTCGAAGATGTATCAACAATTGCGACATTGTTCACTGTAAGCAAACCTGCAGTGGTGAATTCTCCGATGACATACAGCTTGCTGCCGGACAAAACAAAATTGTAAACGTACTTGTCCACGCCTGCGCCGACAGCATGCCATTGCGTTCCGTCCCATCGTGCTATATGATTGACCGTTGTGGCGCCAGCAGTGGTAAACCCTCCACCGACATAAATGCCGTTGTTAGCAGAAACAAGAGTATACACTGAACCGTTTAAATCAGTTGAAGTCGTTCCGACGCTATCCCAGCTTGCCCCGTTCCACGTTGCGATATATTTTGCAGGATTTCCGCCGGCATTGGAAAAATAGCCGCCGACGTACAGCGCGCTGCCGGAAACAACGATTGCCAGCACGGTATTATCAAGGCCTGAGCCAAGCGCATGCCATGATGAACCGTCCCATCGGGCAACATGGTTTGCTGAATTGCCGCCGGCATGAGTGAAATTTCCGCCGACATATAAATTGCCCCCGAAATATGCCATGCAATAAATACCATTATCAGTTCCGTTTGATGCACCTGTTCCCAAAGGAGAAAATGCGCCTGTGGATGTGTTGTAGTCAGCCATGTAGTTTGCGGCAACGCCGCCTGCCGACTTAAACCAACCGCCGATGTACACATCGCTGCCATTAACGAGTATGTAATCAACTTCATTGTTGGTTCCCCTATCGGCGCTTGTTGTATCGAAAGCAGACCAGGTGTTTGTGGTAAGATCGTACTTCGCAATATTATTTGCCACGATATTTCCTGCGCTCCCGAACCAGCCGCCGACGTATAACGTATCGCCGTTGTACGCGACGACGTCAAGATATCCGCCAACGCCGGCAACGGTGAACGACGGATCCCAGTTTTTATCGTTTGGGTCTGAAGCAGTTTTTAGGAAGCGCGGTGCGCCGTTTTTACCCGTGACCATTTTGTACCCGCGTGCGTTGAAGCTGCCATGAGCGATCGCAGCTTTTACGCTCCCGTCAGGATTGAGAACGTCCGCTAAAGGCGCCTGCGTTGGCAGCGCAGACTGGATGGATTGTTGTGCGAACGCTGCGCTCGCAAGCAACAGCATGACCGCAATCCGACGGATTGTACATTGTAGCATAACTCCTCCTCTTTTTGTTGTGAATGTATATGGATTAGTTGAACCGATTGTTCTTGTCTTTCTCTCTGGAGTTCCCGGTTCCACCTTTGGCAAAGAATACTTCCAAGTTAATTTTTGCCGACGCAGTACAAATGATGCAAGTCACACTGTGTGTCATAACACATTGTTGATGTTCTCCGAGCTATTTTATAGATTGTCTGCACAGCAGAGGAGGTTGCCTTGTTTTTCGTGCGCTTCACGTGCCGCTATCTCAGAATGCCTACCTCATTATATTTACAGCGGGACTGCATGGACAGATATTTCAAGGGAAAGCGCGGGAGTTCAGCTAACGCCGGTATCCACAGGAAAGGGGGTGTTGCAGGAGGCTGGATTTCACGTGGCGGCTGACGCGCAGAACAGATAATAATTTCACAATGACACTGGGTTCCTCTTTGTTTTAGTTGCCTTCAATTCGCTGAAGGGGAGAAGCTTTTTTTCATTTTTTGTTGACCCAAAAAATTCTTACCTTTAATTCATTCGTCTTCGCTCGCCGCGGCGAGTTTTCAACAGGAAATGCCTGTGGAGGACGGCACCATTTTCAACAAAGGAGTCTTTAATGAAATTATTTTTTGCAATGGTTGTGTGCGCCGGGATTGCGTTTAGCCCGCTTTCCGCACAAAAGAAAGCGGCATCCAAAGCTGCCAAAACAGAGCTGAAAACGCAAAAGGACAAGCTCAGCTACACCATCGGAACGAACATCGGAGAAAATTTCAAAAAGCAGGGTATTGATGTTGATGCCAAGTTTCTGCTGAAAGGGATCACCGACGGCTTGGAGGGAAAGAAATACCTACTCACGGATGACGAGATGAAGCAAGTAATGATGGCTCTGCAGAAAAAGATGATCGCGAAGCAGTCGAAAGAATTTGCCAAGATTGCAGAGACGAACAAGAAGACAAGCGAAGATTTTCTTGCCGCCAATAAAACGAAGGACAGCGTTGTAACGATGCCGGACGGCTTGCAGTACAAAATTCTTCGCGAAGGAACGGGTAAGATGCCGACGAAGAGCGATACGGTTGTCGTGAATTATCAGGGGCGATTGATTGACGGCACCGTGTTCGACGATTCGTACCAGCGCGGCGAGCCGGTTACGTTTCCGCTTGGCGGTGTCATTCCCGGCTGGATCGAAGCATTGCAACTGATGAAAGAAGGATCGAAATGGGAATTGTATATTCCGTCTGAGCTTGCGTACGGCGAGCGCGGCGCGGGCCAGCACATCGGTCCGAATGAAGCGCTCATCTTCGATGTCGAATTGCTGAAAGTAAAATAACAGTTACCAGTGAACAGGTATCAGTAAACAGAAATCTATTGTGAGAGACAACCTGAGGATAACATTGTTAACTGTTCATTGTTCACTGGTAATTGCCTATGCCTTTTCTCGGTGAACTAAGTGCACTGCTGACAGCCGTTTGCTGGTCGGGATCGTCTCTCTCTTTTGCTGAAGCGGCGAAACGAATCGGCTCTGTGCAGCTCAACATTTCCCGCCTTATGCTTGCAACAATTTTTTTGCTTGTTACGATTGGCGTCGGGAGAATTAGCACTTCTCTTTCAGCATCGCAAGTGCTCTTTCTTGTAATAAGCGGAATGATCGGTTTTGTGTTCGGCGATACGTTTTTGTTCAAGGCGTACGAGGAAATCGGTCCGCGGCTCACCATGCTGATGATGTCGGGCGCGCCGGCAGTCAGCGCAGTGCTTGCATTTTTTTTTCTCGGCGAAGTACTGCCGGTGTGGGGCGTTGCGGGGATCGGTGTTACGATTGCCGGGATCGCTCTCGTTGTGCTTGAGCGCCCCGAAGCGCCTACATCGAGCTACATCATTTCCAAACCCGGACTTGTGTACGGAGCGCTTGCCGCGTTAGGACAAGGCGTCGGCTTGATCTTTGCCAAGCTCGCCTTCGATGAAGGAACCATCAACGGATTTGTAGCGACGTTTGTGAGGGTTGCATCGGCAACAATTGTGTATGTGCCGTTAGGGTTTCTAACGCGAAGATATAAAAATCCGGTTGAAATATTTTCCCGCCAAAGAAAAGCGTTCGGTTTTACTTTGCTCGGTGCAATTCTCGGTCCTTATTTGGGGGTCACGTTCAGTCTGATTGCGGTTGCCAACACGAAAGTCGGCATTGCCGCGGCGCTCATGGCAACCGTTCCCATTCTGATGCTGCCGTTAGTACGGTACATCTATAAAGAATCGTTTTCGTGGAAAGCGATTGCCGGAGCGTTCGTCGCCGTTGCCGGCGTTGCAATTTTGTTTCTGAGGTGACATGCTGGATCCATTCTGGTTCTATCCGATTGACTGTGAACGAAGGGGTAGGTACATTAAACTCCAGCATGGTTAATCTCAATAAAATATTCCCCCACCTTTCAATTCGAAATAAGCTCCTCATTGCTTTCGGCGGGCTTTCAATTTTACCGATGGCGGTGATCGGTGTGTACGGTATTCTCTCAAATATCCAGACGATGAAAAACGCCGCACTTGAGGAATTAACGGAAAATGTTCAGGCGATCCGTGAAAAGACCTCTAATTTTTTCGAGGTGATTTCTTCAGATATGCAACTAATGCGGAATTCGACATCGCTCGGGAAATGGATTCGCAGCGGGGCAGCGCTTTCATCTTCGCATGATGCCAATATTCAACAACTCGGCAAGGAACTTCTTGCACTCGCAGAGACAAAAAACATTTATTATCAACTGCGTTTGATTGACAGAACCGGCGACGAACAACTCCGTATTGAATGTGTCAATCCAAACGATTCCGCAAAAGTATATCGTATTGTTCCGGCGCGCGAACTTCGTCAAAGCAGTGAGGCATACTATTTCCTTTTAGTGAAGAATCAGCGCTTCAAAAAAATCAGTTTTGCGCCGGCAGAATTGATTGACAAAAAAAACGAGCGAGTTTCCGTGATGAGTTTCGCTATGCCGCTTGCAGGAAAGCAGGGACTGGCAGGGATACTCATTGCCGATGTGTTTGAGAAGGAATTCATTCGTGTTATTGAAAGCAAACGGCAATTCGATCTAAGCCGTAAGGTTATGCTGGCAACAGCCGAAGGATTTTTTCTCTATCACTCGGAGAAAAAAAAGGACTGGAATCGTTTGCTGGCGTCGAGGGAAGAAGATAATCTGCACCGCGATTATCCTCCGCAAATCGTTGATTCGATTCTTTCGGGCAACGAAGGTACCTTCACGAAGGGGGCGAACGACATCATTTCATACGCACCGCTTTTTTCCCGCACCGCCGTCTCAGAAAACGAGGCGGTGGCACCGGCGTTTTCTGCGCCGATCTTTGTCATTGAAAGCGTACCGGAAAGTGTTATCATGCGGCGCGTGCGGTATTTCGCATTCATCTTCATCGGTTTTCTCGTTCTTTTTTTGGTAAGTGCGCTGGCGTTGGGAGTGGTTGCGACAAGGCAATTTACCCGTCCCATTGGACAGCTTGAGGCCGGAGCCGAAGTGATCGCGCACGGCAGCTATGCGCATCGGATTCATGTCGAAACCCGCGACGAGATCGGAAAGCTTGCCGATCAGTTCAACGTTATGGCTGTAGCTCTTGAATCTCACGAAAAAGAAATTCAGCGGCATCAGACGACGCTCGAGGGAATAGTACGGCGGCGCACGCATGAGCTGGTGGAAGAAAAAACGAAACTGCAGGCGCTGCTCGATAATGTACCGAGCGCGTTCATTCTGCTGGATAAGGATTTTCGCATCCAAACGGTCAGTGCAGCGTTCGAAGGACTGACCGGTTTCGGACTTTCCGAAGTGAAAGAGAAAGACTGCGGAGTGTTGTTCCATAACGGCAAGGCATGTGCGGAGTGTCTTTGCAGAAAGGCAGTGGAAAAGGGAACGATAGAAAGCTGCATCGAAGAAGTTGTCGGCAAGAACCAATCGATGCGTTTTCTTGAGCGCATAGCCATTCCGATGAGAGAAAACGGAAAGATTACATCGGTTCTTCAAATCATCACGGATGTCACCAAGCGGAAACGGTTTGAACAGGAGCTTGTGCATGCGGAGAAGCTGACAGCCGCGGGCGAAATGTCATCCATCATCGCGCATGAGTTTCGCAACTCGCTGACATCAATCAAAATGATCTTGCAGCTGTTGAGGGAGTCGAAGCGTGCCGGCGCTACAGAAAAGAAATCGCTTGATGTCGCTCTCGATTCTATCCGTCACATGGATGAGATCGTCATCGAATTGCTCGACTTTGCGAGGCCGAAAAGCATTCAAACAAGCACTGTGAAGCTGAATGACGTGGTGAACGACGGTCTTGCATTCGTCAAGGCGCATGTGAAAGAAAACCGCATTGCGATGTCGAAAAAACTCGATGCCGCACTAGGCGCTCAGAAGCTGGACTCCTCTCAGATTAAGGAAGCGGTTATCAACATTCTCCTGAATGCCATCCAGTCAATGAACGGTTCAGCCAAGCAGAAACATTCCGGTAAAATTTCTGTTGTCACGAAAAAAATCAAGCTTGCCGAAACGCTTCGTGAACTTGTGTTCAGCAGTGAATTCGAAGAACCGGCTGGACATCAGCCTGAAATTGTTCTTGAAAAAGGAACCGCCTGCGCGCTTGTTGAAGTCAGCGATACGGGCAGCGGCATTGATAAAGATCAGCTTCACCGCATTTTCGATCCGTTCTACACAACAAAAAACAACGGCACGGGACTCGGCTTGCCGATGGTGAAAAGAACGGTGAATGCACATGGCGGTGTGATGACGGTGAACAGCACGAAAGGGAAAGGGGCAACATTCAGAATTTATCTGCCGCTGCGCTATGACTCGTAAAGTTTCAGAGAAAAGAAAAATTCTTGTTGTTGATGACGACGAGAAAATCCTTTTTGCGTTTTCACAGGTATTCGCTCAGGACGGGTACCGATGCATCACGGCAAAGAGGGGCGAAGATGCGTTAACCATCGCTGCTTCGGAAAAACCCGACGTTATTTTTATGGACATTGCAATGCCGGGGCTGAACGGACTGGAAACGCTCCGCCGGCTCAAAGCGCACAACGCAGCCGTGCCCGTGATCATGATCACCGGTTACGGTACAATGCAAACGGCGATCAAAGCGATCCAATTCGGAGCGTTCGATTATCTCACAAAGCCGCTTGATGTAGAAAAAATCAGGGAAGAAGTGAAGAAAGCGCTGCCCGACCGTGCGCGTAATTCTTTTGCTTATGAATCGCAGAGCCGTTTCAAAGCGGATGTCATTGACCGCTACGAGCTCATCGGCAGTACGCCGGCAATGCAGGAAATTTACAAGCTCATCGGTTCCGTTGCCATGACACCGAACCACACTTCTGTTCTTATTACCGGCGAAAGCGGAACGGGAAAAGAGCTTGTTGCCCGTGCAATTCTTTACAGCGGTCCGGCTGCTTCCGAACCGTTCACTGCAATCAACTGCACTGCTTTGCCGGAGTCGCTGCTGGAATCGGAGCTTTTCGGCCATGAAAAAGGCGCATTCACCGGTGCGATCGAACGGAAGCTCGGAAAATTTGAAGTTGCAGGGCGCGGCACAATTTTTCTCGACGAAATCGGGACACTTTCGGCGATGCTGCAGCAAAAACTTTTGCGTGTGCTGCAGGAGCGTGAGTGTGAACGAGTCGGAGGAAACGAGCCGTTTCATATCGAGGCGCGTTTTGTTGCCGCAACCAATGTTGATCTGGAAGCGGAAGTAAGCAAGAAAAGATTCCGGGAAGACCTGTTCTTTCGCCTGCATGTTGTTGCGATTCATCTGCCGCCGCTTCGCGAAAGGAAAGACGACATTCCGCTGCTCGCCGGTTATTTCCTGAAAAAATATGCTGAAAGGATCAAGAAGCCGGTCGCCGGTTTCTCCGATGAAACGATGCAGCTGCTGATGCAGTATTCTTATCCCGGCAACATCCGCCAGCTTGAAAATATTATCGAGCGTGCGGTGATCTTTTCCAAAGGGGATATTATTCTTCCTGAAAATTTGCAGGAAAAAGCGACGGTGAGTACCTCCGGCTTAAAGCTGCTGCCGATTGTCAGTCCTGTGTTCAGCGAATCGCGCAGTCATATTTTGGAAATGTTCGAAAAACAATTTGTGATTGAACAGCTCAAAAAGCATCGGGGCAGCGTTACTGCTGCCGCAAGAGAATCGAAGATGACCCGCCAGAACTTTCAACGCCTTATGAAGAAATTCAAAATTTCCGCAGAGCGTTTCAGGCATACAGGCGGCTGACAGAAAATAAGCACTGCCAATACCGATTTGGCACACTGCCAATTTTCAATTGGCGAATTCCACGCAATTCACCATCTCCTTTTTTTAATTTCCTCATTTTTCACGCATTTGCGGGCATTATCCGTTCACACTTTCTGGCATATCGTTTGATTTTGCCTATGAAATGATGAGCGAGGAAACAACGTGTCCAATCAACCGGTAGCTTTGGTTGTAGATGATGACAGCAATATCATCGCAGCGTTTGAGCAGTTCTTCAAAAAAGAACAATGCATATTGACGACAGCGACAAATATTGATGATGCCCTCCAGCTTTTTAGAGAGAGGCGTGTTGATCTTCTGATTACGGACATCAAGCTCGAGGGAAAATCTGGCGTCACGCTTTTTATAGAAGCACGGGCAAGCAATCCCGACTTGCGTGTTATCGTCATCACCGGATATCCCGACCTCATCACTGAATCGGAGATCAAACTGTTCGGCGCGGATTTCTTTTTTTTGAAGCCGTTGGACCTGGATGAACTTCGGTCCGCTGTGCGAGAATGTCTTAAGAACAGGCAAAGTTGATGTACAATAATGAACTATTCAATCAACCATCTTTTCTCATAGGAGATATTATGAAGCGAGTTTTTTTCGGTTTGTTCGCTGCGGTTGTTCTGCTGCTGATATTCACCCCTGATAGTTATGCTATTCCCGCGTTTGCGCGAAAATATCGGACAAGCTGCGCAACTTGCCACAACGGATTCCCGAAGCTGAATGCCTTCGGCGAGGCGTTCCGCAGGAACGGATACCAGTTTCCCGGCGGAACCGATCCGGAGTTTATTAAAGAACAGCCGATTCCTCTCGGTGCAGAAGCGTATAAAAGGGTTTTTCCCGATGCGATCTGGCCCGGCACTTTGCCGGCAACCTCGCCGGTTTCATTGTTCCTGAACGGCGAGTTCGATTACAATCCACAGTACGATCCGGCGGATGCGACGACCGCAGAGCGGTTCTCGTTCGGAAATCTCGGCAACAGCATTGAAGCCGTAGCCGCCGGCACATTCGGCGAGGATCTTTCTTTCTGGGGCCATGCCATCCTGAACAGCGACGGTACGCTCGAGCTTAACAGGATGTTTTTGATCTTCAGCAATCTTGTCGGGAACAACTTCAATCTCAACGCTCGCGTGGGCGTCATTGAACCGGGACTTTTTTCGTTCTCTACGCACCGTGCATGGATGGAAGGATATTGGCTCACGACCCGTCCGTTCAGCGACGACATGGGATGGAGCATTGAGGAAACGCAAAAAGGATTGGAAGCCAACGGTATGGCGGAAGGACGCTTTGGCTACAGCGCGGGAGTTGTGGAAGGGTTCGGCAATATTCATTCGGACAAAGATTTTTACGGACATGTCACGTACAAATTCGGCGGGCTTCCCCTTGACGGAGTTCTTGAAGGCGGACCCGCTCCGAACAATCCTCAGCCGTACATTGACAATTCGCTGACGGTAGGGGCGTTCGTGTATCACGGCACGGCGGCAATCGGTCCTGCCGATACATCCCAATACGATCACTTTACAATGGCCGGCGGCGACATTAATGCCTTTTACAGCCGCTTCAATCTCTTTGGAGGGATCGGGATCCGAAGCGATGATCAGCCGTTTGCCGGAACGCTTAATCAATCAGCGAACACGACAGTGTGGTTCAGCGAGCTTGATGTGACGGTCTTTCCATGGCTGCTGCCGGGTGTGAGATTTGAATCGTGGAAAAGCCAGAATATTGATCCGGTGAGCGGAGCTCTTTCTTCATATACCGATACGCAGGTCGTTCCCGGAATCGTCGCGCTTGTCCGCCCGAATGTGAAGTTCACTCTGCGCACGAGCATCGCAAAGTACGGGCTTAACGGGGATCAGAAGTATTCGTTCCGTCAGGTCGCGCTGCTCCTGGCAGTCGGCGTTTAACGAAATAGCGGAGATATTGAAAATTCAAGAACAATCATGAAAGAAAAAAGAAAATGAAAAAGATAAGTATGTGTTTGGTTCTGGCACTGATCATTTCCGGTTCTCTGTACGCCGGTAACATTGTCGGAAAAGTGAAAGCGATCGGCGTGAGGAACAGCGCCGACGCGGTCGTGTATATTGACAAAATTCCTTCAAAGCAATTCGCGCCGCCGAAAAAACATGCGGAGTTCAATCAGCAAAATCTCATGTTCCATCCGCACATTCTTCCGATTCTTGTCGGCACGACGGTGGATTTCCTGAACAGCGACGATGTTCTTCACAACGTGTTTTCACCCGACCCGTGTGCGGACAAATTCAATCTTGGCACGTGGCCCAAAGGACAAATTCGTACGTACACGTTCAAACAGCCGGATTGCAGAGCGGTTATTTTATGCAACGTTCATCCGGAGATGGAAGCGTATGTTGTTGTCGTGGAAACGCCGTACTTCGCAGTGACCGACAAGGGTGGAAATTATGAAATCAAAGATGTTCCACCCGGAAAATATACGTTGAAAATCTGGCATGAAAAACTAAAAGGCGAAGCAGTATCGGTTGAAGTACCTGCAAAGGGCAATGCGACAGTGAATTTCGAGATCAAGAGATAGCTGTTTTCACGTTCGCTGAAGCCCGGAACCAGTAACAGCACACAACTCGTGTGCAGGAGGGAATGATGCTTACGTTGAAAAAGCCGAACCTTCTGGGAGTGTCTGTTGTCGGAGGGTTCGTAGGTATGCTGATGTTCCTGACAGGTGTTCAGTCGTCAGGAGAAGCACCGGAACAATTGCATCTGTCGCTGAAGATGACGGTGATGGGATGGTTAGGAGTGATTGTAATAGCGGCAGCGGCGGCAGTGATTTTCTGGTGTTGTTTTACGCGAGGCGGCGATAAGGAGTGAGAGTTTCATGAGTGAACGGATGCAGTTTGTTGACCTTGACTGGCTCAACGCAAATTTCTTCTGTATGGCGGCATGCCCTGTTCATACGGAAGCAGGTCGGTACGTCGCGTTGATCGCAGAAGGGAAATACCGGGAAGCATATCATGTCGCGCGCAAGCCGAATCCGTTCGCTTCGATTTGCGGCAGAGTGTGCGCCGCGCCGTGCGAAGCGGCATGCCGCCGCGGCGCGCTTGACCAGCCGATCGCGATCCGCGCGCTGAAACGTTTCGTTACGGAGCGCTTCGGTGTCGAAAGCATGATTGATCTTGAAAAGCTGAGGGAAGTGTTCGGCAGTTCGGTGAAAAGAAACGGGATAAAAGTTGCCGTCATCGGCGGCGGACCGGCGGGACTCTCCTGTGCTCATGACCTTGCTTTGTTAGGGTATGAAGTGACGGTGTTCGAATCGCAGTCCGTTGCCGGCGGAATGCTGCGGTTGGGAATTCCGGAATATCGTCTTCCGCGCGAACTGATTCGTCTTGAAATCAATGCAATCCTCAGTCTCGGCGTCGGATTGAAATTGAACTCTGCAATCGGGCGCGATTTTACAATTGCTGATTTGAAAGAACAGGGATTTGAGGCAGTGTTCGTCGCCATCGGCGCCCACAAAAGCCGCGACCTTCGCATTGACGGTGTTGATCTCGACGGCGTCTTTCGTGCGGTTGATTTCCTTCTCAATGTGAATCTCGGCTACCGCGTCGAGTTGGGAAATAAGGTTGTGGTCGTCGGAGGAGGCAATGTTGCAATTGATGTTGCGCGCACTGCCGCCCGTCAGGAGAAAGCGGAAATCGGCCACGTGACGGAGGTAGCCGAAGCGCTCGATGTTGCTCGTTCTGCGGTTCGCTTCGGTGCCAAGGAAGTGCACATGGTGTGTCTCGAAGACTGGAGCGAAATGCCCGCATCGAAAGATGAAATTGACGAAGCGCTTGAAGAGCGTATTCAGATTCACCCGAGGAAAGGTCCCCACAGAATTATCGGAAAGAACGGGAAGGTTGCCGGTTTCGAAACGATTGACTGCGTTTCGGTTTTTGACGAGCAGAAGCGCTTTAACCCGAAGTTCGCGGAGCATACGGAACAATTGATCGAAGCCGATACGGTCATCATGGCAATCGGACAGACCTCCGATCTTACGTGGGTGCAGCCGCAAGACGGAATTGAACTTACGCCGCGTAACACTATCAAAGTTGACCCGAAAACGCTTGCAACATCTGCTCCCGGAATTTTTTCCGGCGGCGACGTGTCGTTCGGTCCCCGCAATGCGATTGATGCGGTTGCGAACGGCAAGAAAGCCGCACAATCCATTCATTCATTTTTATCCGGCAAGCACGCAGACAGTGTGTCGGTTTCTCTTTCTGAGCAAAAAGTTGAGATCATTGTCGCGAACACCAAGCAATTCAAACGCGAATGGGGTTATGAAAAACGGCAGCGCGTTCCGATTCCCGTTCTTCCTATTGACCGCAGGATCGGCGTTGCACAGATCGAACTTGGATATACTGAAGAGCAAGCACGGCAGGAAGCGTCCCGATGCCTGCATTGCTGGGAGAATACAATCTTCAACGAAGCGGGCGAAGAGACAGGCAGCGAGTGCATTCTCTGCGGCGGCTGCGTTGATATTTGTCCCGAGTCGTGTATTGATCTTGTTGCGTCGGATCGTGTTGATGCGGACGAATCACTTCATGCCGAACTGAGGGATACGTACGATATTGTTATTGGCGGAGCAACGGAAGAAACCGTCGGCTCTGTGATGATCAAAGATGAAGACCGGTGCATCCGGTGCGGGCTGTGCGCGATGCGTTGCCCCGTGGGATGTATTACAATGGAAAGCTACAGCATTTCGGAAACGATGAGGATAGAATAACAGGTGACATATGGATGAAGAGAAAAAAAATAAAGAAGAAAAGAAAAAGGAAAAAGAAAGCCTTGTTTCCCGCCGATATTTTTTGGAGAGCGTTGGTGCAGGCGCGATCGGTATTACCGTGCTTGGCGGTATTGTGCTGAGCGGCGAATATCTTTCGCCGAATGTTGTCAAAGAGCCGCCGATGAAATTCAAAGTAGGACCGCCGGAAGACTACCCGCCGGGAAGCGTGACCAAGAATATCGAGCAAAAAGTGTACATCATCAGAGCGAAGGAAGGATACTTCTACGCGCTCTCTGCCGTGTGCACGCATCTCGGCTGCATCACAAACTGGAAATCCGAGCAGGACATTATTGCGTGCCCGTGTCACGGAAGCAAGTTCAATCTTGACGGGCAAAAAATTGCGGGTCCCGCCCCCCGTCCGTTGCCGAGATTCGCAATGTCGCTGGACGATCACGGACAGCTGGTTGTAGATAAATCTGCCGTTGTCGGCAGCGATGTCGTTCTGAAAGTATAACACGCATTGACAGGACCCGGAGAATTACCGATGAAAAAAGCTTTTGAAAAACTCTTTCGCTCGCAGGTGTGGCGGTCCATGTTTCGTCACGGACTTCCGCTTTCCAACCGGACACGCGCGGAAGCGGTCTTCTATAATTTTTTCCTTCATGTTCACCCGACAAAAGTCAGAAAACGGTCGGTGAAGTTCACGTACACGTGGGGGCTCGGCGGATTATCGCTCGGGCTCTTTATCATTCTTGTGTTCACCGGCGGTCTGCTGATGCTCTATTACCGTCCGTCGGTGGCACAGGCATATTGGGACATGAAGGATTTGCAGTTTGTCGTTTCGAACGGGCGGTTTCTCCGCAACATGCACCGGTGGGCGGCACACGCAATGGTGGCGATCGTTTTTCTTCACATGATGCGCGTCTTCTACACCGGCTCGTACCGTCCGCCGAAAGAATTCAACTGGGTGATCGGCGTCTTTCTTCTCGTCACGACGATCCTCCTGAGCTACACCGGTTATTTGCTGCCGTGGGATCAGTTATCGTTTTGGGGAATTTCTGTCGGTACGAACATGGTCAAAGCGGTCCCGTTCGGACTCGGAGATACCATTTCATATCTCCTGCTCGGAGGAACGATGGTGGGCGAGAATGCACTTGTTCGGTTTTACGTGCTGCATTGCTTCATTATTCCCGTTGCTGCGGTCGTGCTGATGGCAATTCATTTTTGGCGGGTGAGAAAGGATGGCGGCGTGTAATGCCTGCTGTCTTATCGTTCACGGAACAACACAAACGGAAAGAGTTTTACTATGACTGCTGAGAAAGATTTCCGCGCAGAAGGTTCGTCGAACCCGAAGAAGGTTCCGAAGCGGGTCGCGTTCATCAAGCCGAGGACAGCCGCGCGGGTGAAGAAAGAAGACGAAGAGATGGTGATGACCGTCCCGAATCTGGTCATCAAAGAAATTATCGCATTTGAAGTGATGGTCATTGTGCTGGCGCTGATCTCGCTGACGTTCAACGCGCCGTTGGAATGGATCGCCAATCCCGAGCATACACCGAACCCCGCAAAAGCGCCCTGGTATTTTCTCGGCTTGCAGGAACTGCTTCATTATTTTCCCCCGATCGTTGCGGGTGTCATCCTGCCGACGCTTGCCGTGATCGCCCTGATCGTCATCCCGTATTTTCCCATCAATCTGAAGCAGGAAGGATTGTGGAAAGAACACCGCAGACAAACGCTGAGCGTTCTTCTCACCGTTGTCGGCATCGTTTCCGTTGTTCTCTTGTGGTTCGATGTGTACGCAATGTTAGTGCCGACATTGCTTATCACAGCGCTGATGGTTGTTCCCTATTTTTCGAAGAAGGAAACCGGCGTTGTCGGATGGCTTGGAACGCGTCCGCTTTCATGGTGGATCATGACATGGTTCATCGTCATTGTGGTGGTATTGACGACGATCGGCATTCTCTTCCGCGGACCGGAATGGAGCTGGACGTGGCCCTGGCACGAAATCTATTGATGAGCACACTATGAATAGCCTGAGAAAATATTTTGCAATAGCAAGCGTCGCGCTTCTTATCGTTCTCGCCGTGTCGCCGCTCAAAGATTATTTCAGCGAATGGAGATCGTACCAGTATCAGTACAACGCTCTTGTTGCAACGCTTCCGCAGCGCGTGAAGCCGGTGCCTATCGGCATCAAGCAGCAGTGGGTGCAGAAGTTCGACCGCGTTGACCGCTGCGAAACATGCCATCTCGGTATCAGCGAGCCGGCACTGAAGCACGCAAAGCAGCCGTTCACCGCGCATCCGAATATTTATCACGACATTGATGAATTCGGCTGCACGATCTGCCACGACGGGCAAGGCGCTGCGACAGAATACAAAGAGTCCATCGGCAAAGTGAAATTCTGGGAGAAGCCGATTCTCCCGAAAGATTTTATGGAAGCGTCGTGCGCAAAGTGTCACAAGGAACAGAATGTGCCGGAAGCTCCGATTCTCAATGAAGGACGCAAATTGATCGAGCAATCCAACTGCGTCGGCTGCCATAAGATTGACGGCTACGACAAGCAGTGGGTTCCGCGCCTCGACGGTATCGGCTCGAAGGTGAACCGGACATGGCTGGTGAACTGGCTGAAAAATCCGAAAGCATATTTCCCGCAAACGCGGATGCCGAATTTTCTTCTTTCCGATGAAGAAGCAAATAATCTCGCCGATTTTCTGATGACGTTCACGACGCCGCCTGCAAATGCCTCGCTGGAAAAGCTTCCCGCGCAGTTAGCCTCCGCATCGGCGGCGGCAAAGGCGAAGATGATCAGCCTCGGCGCCACGAAATTCAGCGAAGCCCGCTGCATTAGCTGTCACATGATCAATGGCAAAGGCGGATATGTCGCAAACGATCTCGGCAAAGTGGCGAGCAAAGTGAACGAGACGTGGCTTTACAATTATCTCGAAAACCCGAAACGCATTTCTCCCGATGTAGAAATGCCGCGGTTCAGATTTACGAAGAACAACCTTGCCGATGTGGTGGCGTACATGGAAGATCAGTTCGTGGATTACGATGCGCCGCAGCCGCCTCCGTACACGCCCGACCCGGCGGCGTATGAAAAAGGGCTCGCGCTCTACAAGCATTACAACTGCGCCGGATGCCACGAGCTTTCCGCCGCTCCGAAAGCGGAAGAGATGGGTCCCGAACTGACGTACGTTGGGAGCAAAAAAATCTATGAGATTGATTTCGGGCAAACAACGATTGAGCAGAATCTTCCTTCCTATCTCAAAACGAAGCTGCTGCACCCGCGCATCTTCACGCCGGCGATGAAAATGCCCGACTTCGGATTCACGGATGAACAGGCGCGCGCCGTAACTGTTGCGCTGCTCGGCAACACGGACGAGAAGATTCCGGCGGCGTACATCGTTCATCCGAAACCGAAAAGCACGTTCATGCCGCAGGGGGACTTCGGAAAGTTAGTGAGAAGCCTTTCGTGTATGAGCTGCCACGTGATGAACGGCAACGGACGGTTAGTTGCAACAGACCTTTCGATGGAAGCAAGCCAGGTGCAGGAGAAATGGCTCGAAGGATATTTCAAAGTCCCGTACTCGCTCCGCCCGATCCTGACCGAGCGGATGCCGAATTTCTTTTTATCCGATGCGGAGATCAGAACGATTGCCGGGTACATGGAGAAGGTCTTCATTGCCGACAGCATCGAGCACAATGTGAAAACGACTCCCGCGGCGGTTGCGAGCGGCAAGGGATTGTTCTTCCAGAAATACGGATGCCAGAGCTGTCATCAGGTGGGAGGGAAGGGCGGCTATGTGGGACCGCCGCTCGACAAAGTCGGATCGCGATTGAAGGAAGGATGGATTTTCCACTGGCTGAAAGACCCGCAGGCGTACAGGCCGAATTCAATACAGCCGGATTACAAACTGACAGACGAAGACGCAGAAGCGCTGACAGCGTACCTGATGACGCTCAAGTGAAAGCACACGTATGAAAACATTCACATTTTTTATTGCACTTGTTCTTTCTTTTCTTTTCCTTCAATGCTCGAAGCATACCAACAGCGCACAGAAACAGCCGGCGAAGAGCGACAGTACAAGCGCCGTTGATTCTTCTTCTCAAACGCCCGCCGCGCCTGTGCACGAGCTGACATACGAAGAAAGAGAAGGACAATTTCTCTACACGAAATACTGCAACGTCTGCCACGGCGATGCAGGAAAAGGGGACGGGTTCAATGCGTACAACCTTAACCCGAAGCCGCAGGATTTTTCCGACGCACGGTATATGAACGCGCTTTCGGACGAGCAGATTATCCAGGCAATTACGTACGGCGGAAGCGCGATCAACAAATCGCCGCTGATGCCCCCGTGGGGCGGCAGGCTGAACAAGCGGGAAATCGGATATCTTGCCGCGTACGTGCAGAGCTTTGCGAAGTAAAGCAGAACAATGTCTGACGGCGCTTTGGAGCCGTCTGACATCTCGCCTTAAAACTATAATTTAGGTACGAGAGGCATTTGAGCGCCATTGGTGCCATGGCGCAGGGCGCTTCGGTTTTTCCGGAGCGCCTTTTTTATTTACGGAATCGCAGTAACAGTTTTTCATACCGCATGTTCGGTTTCTCCGGATGCGGTAAAAGAAATTGAAATCGCGGTCGGAGAATCTTTTATGACATGAAGAAAAACTCAAAATGCGGTTTCAGTTTTCCGAACCGCGAAAAAGAAATTTGTTATTGCGATAAAAGTTTTTCAAACCGCGAAAAAGAAAACCTTTAATGCGGTTTT
>JAGWND010000027.1 GCA_028873075.1 Bacteroidota bacterium
GTAAGAGGGGCGGGAATGACTCTCCTCTAATAACGTACACACTCAAACAGGCTTTTCGCGTAACCTTAGTTAAGGTACAAAAACAGAGAATAAATTCATAACGCCATATCGAGCTGAAACGTTACCCGGTTGTCGAGCGCACCTTGAATTTCGTCTTCGCCGGAACCCATTGCCGTTACACCCGATTTGACCGTCTCGCTGTATTTCAAAGAAATCCGTACCGTTGCACCGATCTTGTACGTTGCCAAGGAATACCAGCGCATGCCGCTTCCATACAGGGGCGGATTGCTGAAGGCGCCGCGAACGTCGTTTTCATATTCGTACACGCGGGAATCGTACGAATCGGTCTCAAACACGACAATGCGCGCGACGACCTCGAACGGCAGCGAAGCATGTTCGTAACGAACCTCGCTGAAGGCAAGCTTTCCTGTCTCATGAATTTTTGAAATCGAATAGCTCACAACGTTCATCTCAAACCGCTGGCGAACAACGATCGTTTTTTGAACACGGTATGCTCCGTCCAGCGTCACGGAGTGTTGGCTGCGCTCTTCGAGCGAGCCTGATCGGGTTTTGATTTTTCCCTTGTATTGAAAAGAAAATTTCAGCTTCGGATGAGCGCGCACGGCAGCATTCAGAAAATATTCTGTTCCACGATCAAAAAAACCGCCTGAAGAAGGAAGCGCGAACTCGTCGTAATACCCGATCACATTCAGGCTTTCAGCAGGGCGCAATTCTATTCCGGCAAAAACGCCCCCCTCCCCTCCGCCGGCAGAATTTCTTTCACCGAACGGAAAGGCATACATGTTCGAATACTCCGCCGCATACGAACGAACGCTTATGTGAAGTGTCATTCTTCTCGAAACCGGTATCCGCATCCCTGCAATGCCCGAATTCAGCGCGGGAGAATTTCCTGCCGCTTCGCCATACAACACAGCGCCGTTAAAATTCAACGAACTGTTGACGCTGAACGCCGACAACGATCGGCTTCCGCCGGCGATCGGCTTATCGTACGCCGTGCGGAACACAAGCGCACCGACATACCCGTAGTTTCCAAATTCGAAATTTATCAGAGTCCCGAACATTTGCTCCCGTGCAGCATTCTTCTTTTGTAACTCTGTCTCCGTCCGGAATAATCCTGCGGTGTAAAAACTCGAGACAGCACCGCAGCTATCAACGGCTGCAGCACGAGATGTGTTCGAGTACATCACATGAACAACAAACGGAGAAACATCGAATGCCGCCGCAATCCCGCGAAAGTAATGAAATTCATCCGTCGAAGCGTACGGAACGATTGAAGCTCTGCCGCTGCCGGAAATTATTCCCTGGAGCTTTGAAGCGGTGCCGAAGGACGATAACGCCAATCCCTTTCCCGACTTTACCGAGTAATCGCCGATGACAACGCCTTTCACAACATCGGGTGTTTGTATTCCCAACGAAAACGATGAGAAGCCGTCCTTCAATCGCTCGCCCGCATCTTGTTCATAAAGAATTCTCGCAGCGATGCGCGAAGTATTAAATTCGATCCGCTGATATTTTTTCAAGGACGAGCCGGGATACTCGCCGTCGGCAAATCCTTTTCGCGTCTGAATGTCATTCACTACGCGCGAGCGCGCAACGAGAGAAGCGCCTGAAAACCACGCCGAAAGGCTCGCCAAAGAAACGTCTCCCCTCTCGTTTTCTTTCTCGAAAGAAAAACATGGGAGAATTATTTCGAGAACAGACGGCTCAAGCTCTGCAATCGAAAAAAGATCGGCAGGAGTGAGATTTACCATTGAATCGCGCAGTGCAAGAATCTTCTCGGCAGCATGAGAAGAAAGAAAAGGAACAGCCGCAAGAACGCCGAGTGTCGCCGAATTTACGTTGATCGGATGCTGATGAAGATAGTCAAGCTCGTCCCGGACGTCGGAAATTTCTTTCTCCGATTTTCCTTCGAAGAGCGATTCCAAGACGGGCGAAACCTCTTCAACAGATGACGAATCACGAATCTGCCCGACGGAAATTGCCGGCAGCGAGCTTACGATACATGCGGCAAAGAATATTCGTCTCATGAAAATAAAAAATAGAATAACGTTCCGTTCATTAGCTGAAAGAATGTCTTTCAAAAAAACCGTCTCCCCCATCCCCGTCGCTCACATTTATGGAAGGAAGGACAAAGAGGGTTCGGTTCATTCAAGTTAGAGAGAAATATTTTTTCGCATAATTGTAATGCGATTTTTTTCCCTATCTTCAAAATTGAAACGCAATTCCGATGTCGTGCGTCAGCCCGAGCTCCGGATGCGTTGCAACGGAATAGCTGACATAGAGCGACATCGCCCGAAGACCGAAGCCGGCGTAATATCGTGAAGGCGCGGAGGAAACGCCGAAGCGCGCGTCGAGACTTTCAAGCGGGGAAAATTGCGTGCCGGCACGGATTGAAAACGGATAGCGAAAATCCTTGACAATGTCGAACGCAACCGTTGCTCGCGGCAGGACGGTGTATTCGAACCCGGTGAGATACAATTGCGGCAGCGCGTCATGCCCGCGTCCGATGGTCGAACGCGTACAATTAAGAAGAGCGACTCCCCACCGCACGCCGCCGCCGACTTCCAGTTCGGCGCCGGCATCGAACGTGAGAGCCGCCGCCGAACCGTAACGTGCAATCGAAAGATGGTTCAAAGAAAGATTCGCACCGACATCGAGCGTACCGAAAAAAGAGTTTGCTATCGTCACGGTGCCGCTCAATTCACGGTACAACGAAAAGCCGGAGGTAACGAGCGAGCTGCACACGGCGAACGACGAAAGCGGAACGGCAGCCGTTATTCCGCCGTTCGAAAGCTGCGGAAGCTCAAACGGCGACGGGGAATAAAAAACCGAGATCGAAAAAGATTCTGTGCCGGCCGCAGAAGCCGGGTTCAGCAGTACCGCATCAATATTGCGCGATGCCGCCGTTGCCAGCCCCTTTCCCCACAATACCGGAGAGTGAACAACACGCTCAAAGCCTGCGAAAACATTGTCCAATGAAACGAGGACAATCGCGCCCCACACGAACGTTCGCTCCAGCGACGTCCTCAACTTGAACGCAGTTATGAAAGTTTTTATATTGTGTCGAATGAAAGCAACAATCCGCCACCGAGAAAGGAACATTATGCGACTCCCCTTCCTGTTTCTAGGTTTGATGTTTATTGGTCTCGCGTTACAACAACCCTCGTTTGCTCAAGTAGATTGTCAGGTCACCATCAACACCGATAAACTGCAAGGCTCGACAAAAGATTTACTCCAAAATTTTGCCGGCGATCTTCAGAACTACGTCAACTCAACGAAGTGGTCGCCCGACGATCTTCAAGGATACAAAATCAAGTGTTCAATTCAAATTTTCTTCACGTCCGGCAGCGCCGATAATACCTACACCGCACAAATGTTTCTCGGAAGCTCCCGCCCGGTGTACAAAGGCGACACGCCCTTGGAAAAAAATACCGCGATGCTTCGCCTGTTCGATGACCAATGGAATTTCTCCTACCTCCGCTACAAGCCGTTCATTCACGATGAGACCCGCTTCGACGACCTGCTCAGCTTCATTGATTATTACATGAACATCGTTGTCGGCTACGATTACGATTCCTACAAAGCGCTGACCGGCACCCCGTACTTTCAGCGCGCGATGTCCATTTGTAACAAAGCTCCGAGTACTGCGACCGGCTGGACAAAAGTGTCGACCGTTTACAATCGTTACGGCTTTGCCGAAGAGCTTCTGAGCCCGAAATATCAGCCGTTCCGCGAAGGAATGTTCACCTACCATTACAACGGACTCGATCTGCTCGCAACCGAACCGGACAAGGGACTCAAGAACATCGTTGGGTTTTTGCAAAGCATACAAAACACCCAGAATACTGTGAACGCGCGTTCGCTGCTCATTAAGACATTCTTCGATACGAAATATTTAGAGCTTGCAGATATTTTCAAAAATTACCCCGACAGGAACAGCGTGTACCAGCTTCTCTCCACTATTGATCCGGCACATCAAACAACGTACGCGCAAGCAGCGAGCCAGTAGAGGTGTTACAAAACCCCTGAAATAATGGAATTTTCTAACTTATTCCATCACTCCAACATTCAAAGACATAGATAAAAATATATTTTTAAAATTGAAAATCAATACCTGAACCGCTGCTTCACTTAAAAGTACTGCCTCACACGGCACGGAACACCGATTTCCTCTTCAGCGAATTTTTTTGCTTTCTCAACTTCAACTTCATCCATTCCAACAACCGTCATCACAACTTCGGGAACAAAGCGCTTCGCTTCGCGGCCGAAATCTACCGTCGCTTGATGGTGCTTCTTCCCGTTCAACCGCATCAATCTGCCGTATTCTTCCGGATCGGCGGAATTCAAGCTGATCGAAACGCTGTCAAGAATGCCGCGAAGCTCCGGCGCGATGTTCCTTTTGTTGATGATGTTGCCGTGCCCGTCGGTGTTCAATCGCGTGCGGCCGCCTTTTGATTTCACCCATGCCGCAATCTCTTTCACGGCGTCGAAACGAATCGTCGGCTCGCCGTAACCGCAGAAAACAATTTCGCTGTAGCGCGTCGGGTCGTGAATCTCTTCGATGATTTCCCGCACCGAAGGCTCGCGCGTAATTTTCAAATTGTACCCCTTCACAACCGCTTCTCCCTTGCGGTCGCAAAAAACACAATCGGCGTCGCAGCGGATTGTGAGATTGAGATATAACGCATCGCCTAATTTGTATGTAAACACGGGAGGCTCCGGCTCGCCGATGCGAAATAATTTCTTCGCGTTGAACGACGTTGTCCGTGCAACATCATCAATCGAAGCATGGCATGCCTCGGCAATCTTCTGTGCGATGACCGGGATGTTTGAAGGCTCGTTCCTTTTTCCGCGGTGCGGGACCGGAGCCAAAAACGGCGCGTCGGTTTCCACCATGATGTGATCGTAGCCGAATGTTGCAACAGTGTCAAACGCTGAATTTTTCTTGAACGTAACAATGCCGGGAAACGAAACGATAAAGCCGCTGTGCAGCAGTCTATACGCCGTCGCTGCATCGCCGGAAAAGCAGTGAAAAACCCCTTTCCACACCGGAAGCCGACTGTTTGGAATTGCAAATTGCCTTCGCCATTGTGGATGCGCTGCAACATATTCTTCCACAATGCGGATTGCATCGTCCATTGCATTGCGGGTGTGAATAACGATCGGCAAGTCTTTTCGAACTGCAATTTCAAGTTGGCGTTTGAACAGTTCCCTCTGAAGCCCGGCATTCGACGCATCGTAATAATAATCCAAACCGATCTCGCCGACGGCAACAACTTTGGGGTGCGAAGTTAATGCTTCGACTTCTTGCAGCCCCGCTTCAGTCACAGAAGAACAATCGAGAGGGTGAACACCGACGCAGGCGTAAACGGAACCGTACCGCTCAGCCAATTGAATTGCTTCACGGCTCGTCTCTAAATTTGTTCCGGGAACGACAAAATATTTCACGCCGGCATCAATTGCACGGCGGATCACTTCCTCGCGGTCGTCGTTGAAATCCGGATAAAATAAATGTGTATGGGAATCAATGAACATCCTGCTACCGCACCTTTTTATACCGATGATACCACCCTGACGTTTTCTTCCAATATGCAAAAGCAGATGTTTTTGGAAATATCGGGATACGGCGGACCTGAAAAAAATCCTGCCAAAAATTTCGCCCGCCGGAGTCTGTTGCAACACCGAACATGAATCCCGCGTTCATCACCTGCTTTTTGATGTCGGCATTCACCGCGCCGTACGGGTACGCGAATGCAACAACGCGCGCGCCGGTTCGTTTTTCAATCTCGGATTTTGAACCGGCAATTTCCGCCCTGCATTCGGAAAAGGTGATGTCCGTCAATTTTCTGTGCGTCATAGAATGCGCGCCGAACTCTATTCCATACTCTTCCATTGCACGCACTTGTTCATCTTCTAACAGTTTTGCTTCAGGTTCGCCGCTGCTGCTGTCCCACACGTTTGTTTTGATTGACGAATCGCCGATCAAAAAAATCGTTGCCGTCATTCCATAGTTCTTCAGCAGCGGAAAGGCGTACGTAAAATTATCTTCATAGCCGTCATCGAACGTTAAAAGAACGGGCTTCCTTGGAAGAACTTTATTTCCTTCAACGATATCCCGCAGATCGAGAAATCTGAGCGTCGAAAATCGTTTGCGGCTGAGGAAACGAAGTTGTCGCTCAAATTCAGCGCATGTCACGTAAATGTGGTGTTTCGTCTTTGCCGGGATTTCATTCGTGACCCTGTGATACATCAATACCGGAATCTCTTTGATTCTTTTTTTCCGCGCAACGGCTTCTGCATAATGTGCAAAAACTTCCCCCTTCTTTTGCTTAATATCGAACTCGCGCCGCACGAACGACCTTCTCCATGGAACAGAGGCGGGTGAATCCTTCAAAAGCGCGCTCACTATTTGTTCGGCAACGTACGAAGGCGAAAAATTTTTCTTTTCACCGGCGTCGCCGAAATTCGTTCGCAGTGCTTCTGTTGCGTTTGTTTCATTGACCAACCCGATACACTGCGACTCTCCTACCGCAACGACCGGTGTACCGCAAGCGAGCGCTTCCATTGCAACTCTTCCAGAACCGATCACCAGTGATGAATGACGGTAAACTCCGGCAACATCGTTTGTAAATCCTTTCAGGAAAATCTTTTTCGCGCCGATACTGTTATTCACCGCGCTGATGAATTCCCCATAATTGTCACATTCCTTCATTCCGCCGACGATATGAAATTCCGCTGAAGGAACCTTTTTTGCGACGAACGGGAATACAGAGGAAATCAGCATCCGTGCAACTTCACCTTTCGGCCCGGACAATCTTCCAACAAGCGAAATGACATATTTTGAATGGAAACTTTTCGCATCCCGCCCGACCCACTGTGCCAGGTCAATGCCGTTACGGCATACGGTGACAATTTCCGGCGCAATGCCGAGGTCTTCTATCAAATGATCATGAATGCTTTCGCAGACCGAGAGCACTTTCTCCCCGTAAATTTGTAAAGCAGTGGAAGAAAAATGCAAATGCTGCCTGCCATGGATTGTCGAGATCAACGGAACGTTGCTGCCGCGCGTTGCAAAAAAAGAAACCCAGCTTGCTGCGCGCGAGTGCGCATGAACAACATCAATCTTCTTCTCCCGAATCACAACCTTCAGCGCGGAAACATTGCGAAACCGCTGAAGAAGCGTTCTACGCCCGATCGGCAGCGAAATGACCTCCGCCTCACTCGGTACATGAAACGTATCCGATGCAATTGTCACAGCATGGCCGCTGAGAATTTGCTCATGCGCTAAAGCGGCGGCGTACGTTTCCGCACCGGTAATTTCAAATTGCGAAAGAACATGAAGAATGTGCATTCACAGTGCTCCCTCTACAGTGAGAACAAAATTCCGGAGCGGTGCAATATTCCCGATGATCTCAACATAATTGTACCGCAAAAGATTGTTGATGTTGAAGCTTGCTTTCAGCGGCAATCCGAACGATGCAAGACCGGCAACCACGCGAACGTCGTTCACATAAATCGGAACGCGCGTGTCGCCGTCAATAATCGGCGCAAGCTGAACCAAATTTTCATCAATCGCATCTACGCGGCTGATGAAACGAACATCCGCTCCGAACGTAACGTCCCCGTAGCCGTATGTTGCATTCACGCTTGCAATATGGCGCGGACGAAAATGGAGTATCGCTTTCTGCCCGACATCATAGGGCCAATTATACGTGTAATTCAGATCGAGGAGAAGCGTGTGATCGAGCAGCTCGGAATGAAAATTCGTTTCAACACCCTGAATGCGGGCTCGCGTTACGTTGCGGAAACGAACGACAGGAGAATTCCTTGCGGAATCAATTTCAACACCGGCTTCGATCAAACCGGAAAAATCGCTTTGAAACAATGAAACATCGGCGGAAAGATTCGGCAGGAGCGCCCGCGTTCCGCCGACTTCGTATGTCCAGCTATGTTCCGGGCGAAGATCGGTGCTCGGCACGATCGAAATGGAGCTTGACGAGACATTCGTCGCGGCATATAATTCGCCGATCGAAGGCGCACGGAATCCGCGGCCGATTGATGCACGAAGATGTGTCTGTGGATCGAGTTCATACGTCACGCCTAACTTGGGATTCACCTGCTGGTTCGAGTTCAATCCTTCAATCTGCTGAACGTCGAAGCGAGCGCCGAGCGTTGTTGTTAGTGCGTCGTTAATTTTGATTTCATCTTGTCCATAGAGTGCGCCTCCGAAACCGCTGTGTGTTCCGAACAAATCTGAAATAACATGATCGAAATTTCCGGCAATGCCGAATGTCCATGTTGTCTGTGTGTTCGGCGTGTAACTTACTTGAATCTCCCCATCCGCAACGCTCGATCTCGATGCGTTCGCCTCGCGCACTGCAAGGCTGTCTTCATGCCAATTGCCGGTGACCCAAATTCCCTTCACTTCATAATACCATTCATCATTGACGAAACTTCTGAAAAGAAAACTCGTGTTTGTCCGGTATGACGTTACCGAAAAATTTTCCTGGCTCGAATCGGGGCGAAGCGCATCGTTCGCGTTTCTCCACCAAATAAAATCTCCGTGATATTGATAGAACAAATTTGTCGTAGCGGTAAGACTTTGAAACGGCGAGAAATCATATTTCACTTTTGCGTAGCCGTCGTAGCGCCGGAGCCAGTCGTTTTCGCGGTAGCCGTCGTCGAAAATTCTCGAGCCGGAAAGGACGAGGCTCAAACCGCCGAACCGCTGCGCGTGGCTGAAAAATTCTCCGTTGAACGCTCTTGTCTTCGAACTCCACTTCCATTCACTAAACGACGGCGAATCGTACGCACCGGCGTACATTCTCCAGCGTGTGATCGGACGCTCCGGAATTTCTTTCGTGATGACATTGATAACGCCGCCTAACGCGCTCGAGCCGTAGAGGGCCGAGCCTGCACCTTTCACGACTTCGATCCGGTCAATTTGAAAAACGGGAATCGCCTCGAATGTAATTTCGCCGGTATCTCCCGTCAGCATCGGCAGACCGTCAATCAACAAAAGCACGCGGCTGCCGACACCGCGGCTGTATCCGCTGGAGCCGCGAATGTTCACCTGCGATTGCATCAAATTCACGCCGGGCACATAACGCAGAGCATCGTCAACGGAAATCGTGTTCCGCGCTTCGAGCATGTGCGCGTTCACAATACTCATGCTTACCGGCGCCTCCTCCAACGATTGTTCATGCTTCGTCGCAGTAATAACGACAGGGTTTGCCTGAATCGGCGAAGGCGAAAGTGCAATCGTCAACAAATGATTTTCCCCGGAACCGACACGAACATGTTCTAGAATTTTTCGTTGGAAGCCGATCATGCTGACGGCGAGCGAATACATTCCTGCCGGAATGTTTTTGATGCGAAATATTCCGTCCGCATCAGTTGATGCGCCAAGCGACGTGTTGTTAACGGTAACAGTTGCGCCGACGAGCGGAGAAGAATCTTCAGCAGAAACTACTTTCCCGCGAAGAGTAGAATTATTCTGAGCGAAGAGAAGCGAAGAAAAGAAAAACAAAAGAACAGCAACAAAAAAGAAATCGTCCATCTTTACGACCCTCTCTTTATTTCCTCCTTGCAGGGGGAGAATAGCAATACCCTCCCCTGCAAGGGGAGGGGAGGGTGGGGTCAGATAAGACAACAAGACAATATTACTTACTGAATTTCCGTTCCACATCGGCAATTTTATCAACGCGGCGTTTGTGCCGTCCGCCGCCGAACCACGCTTCGAGCCACGTCTTGACAATCGCTTTGATCAATTCCGCACCGAGCGATTTTGCACCGAGCGTCAGCACGTTGGCATCATTGTGCTCGCGGCTGCTCTGCGCGACAAATTCGTTATAGCACGCAACGGCGCGAATGCCCGGGACTTTATTACACACGATAGAAGAGGCGACGCCGGTTGCGTCAATCATAATGCCGCGCCATGCCTCGCCCTTTGCGACGATGCGCGCCACGGCGTACGCGTAATCGGGATAATCGCACGCTTCTTCGGAATTTGTTCCGACATCCAACGTGCGATAGCCAAGCGAGGCAAGATATTTTTTCAGCATCTCCTTCGTTTGAAATCCGCCGTGATCGCTTCCGATGACAACGAGATTCGAGCCGACATTCGTTTTTGAAATCGCTGAAGAATCGTACGACCTCGTCGGGGTTTTCTGTTCAACAGGCGTCGCAGATTTTTCTTCCTTCTTGTCAGAGAAAGAAATATTCAACTCGCGTGCCTTATCGCGGGCGGCGGGAGTAATGACCGCGCTCTTGTCCGCAACGACGGATTTTTTTCCGCTCTTTGCAGCGTTAAGTATGTCGCGCTCTGTAATAACTGTTTTGGACATTGTTTGCTCAAAAAATATTTTTTGCCGCTAAGTCACGAAGGCACAAAGAATCAAAAGTTTTATTTCACTGCGTATACTGATTGTCTCCCCACCCGATCACTTCTAATTTTACTTTTGCCGTACCGTTGGCGACCATGCCTAACGCTTTCGCAGCACCGAGCGACAAATCAATAATGCGGCTCAGTTGAAACGGACCGCGGTCGTTGATGCGAACAACGACTTGTCGCCCATTCTCGAGATTCGTTACACGGACTTTCGTTCCGAACGGCAGCGAGCGATGCGCCGCGGTGAAGCCGTTCATGTCGTATGTTTCGCCGTTCGCAGTCTTCTTGCCGTTAAAATCGTCTGCATAATACGACGCAATTCCCGTAAGCGTGAGCAATGACTTTGCATGTGAAACCGCCGGCGCCTCTCCCCCTTCGGAAGAAACCCTGCGTCCTTTCTCGGTAAACCGCGGCGAAGAGACACAACCGCCTATAATAAAAGCAAGAACAAGTATTCCGCCGCTTGAAGTTGTTAGTTTCAATTGTCGTATCTATTCCTACAACTGCCTCACTCGCTAATGACGAACCCTACCCCCTTGATCCCCCTTCCCTAATTCTTAGGGAAGGGGGCCGGGGGATGAGTTAACTGAGGCAGTGCTAATAAATTTTCTCATGATCTCTAACACCTCTGGCAGGTATTGTTGAATTTGCTCGTTCTTGAATCGTATAACTTCAATTTTCTTCGTGCTGATGAGAAGGGTTCGTGCCTCATCGTATTCTTTCTGATGCTCATGACTTTTGCCATCCACTTCAATTACCAAATGATCCTCATGGCAGTAAAAATCAGCCACGAAAAATTTTTGCCTGCCTTCATCTTCACAAAAAAGCGGATGTTGACGAAGAAACCTTTTACCGAGAAATTTCCTGTTCCGAAGCTCGTTCCATAGAATTCGTTCAGCTTTTGTCATATTCTTCCGAAGCAGGCGACTTGTTTCTCTCGCAATTCTAACGATCTCATTGGTCATTTATCACCTTTGCGTCCCTGCGCCTTTGCGGTGCAGCATCAAAGATACTCGTTCATTTGTTTGCGACGAAGGTGATCAACGATCTCTTTCACATCCTGCGACGAGCCGCGCTTGCAGATGAGCAGCGCATCGTCCGTGTCAATGACAATGAGATCGTCTATGCCGACGGTTGCAATGAGTTTTCCTGAAGCATAGATGAACGAGTTCGTCGTGTTCACCGGGATCACTTTCCCTGCAAAATGGTTTCCGTGCTCGTCGCTCTTCGTGATTCTCGTTACTTCATCCCACGAGCCGACGTCGTTCCAGCCGAAATCGCCTTTCAGCACGAAAACATTCTCCGCTTTTTCCATCACGCCGTAATCAATGGAAATACCGCGAATCACCCCGTACGCATGCTCAAGATTCTGCTCGAAAAGCGATGTGCCTAACGACGGCTCGATGTTCATTAACTGCGTGCTTATTTCGGGAAGCGATTTTTTCATTTCACTCAGAATAACATCGGCGCGCCAAATGAACATGCCGCTGTTCCACAAAAAATCTCCGCTCTCCAAAAACTGCACTGCGGTTTGCAGGTTGGGCTTTTCAGCAAACGTTTTCACACGGTACACGCCCCGGTCCATATAGGGATTTCCCGCTCCCGGCTCCTCATCAATTTGTATGTAGCCATACCCTGTTTCGGGGCGATTCGGCTGAATGCCGATCGTCACCAGCGCCGACGATTCGTAGGCTGCGCGAACACCGACATCCAGCAAGCGAAGAAATTCTTTTTCATTCTGAATGAAATGATCTGCGGGCAGGACAATCATCACGCCGTGAGGATCGAGCCTGTTGACAAACATCGCCGCGAGACCGATGCATGGCGCCGTGTTACGTCCGACCGGCTCGACAATAATATTTTCGGAAGGGATGTGAGGAAGCTGTCTCGTAACGCCGCTCTTCTGCGCTTTGTTTGTTACAACAAACATTTGCTTCCCGGGCACGAATCCCGATAAGCGGCGAACGGTATTTTGAATCATCGTGCCGCCCTGCGGCGCAGACGCCGATTGGTCGTTGGGCGCGCCGCCGCTGCCGGCAATTTCGAGAAGCTGCTTCGGAGTTTTTTCCCGGCTGCGGGGCCAAAAACGCGAGCCGATTCCCCCCGCCATAATCACCGCAAAAATATTTGGCTGTTGTTTCATAGATTGGTCTCCTCTATCTTGTGCTCATCTCTGCATACCTTCACTTCATTCACCTACCTGCCGGAAAACAGGTCTGGATTTTGGAGAATAGCATTGATGCTCGTGAGAAGCTCGATGCCGTTCGATTTTTCTTTCAACGCCGCATTCAGCCGCTCGCCGACATCACGCATCGTTTCTGCAACGCGGGCATCCTGTGCAGTGCCTGCGGCATCAATTGCCGTGATAAACTTGATGACTGATTGAAAAAATTCCAACACTTCTTCCTTGTTTTGCTGTCGTGCCACTTCAACCGAACTCTTTGCAATCATGCCGAGCACCGCAAAAATGCTCTTTCGTTCCGCCGGGGTTTTTTCTCCCATCTTCGAAACAATTTCAGCAAAGCGTTGAAACGCTAAGAGCAGATTCTGATCGAGAATCTCTGTCAGCGCCGGCGACGGCGTCTCCGCCATCGTTTGGGCAGAAGCGGTAGTTTGTTTCCTTTCCTCAATGATAACAGGCTGCGGCTCGAAAGATTCAAACGGAAGCTCGGCTGCAGACGGCGGAGCCTTCGCCCGCGCAGGCTCGGTTGCTCCGAACGGCTCGCTCAGAAATGCCTCAAAGAATTTATCGTTCAACAACGACGCATCGGCATCCAACCGCCCGGTGGAAAAATCCTCGCTGCTCCGCTCGGCTCGCTCGAGAATCCATTGCAAAGCAAGAGCCGCTCTGGTAAACCCTTTCACGGTCTGAAGCCGAATAATTTCATCCCGAAGCGACGGTGCCTGTTCTAACTTTTCGACCACGCGGCCAAATTTCTCCGCATGCGCAGGAATAAGACTGTCCTGCAGCTCATGCTGCGTGCGGCGCAAAACCTGAAGTAAATATTGATCGCAGTTATCCATTGATTCTCAGAATCACTCCTTCGGATTGATATACACCCGCGGAACCCGTTCGGAAATTGCACAACACACTTCGTACGGAATTGTTTCCAGCGCATCCGAAATTTCCCACGCCGAAATTTCTTCGTTCCTGTCTCTCCCCATCAGCACAACATCATGACCGACGCTGTGGCGCGATCGTGGTCCGAGATCAATCATCAATTGATCCATACAAATCGTTCCGACAATTGGAAACCGTTGTCCGCCGATCAATGCGGAAGCTTTATTCGTCAGCCGTCTGCTGATGCCGTCGGCGTAGCCGGCGGCAACGGAAGCAATAAAAGTCCTTCGCGGCGCAAAATATTTTCTACCGTAACTGATGCTCGTTCCTTTGTTCACAGATTTCAGAAATCCGATCTTCGAGCGCACAGACATCGCAGGCTTCAACGGAAGCGTCTTTCGCGTTTCGTGCGACGGATAATAACCGTACATCATAATACCCGGACGCACCATATCAAAATACGAATTTTTTAGCTGAAGAATAGCCCCGCTGTTCGCACAATGCTTCAAAGGAATGTGTATGCCCCGTGACGCAATGGTTTGCAAAAGAGTGCGGAATGATTCCAACTGTTGTTCAGCGAAGGATACATCCGGTTCATCCGATGCCGCAAAGTGAGTGTAGATTCCTTTCACGAAAATATTTTTGAGACGGCGCACGTGCTCAACAAACTCAACCGCATCATCCGCACTCACGCCGATTCTCCCCATACCTGTATCAACTTTGATGTGAACGCAAACAGTTTTTCCCCGTGATGCGGCAATGCGGTTCAACGATCGCGCGGTTTTGGACGAGCAAAGTGTCGGCTCAAGATTATAGCGGACATACTCGGAAAGCTGGTCATCGTTCGGCGCTGTGAAAACCAGCGTCGGCGTTCTGATGTTATTTTTTCGCAGCGTGATTCCCTCTTCAACTATTGCAACACCAAAATATTCAGCAAGACGGTGTTTGAGAATTGATTGAGCCACGGGAATCATTCCGTGCCCGTACGCATTCGCTTTAATCACCGCCATGATTGAAGTTGTTCCCCCCACGTGCCGACGTACTTGCTTGAGGTTGTAGTGAATTGCACCAAGATCAATGATCGCGCGTGTCGGTCTCATTCTGTGTAAGAATTTTTGGAAGAAAAGTGTGGTGAAAATATACGGCATTGAAAAAGAAGAAGCAATCCCCGTTCCGAGGCTCGAGATTTGTGCCTTGAGGTTTGAAATGGAAAAATGGGAGATGGATGATGGAAGGTTGCGGCTTCAGGGTTCAGAATTCAAGCTGCACGATTCAGAATTTCTCAACTTCTAACCTCCTGATTTTCTGATCTCCGCCTTCTGATTTCTCAGCTATCCCGCTCCCGCAACTTTAAGTCTGTTGAGTGCGCGTGCAAGCGCCGCTCGGGCACGCTGCTCATCTATTTTTTCTTCTTCGGCAAGACGATCCACTGCGCGTCGTTTTGCTTCTTCGGCACGCTTCACATCTATGCTGTCGGACCGCTCGGCAGTTTCAGCGAGAAGAATAACTTTGTTGGCATTCACTTCGGCAAAGCCGCCGCTCGTTGCATAACGCTCTTCCGTTCCCGCAGAGTCGAGAACCTTCACTTCACCGATGCCTATGGCGGAAAGCAGCGGTGCATGATTAAACAAGACTTGAAAACTTCCCGCCAGCCCCGGCGCCGAAAAACTTCCGACCATTCCGGAGAAAACAGTTTTCGTGGGTGTAACGATGTCAAGTAAGAAATGTTTCTCTGCCATTGGAACAACAGAAAAATGTAAATGAGTAGATTGTCATGCCCGATGCTTTTATCGGGCATCCATTTTATGGATTCCCGCTTTCGCGGGAATGACCCTGTTGTAATTTTGGACCGCCAGCATATGTAACTTCAATGAGATGTGACAATTCTAACTTTAAACTTTTGACTTGTAACGTTGAACTTTCTCAGACCGCCGCCAACATTGCTTTCCCTTTTTCAACCGCATCTTCAATCGTACCTACCATGAGGAACGCGCCTTCCGGCAAATCGTCATACTCGCCGTTGAGAATCCCTTTGAAGCCTGTGATCGTGTCTTCGAGCTTCACGTATTTTCCGGGCGTGCCGGTGAACGCTTCAGCCACGAACATCGGCTGTGAAAGAAATCTCTGAATCTTTCTCGCGCGCTGGACCGTCAATTTATCTTCGTCGGACAATTCATCCATTCCGAGAATGTTGATGATATCCTGCAAATCCTTGTATTGTTGGAGAATATTTTTCACTGCGCGCGCGACATCGTAATGTTCCTGACCGATAATTCCCGGGTCCATGATGCGCGATGTCGAATCGAGAGGATCAACCGCCGGATAAATACCGATTTCCGTCAACGCGCGACTCAACACCGTTGTCGCATCGAGGTGCGAGAATGTTGTTGCAGGCGCCGGATCGGTCAAGTCGTCTGCAGGAACATAAATAGCCTGCACGGACGTAATGGAGCCTTTTTTAGTCGAAGTGATACGCTCCTGCAGCGCTCCCATCTCGGTTGAAAGCGTCGGCTGGTAACCGACTGCCGACGGCATGCGTCCGAGCAACGCGGAAACTTCCGAGCCTGCTTGCGTGAACCGGAAAATATTATCAACGAAAAGAAGGATGTCTTTTCCCTCTTCATCGCGGAAATACTCTGCCGTTGTCAACGCCGTCAGCGCAACACGAAGGCGCGCGCCCGGCGGTTCGTTCATCTGGCCAAAGATAAGAGCGGTTTTCTCCAACACGCCCGACTCTTTCATTTCAATCCATAAATCATTTCCCTCGCGCGTTCGTTCGCCCACACCGGCAAAAACAGAATATCCGCCATGTTCAGCCGCAATGTTTCGAATCAATTCCTGAATCAACACCGTTTTGCCGACACCTGCGCCGCCGAACAACCCTGTCTTTCCGCCCTTCGTGTACGGCTCGAGCAGGTCAATCACTTTGATTCCGGTTTCGAACATTTCTTTTTGCGTGGTCAGGTCTTCGAAGTCAGGTGCAGGACGATGAATCGGATATTGCTTCTTCGTCTTGATCGGTCCTAATCCGTCAATCGGTTTACCGATGATATTGATGAGTCGTCCGAGCACTTCGGGGCCGACCGGCACTTCAATCGGATTACCGGTATCGACCGCCTTCATCCCGCGCACGAGACCGTCGGTCGAATCCATGGCAACGGCACGTACCTGATTTTCACCGAGATGCTGCTGCACCTCAACGACAAGGTCTTCTTCTACACCTTCAATATTCGTTCGTGAGATTGTAATCGCGTTGTGAATTGCCGGAAGTGTTCCATCGGAAAACTGAATATCAATAACAGGACCAATCACTTGAACGATTTTGCCTTCGTCCATTCGAAACCTTTCTCCAAAGATGCCCTTCGGACAATTGAGATTTGAGCAGATAAAAAAATTTAGTTTTATAATGTACAAAAACTCGGATGAGAAATCAATAAAATTTTCGGACAGGTGGTACACTCAATTTCATGAGTGGTTCATTTCGATAAACTATTCAGCGGGCGAGAGATCTCGGGAAAGAAACCTTTGCACTTCCTTTTCTTACGTTTTCCCCGTCTTCCCTTTTCTCTTAAGCCAAAAATGCTTATCTTATCGAGAATCCACGCGGGACTCTCACGATGACAGTGAACAAAAAAATTTTCGCCGAACGTAGCAATGCTGAGATTAATTTCGTATGTGATTTCGCACAATGCAAAGGCGCCTGCTGCACAATGAAAGGTGCCCGCGGCGCACCGCTCGCCGACGATGAAATTGATGAAATGTACAAAGCGTTTCCCGCGGTAAAGAAGTATCTTTCAAAAGAACACCTTGCCGTGATCGGGAAAAACGGAATGATTCAAGGCGATAAGGGAAATTATGCAACGCAATGTGTACATGAAGAGGCGTGCGTGTTTGTCTATTTTGAAAACGGCATTGCTAAATGTTCGTTCGAAAAAGCGTTTCTCAACGGCGAAAGCAAATGGCGAAAACCGCTCTCGTGCCATCTCTTCCCGTTCCGTCAAAGCTCAAATGGAAACCGGAAGGTATTCTTTGAGTATATCAGAGAATGCGAGCCGGCATTGAAGCGAGGCACGCGTGAGAAAATCCCGGTGTACAAGTTTCTGAAAGAAGCGCTCGTGCGCGCCTACGGCGAGCAACCGTATAAAGAACTCTCCCAAGAGCTTGAACATGGCGTTGATTCGGTCTGATGTATGATTCATATTTCACAACAACAACGGCTCCTCCAGAAACTTACGCCGCAGCAAATCCAATATCTGAAGCTTCTGCAGCTTCCGACGTTAGCGCTCGAACAGCGCATCAAAACAGAACTTGAACAGAATCCGCTTCTCGAAGAAAGCGAGGAGGTCGAGGAGGAGCCCGAACTCGAAGCTCAGGAAAGCGAAGCAGAAGCACCCGCGAACGGAACTGCCGACGATGCAGCAACGGAAGAGAAAAAAGGGGAGGAGTTTTCATTCGAAGATTTTTTAAACGACGAGACTTCGTTTTCGTACAAAGGTGAACGGCAGGATGATGAAGAACGCGAGGAGATGCCGATCCCCGCGACCGAAGCCCTGGCGCAAAAGCTGCTCGATCAACTCCAGCTCGCGGATCTTACAGAAACAGGCATGGTCGTCGCTCGGGAAATTATCGGCAATATTGATGAAGACGGTTACCTGCGGCGAGAATTGAATCTCATCGTTCAGGACATCAATCTGACGCATAACATGCAGCTGACCGATGCGCAAGCGGAGGAAGTGCTGCGGCGCATTCAGCGGCTCGAGCCTGTGGGCATCGGGGCGCGAACATTGCAGGAATGTCTCCTCGTTCAGCTTGAAGTCTTGGAATGCGATCCGCTCATCAAACAACTCGCGCAAGATATTCTTGAAAAATATTTCGACGATTTCACAAAAAAACACTACGAGCAATTGGCAAAGCAGCTCAGCGTCCCGCTCGATCACATCAAACGAGCGCTCGATGTCATCGCAAAGCTCAACCCGAAACCGGGCGAAGGAGAAATCACCGCGCAGGAGAATTACATCACGGTGGATTTCATCGTCACGGAAGAGGAGGGGGATTTCGTCATTCAATTGAACGACCGGCACATTCCCCCTCTTCGCATCAACAAGCGGTACCGCGAAATGATGTCGCGGCGGAAAACCTCGGGCGTCAGCACGGAGACGAAACAATTTCTGCGTCAGAAGTTCGAAGCGGCGAAATGGTTTATCGCTTCCATTCACCAGCGCCGCGAAACGATGATGAAAGTCATGCGCGCCATCGTTGAAAAACAGCGGCGGTTCTTTGAAACCGGTGAGGGCTTGAAGCCGATGATCTACAAAGACATCGCCGAGGTGATCAGCATGGATATTTCAACCATCAGCCGCGTGGTGAACGGAAAATATGTGCAGACCGACTTCGGCGTATACGAGCTCCGGTATTTCTTCAGCGAAGGGATCAGCACCCAAGCCGGCGAGGATGTTTCAAACAAAGAAGTGAAGCAGCGGATCAAGGAAATTGTAGAAGCGGAAGACCCGCACAAACCGTTGAGCGACGACCGCATCGCAGAAATTCTGAACCAGCAGGGTTTCAACATTGCCCGCCGTACTGTGGCGAAGTACCGTGAATCCATGATGGTTCCCGTAGCGCGCCTGAGAAGGAAAATTTAGTCACCATGCAGCCACGAAGTTTCTAAGACACAAAGGAATTTGTTCATGAAACACATTCACGCTACAACAATCATCGGCCTTACGCGCGAGGGGAAAGTTGCAATGGGAAGCGACGGCCAAGTAACGCTCGGTAATGTCGTGATGAAACAAAACTCCCGAAAAGTCCGCGCGCTGTACAACAACTCGGTTCTCGTCGGTTTTGCAGGTGCTTCCGCCGACGCGTTTACATTGATGGAACGTTTCGAAGAAAAGCTCCAACAGTACCGCGGCAACGTTGAACGTGCTGCTGTGGAGTTAGCAAAAGACTGGCGCACAGATAAATACCTCCACAGGCTCGAAGCGATGCTGGGCGCGCTCAACAAAGAACATGCGTTTATTATTTCCGGGACTGGGGACGTCATCGCACCCGATGACGGCATCATTGCCATCGGGTCAGGCGGCAGCTACGCGCTTGCTGCAGCGCGCATGCTTTCTAAATTCACGAAGCTGTCGGCAAAGGAAATCGTCAGCGAGTCGCTGAATGTTGCCGGCGATATCTGCATCTACACCAACAAACAAATTACCATTGAAGAACTGCCATAATGACGAAATCAGAAGCGTTGGAACGAAAAGCACCGTCGAGCACAAAAGAATCCCGCAAACCGCGGTCTGCAGACGATGAAGTGCGCGAACTCACTCCGCGTGAAATTGTCAAAGAGCTTGATAAATACATCATCGGGCAGCACGAAGCGAAGAAAGCTGTTGCCATCGCACTGCGAAACCGGTGGCGCCGCCAGCAGGTCGGCGGGCAGCTACGCGATGAAATCATGCCGAACAATATTATTCTCATCGGGCCCACCGGCGTCGGAAAGACCGAAATCGCGCGGCGTCTGGCTCGATTGGCTCACGCTCCGTTCATCAAAGTCGAAGCGTCAAAATACACCGAAGTCGGTTATGTAGGGCGCGATGTCGAATCCATGATCCGTGACTTGATGGAAACAGCCGTGGTGATGGTGCGCAACGAAAAAACCGCTGAGGTTCAGGAGAAAGCGCATCATCATGCGCTCGAGCGCGTGCTCGATATCCTCATTCCGCCCGTGCACCGCACGCCGGCGAACGATTCGATGTCCATCACCGCCGATACGAGCGACGCGGAACTGAATGAGAAAACGAGGGAACGATTCCGGGAAAAAATTGCTGCCGGCGAATTGAACAACCGCATCATCGAAATTGATGTTCCGACAGATCAGTTCCCGGCAATGCAAGTCTTCGGTCCGATCAATCTCGAAGACATGGGGATGAATATTCAAGACATGCTGAGCAACATCATGCCGAAAAAAATGAAGAAGCGTAAACTTCCTGTTGAAGAGGCGATCCACATCCTCACACAGGAAGAAGCGCAGAAGATGATTGATCAGGATGCCGTGATCAAGGAAGCGATCCGCCGCGTGGAAAATTCGGGCATCGTGTTTCTCGATGAGATTGATAAAATTGCCGGCGCGCGCGGCGGCGGCGGCGGTCCCGATGTCTCGCGCGAAGGCGTACAGCGCGACCTCCTTCCGATTGTTGAAGGCTCCTCCGTCGCAACGAAATACGGGACGGTGAAAACAGACTACATTCTTTTCATCGCGTCCGGTGCATTTCACGTATCGAAGCCGTCCGATCTAATTCCCGAATTGCAAGGGCGGTTTCCTATCCGCGTCGAATTAAAAAGCTTGACGGAAGACGACTTCGTCAAGATCCTGACAATCCCGCAAAATGCGCTCATCAAATTGTATGTTGCGCTGCTCAAATCGGACGGGATGGATATCCAATTTACTGACGAAGCAATCCGCACCATTGCAAGAACGGCGGCAGAAGTGAACGAGCAAGTCGAAAACATCGGGGCACGCAGGCTTCATACGATTATGAACTCCCTGCTCGATGAAATTCTTTTCGACGCCCCGGACAATCTTTCTCAAACCCGAATTTCCGTTACGAAAGAAATGGTGGAAAAGAAATTAGAAACAATCGTGAAGAACAGGGATTTGAGCAAGTATATTCTGTGAAAAATGTCTGACGGTGCTTTTCCCGGCCGTCAGACATTAGCGCAGACATACAGTCTGCACCTACCCCCTTGCCAAACAAAAAAGCCTTCACTAAACAACGTGAAGGCTTTTTTATTGTACGAAACTCTTTTCGTCAAATTCTGAACTTCATCCCTAATGTAACCGATGCATAACGGAAGTTGTTCGGATTTGTCAACAGCGACAGACTTTCGGTTGCCAAATCCAAATCCCAGACCGGCGTATTGATTCCAAATCCTCCTGCAAAGGCGAACCGTTCTCTGCCCCCGGTGGAGATTCCGAGCCGAATCGGAAAAGCCATCACGGGACGATATTCCATTCCCAATGCGAAGCGAGGAGTCGTTGCATTTCCCGGCTCGTTGTTGAATCCGAAATCGAGATCAGCCGCGATAAGCAATCTTCCCGGAAACGAAGTAATGAAGGGCATCTCATCAACCTGCAACGACGCACCGATGTGCATTGCCGTCGGCAGTGTCGTTGTGAAGCCTGTCGTGTCGAATTGCTGCCCCTTGAATGCGTTCTTCACGGAATCCTGCACAGATTGATCAGTGACGTTCGTTACAGTCATGTCTGCGTGTCCGGTAATTGCTTTTGTGTCCTTCGACCAGTTGATACTTCCGATATCCGTTACGCTGACACCGAAACGCAATGCCGGGAACATCACGGATGAAGAAACTCCGACGTCAAACCCTGTACCCTTTCCAAGCGGACTGAACAAATTGTTGGCAATAGCGCTGTCCGGAAAGCTTGCCCGATATTGCAGAAAATCTACCGCTGCGTGAAGCTGCGAGTTATCTATAGAGCCGGAAACCGGGTCGTGAGTCACGGTATTTTCGAGCACTCCTTTATAATGATCTGTGCCGAAATAGCCGAACCCTTGGATCACTTTTACGCCGACACCGACACTAATGTTATTGAATATTGTCAAATCGAACGGCAATAAGCGAGCATAGGAAAAATTGTATTCACGCAGCCATGATGCTGTCACGGCGGTGTTATCGAGCGAATAGGATGCACCATTTGGAGGCAGGCCGTTTAAAATGAATTGCACATAGCCTTCAGGAATATCGAGGTTCAGCGCAACACGGTCGCTCACTTCAAATCCGAAGCCGCCGAGAACGCTGCTTTCGACGCTCAGTCCAAATTCGCTGATGTCAAAATTTGCCTGCGTGCGTGCTATACCGCCCGGGAATAAAGCGAGAATTGATTGTTTGTCGGCATCGGACAACTGCTTAGGCACACGGATCGTGCTGCCGTCAGGCTGGATGCTGTCAACGCCCGTGAAGTAATCCTGATAGATCTGATAGTTGATAAAATCGCTTCCAACTTTCAACCCTAACGGCGCAATTTGAAATGTTACCGTGCTGCCGCGATCATCGAGTGCGAGATTAGCAGGATTCAGTCCCATTGCGTCGAGACCGCGCGACGATGCAACGAACGTGCGCGCCATGCCGACGGTTCTTCCGGAAACGCGGTCATTCCCTGCCATGGATGTGCTGCTCGCAACCACACCCAGAACGACAAGGCTCATCACTATCGTGACGATCCGATTCTGTTGAAATACTTTGTTCATTGTTTTACTCCTACAGTATATGAACGATGTTTTTTCGTTCCAAAGGGACACCTTTGGAGGATGTGGTTGTTATTTGTTATTGCTGAAATCAACGTTGAAGGAAACATTAGCAAAGATCTTCAAACGAATTTTATCGCTTGTATTGAAGGCAACCGGCTTGCCATTGTTGCCGGAAGTTCTCAATCCAATCTGCACAGACATAAAATCTGCCGAGGTGATCTTATCAACGTCTGAAGGGACAATGTTCACATACGTGTATGTAATACCCTCGCCGCCCCCCGTAAAATAGCGGGAGCTGTCGGCAATAATCGGCGGATCAGCGGGGCGGCTGGTCAGCGAGTCTGCTCCACGGGGGAGCGTGAAAAGCGGGGTTGCGGTATCCGGCTTCGTTGAATTTGCAGCCATCGCCTTAAACATCCGCGAAGTAACGTCAAGCTCGAACGGAAAATCGTTTTCTATCTTGAAGTAAATGTTGCCGTCCTTTACTTTCGAGTAGGTCTTCTCGTCAATGTTTTGTTTTTGCAATGCAATCGTGTCGCGTAACACGCCGTTCACCACAGCAAGGCGGGTAGGAAACGAGAAATCTACCGATGTATAGATGCTGTCTCCATCTTTCACCGTACCGGTGCTCAGCGAATCTTTATACACATCTATCGGATCAATCAGAGCATCGCCATCCACCACGAGTTTGTCCGGCAAGCGCCCGTTCCTGCCGAAGAAACTCGAGAGGAACCGGCCGACGCCTGTGCCTTTGGTAAAAACAATGCGAGCGGAATCGCCGGGCAAAATCCTGAACGCAGTAGCTCCCGTCTGATTATCGGTATGATTTGTGGGAACCATAAGTGAGTCGCCGCGATTACCTTCGTTGTCCAAAGCGATGATTTTCATATTCAGGTCTGTCGGAAACAAACCCGTGCTGAAAATATTGACAGCAATTGTCACCGAGTCGAAACTGATGCTGTCCGAAGTGAATTTGTTCCCTATATCGCCGATTGTTACCGGCATTTCAAAATGGATTGCCGCCAGAGTCGGTTTTACTTTCCCGCGCACATAGCTGACCACGTATTGTCCGTTGTTATCCGCTTGGTTAGGAATAATTTCAGCACGAACGGAATCGTCTTTCGAAATTACCCGTTTATCATTCGTGCGCACCAGCGTTTTAATGCTGAGCGAGAAGTGAATAACTTTCGTTGACAAGGTATCAATGGCAGCACCGATTGTGTCAATGTTCTGCGACTGAAGCATGTAATCCTGCATCTGCACAGGCATGTCGTAGATACTTTTCGCACTCACAATGACCGAATCGCTGGGTGCGCCGGTGCCTCCCACTTTCAATCTA
>JAGWND010000249.1 GCA_028873075.1 Bacteroidota bacterium
GAATTGTCTTATGCCTACTAACGGAAAATCCCGACAGTATCGTTTTGAAACGTTGCAATTGCACGCAGGGCAAGTGCCCGACCCGACGACAAAATCGCGTGCAGTGCCGATTTATCAAACGACGTCGTACAATTTTAACAGCGCAGAGCACGCCGCGAATCTTTTCGGTTTGCGGGAATTCGGCAACATTTACACCCGTATTATGAATCCGACAACGGATGTATTTGAGCAGCGGATTGCCGCTCTTGAAGGAGGCGCGGCTGCACTTGCAACGTCATCCGGACAAGCGGCACAATTTCTCGCCGTTACCACGATTGCTCAAGCAGGGGAAAATATTATTTCGACAAGCAATTTATACGGCGGAACGTACAATCAATTTAAAGTTACCCTGCCTCGTCTCGGCATCGGCGTCAAGTTCGTTGACGGCGATGATCCGAATGAATTCAAAAGATTGATTGACGAAAAGACAAAAGCGCTGTACATCGAATCCATCGGAAACCCGCGTCTCAACGTTCCGGATTTTGAAGCGATTGCAAAGGCTGCTCACGAGAACGGCATTCCGCTTATTGTTGATAACACGTTCGGTGCCGCGGGCTATCTTGTTCGTCCGTTCGATTTCGGTGCCGACATCATCGTGCACTCTGCTACGAAATGGATCGGCGGACATGGCACCTCTATCGGCGGCGTGATTGTGGATGCGGGGAAATTCAATTGGGCGAACGGAAAATTTCCCGTGTTTACCGAGCCGAGCCCCGGCTATCACGGATTGAAATTCTGGGATGTGTTCGGCGCGCCGGGTCCGTTCGGCAACATTGCATTCATCATTCGCGCGCGTGTTGAAGGATTGCGCGATCTCGGTGCCGCGCTCAGTCCGTTCAATTCATTTTTATTTATTCAAGGACTTGAAACGCTTTCGTTGCGGGTCGAGCGTCATTGTGACAATGCGTTGAAGCTTGCACAATGGCTTGGGAAACATCCGCAGGTCGAGTGGGTTTCATACCCCGGCTTGCAGAATCATCCTTCGCACAAGCTCGCGAAAAAATATCTTCGCCAGGGATCGTTCGGTTCGATTCTTACCTTCGGAATTAAAGGCGGCGCCGAAGCAGGCAAAGCATTTGTCAACAATGTCAAGCTTGCCAGCTTGCTTGCAAATGTCGGTGATGCGAAAACGCTTGTTATTCATCCGGCATCTACAACGCACGAACAGCTTTCGGAGGAGGAACGGTTGCATTCCGGTGTTATGCCGGATTTGGTTCGCGTCTCCGTCGGCATTGAACACATCGAAGACATTCTTGAAGATTTCGATGAGGCATTACGTGCCGTGAAATCTGCCGTTGTTGTTTAGTTCACTGATTCAAAGTGCCGCATGTTGCAGATGTGCGGCACTTCATTTTTTACAGATTGCATGTCCGTAGAAGTAAAAAATATTCCAATCGTCGAAACAAAGATCGCCGAGTTATTTTCAGCAGCGCATCCGTTTGTATTCGATTGCGGAAAAGAATTATCGCCGGTAAATGTTGCGTACGAAACGTATGGCAAATTGAATGCGTCGCGCGATAATGCAATTCTTGTGTGCCACGCGCTTACAGGAAGTGCTCACGCCGCCGGATTTTCTTCGGACGATCCGACTTGTCCGCCATCTTCTGGACGGAAAAGTGCAGGATGGTGGGAACCGTTCATTGGTGAGGGCAGAGGTCTTGACACATCGAAATATTTTGTCATTTCGTCCAATTTTCTCGGCGGATGCTACGGTACAACCGGTTCTGTTTCCCCTGATTCGAAAACCGGAAAACCGTACGGGATGGATTTTCCGCAGATGACTGTGCGTGACATGGTGCGTGTGCAAAAAGCACTGATTGACTTTTTGGGCGTGAAAAAATTACGTACAGTTATCGGCGGCTCGCTTGGTGGAATGCAAGTGCTTGAGTGGGCGTTGATGTATCCCGACATTGTGCAATCAATTATCCCCATCGCAACAGCAAGCCAACATTCGCCGTGGTGCATCGGGCTGAACGATATAGCTCGGCAGGCGATTATGAACGATCCTGAGTGGCGAAATGGCGATTACTACAATTTTCGCCAGCCGGAAAAAGGGCTTTCCATCGCCCGTCAAATTGCGATGATGTCGTACCGAAGCGACGTCTCTTTCCTTCAGCGCTTTCATCGTGAGAAATTGAAAACAAACGGAGAATCAAAAACCGCCCGGTTTGATCCGGCAAATCTTTTTCAAGTTGAAAGTTATCTTCGTTATCAAGGGAAAAAGCTTGTCGAACGATTCGATGCAAACACGTACCTGTATATCACGTACGCAATGGACTTGCACGACGTTGCATTCGGAAGGGGAGAAGTCAATGAAGCGCTTGCCTCAATTTCTGTTCCATCGTTAAATATCGGAATTGATACCGATGTCCTGTATCCTGCTCACGAGCAAAGAGAAATTGCTTCTCATATTCCGCATTCCACATATCGCGAAATAAAAACTCCGTTCGGGCACGATGCATTTCTTATTGAATACGATCAGCTTTCAAAGTTCGTAAGAGAATTTCTCGCCCTGAATGCGTTGTAATTCCGGTACCGCAGTTTTTTAGAGTACACTCGTCTTTTTTTCAACCCTTGCCGTCCCTTTCGTTGAAACTCACGCCATTTTTTTCTATTTTGCTAAAAGAAGAATTCACATTCACTTTTCCCCTATTCTTATGTCCACTCACCTTATCGCCATTGTCGGCCGTCCCAATGTGGGTAAATCCACATTGTTCAATCGTATCATTGGCACACAAAAAGCGATTGTACACGATGAGCCCGGCGTTACGCGCGACCGGCACTACGCAACGGCAGAATGGGCGGGCAAACAGTTTACACTCATTGACACGGGCGGATTTGTTCCCGCTTCTGAAGAAGTTTTTGAAAAAGCAATTCGCGAGCAATCACAGATTGCCATCAGTGAGGCGGACAAAGTGATCTTCATGGTGGATGCACACGAAGGTGCCACTGGCATTGATAAAGAGATCGCGCACATTCTTCGGAAAGCAAATAAGAAAGTCACCCTTGTTGTTAACAAAGTTGATAATGCGTCAGCCGAACCATCGGTTTTAGAATTTCATGAACTTGGGCTGGGCGATCCGATTTCACTTTCCGCGTTGGCAGGGAGAAAGATTGGAGATTTTCTTGATCTCATTACGGAAGATTTTTCAGCAAACAATGAAGACAGCGATAAAGATACACGACTTAAACTCGCAGTGATTGGAAAACCGAATGTCGGCAAATCGTCGCTGGTGAATGCGTTTACCGGCGAAGAACGCAGCATCGTGACACCGATTGCCGGCACGACACGCGACCCGGTTGATACGGTGATGAAATATCACGGCGAAGAAATCGTTTTTATTGATACTGCAGGTTTAATCAAGAAAAAAAGATTGCGCGACAGCGTTGATTTTTATTCCACCGTTCGGACGCTCCGCAGTATAGAGAGATGTAACGTTGCTATGATTTTGTTTGATGCGAATGAACCGCTGGAGAACCAGGATTTGCATGTTGTCGAATCTGCGGTTGCCCGCAATCGCGGCGTTGTGATCGGCGTAAATAAATGGGATGTTATTGCGAAGGAGACGAACACAGCAAAATTATATGAAGAAACGCTCCGTGCACGCCTTCGGAAATTCGATTATATTCCTATCGTGTTCATTTCTGCGTTGACCAAACAGCGCATAGGAAAACTGCTCGACGTTGCAAAACAAGTTCATACTGAAATGATGAAACGCGTCAACACAAGTGAATTGAACGACCAATTGCTCGCGGATATCCAACATTATCCGCCGTCAACAAAAACGGGGAAAGACATTAAAATAAAATATGTTACACAGGTAAAAGCGAATCCGCCGGTGTTTGTTTTTTTTGCAAACGAACCTCAGCTTGTCACCGAAACATATAAACGCTATTTAGAAAATCGTATCCGCGAGCGTTTTGGATTTTCCGGTGTTCCGCTCGCGCTTTCTTTCAGAAAGAAATCGAGATGAAGCGGCGAATTCTTGTCATCGGCGGATTAGCGGCGGGACCCAGTGCGGCGAGCAAAGCAAAACGCATTTCGTCTGATTCCGATGTCGTTTTGTACGAACAAGGGGAGTTTATTTCATACGGCATCTGTGAAATCCCGTATTTCATCAGCGATGAAATTTCCGATCCGCGGCAGCTTGTCATCTATTCGCCTGAACGACTGATGAAAGAAAAAGGAGTTGCTGCAAAAACGCACTGCCTTGTTGAAGAAATTCTTCCTTCGAAAAAAGAAATTCGTGTGCGCTATTTAAATGATGGCACAGCATCT
>JAGWND010000250.1 GCA_028873075.1 Bacteroidota bacterium
CTCAGCGATTAAACGTCTCAATTCTATTCTTAGTTCGATTCAAACAAACATACAAACTGTATAGAGGATAGAATCTTATCATTTAATTAAAGTCTCAATTCTATTCTTAGTTCGATTCAAACAAACCTGGTTTCCTTGGCTCATACATTGGAGCAGAAAATACAGTCTCAATTCTATTCTTAGTTCGATTCAAACAAACTCGAACAAACGGGATGAACGGCACCCCGACAAACACATCGGTCTCAATTCTATTCTTAGTTCGATTCAAACAAACTTCCGCAAGATTGTTTCAGATATACGCCGATATAATCTAATGAGTCTCAATTCTATTCTTAGTTCGATTCAAACAAACCTAGGTTAGATTCATATGAAGAGGCAGATTGTCCTTTATGTCTCAATTCTATTCTTAGTTCGATTCAAACAAACGCTTTTACATATACCAAATGAAGGCAGGGAGTTTTACAGAAAGTCTCAATTCTATTCTTAGTTCGATTCAAACAAACGGAGGTGGTATGTTTACGCTCGGATTGGTTTTATTGATCGTCTCAATTCTATTCTTAGTTCGATTCAAACAAACAAACGAAAACAGGGAAAGCAGATTCACAGTCGATTCGTCTCAATTCTATTCTTAGTTCGATTCAAACAAACCGACTTAATTCATATATGGCTGTCCATCCGGACATTAATGAAGTCTCAATTCTATTCTTAGTTCGATTCAAACAAACAAACTCTATTTTGGAGATAACTTCACAAATTGGATCTTGTGTCTCAATTCTATTCTTAGTTCGATTCAAACAAACTTTTAGAGATATCGAGACGGTTAGATAAGCACACGATGGAGTCTCAATTCTATTCTTAGTTCGATTCAAACAAACCCATACCCACAGAGGTAGTATGGGCGCGAAGTGTAGTAGTAAAGTCTCAATTCTATTCTTAGTTCGATTCAAACAAACGCTGTTTGATGCGCATCGAGGCTCGGGTGCACAACCAATGTCTCAATTCTATTCTTAGTTCGATTCAAACAAACTATCAGGGATCCTCAAAAAAATTCAGGAGGATTAAATTGAAAAAGTCTCAATTCTATTCTTAGTTCGATTCAAACAAACCGAACCTTGAAATAAGGAAATAAGGTTCAAAATAACCAAAAAGTCTCAATTCTATTCTTAGTTCGATTCAAACAAACAAAATTTTGGCTTCGAGTGGAAGCGTTTATAAGAAAGGTCTCAATTCTATTCTTAGTTCGATTCAAACAAACCGGAATCGTTTATCGCGGAACGGGCTTCAATGACTGTCTCAATTCTATTCTTAGTTCGATTCAAACAAACGAACGTTTCGTTTGAAGAAGCAGAAAGCGTCCTCGAAGTCTCAATTCTATTCTTAGTTCGATTCAAACAAACTCGGATCAAGATCGGTGTGGAAAAAATACATATCGTTAATAAGTCTCAATTCTATTCTTAGTTCGATTCAAACAAACGGCGGATGGAGGATAAGCAAAATAAAGGAGTTATCATGAAAAGTCTCAATTCTATTCTTAGTTCGATTCAAACAAACCAACGCTCAGAACAACAAGATATCTCAACACGTTATGACATTAAAATTAAAGGGTGCCACTTTTATGTTCGTTGCCTCTATTAAATAACTAATTTTTTCAACTTTGTCAACTATAACACTCTTTATCGCAATAACTTACTGGTTTCTGAAGCGGTGCTTACTTTAAATTGATTCATCCAATCACCCCAAGCGCGCTGGTTTGTGGAAAAGCTTGCTCTTAAAGCTTTCATTTTTTTAGCCCCCTACGCAATATAATATTCTTTATCTCGTGTAACTGCACCTTCTCCGACAATTTCTACTTTTTCTTTGCATGAGCCGCAGAGCATATAATACCGTATGCTGTCTCCCTGCTCCACATGCCGGGCAAGCTTTTTCTGCAAGCGGGTATATTCGGAATCGGTAAGGTTACATTCAAATACGCTATACTGAACACGGTCGCCGAAATCTTTAAGAATCTTTGCTATCTTTGTCCGGTGCCTGTCGCTGGCAATATCGTACGTAACAACGTAAAACACTTTTTAGCCTCCCCGCCTGAACGGGACATACACAGGCCGCTCGCTGAGAATGACCTGTACCAACATGCGCACTTGCGCCTCAATGCAGCGGCGAATGCTCATTGACCTGCCGGAATCGACATGAAGTGTGGTTTGCTGCATGGCTTCTTCAAAAACACGCAGCACTTTGCGCCGTGCAGCGTCGTTAAGAAGAAACGGAATGCCGGAAGTTTTGTTTTCGTAGAAATCCGTCCTTCGTATCATTTTATTGTTCACCATGTAAATTGCTGCGGACTCCACAACGCAGCGAAACTCTTCGATCAAATCGCTGACAAGCGACGGGTGGTTGCGCTTGTCGCGGTGAAGCACACCCCAAAACGGATTCAGTCCGTACGCCTGTGCTAAAGAATACACGTTATAGAACAGCAGCGTATAGAAAAAACTGAGCAGACTGTTCATCCGGTCTTGTGGCGGCTGACGCGTCCGTTTGGAAAAATGAAAATCGGAATTCAGCAGCATGGTGCTGAATGCATCAAAATAGCGGGCTGCCGCCGTTCCTTCGTATCCTAAAAGCTGGTCGAGGGACTTTGCATCGTCTAATTTTCTTTGAATTGTTCGCAACGCATGAATTGCTTCGGTGAGCACTATGCGGTGCGATTTTCTATGCTGGCGCTGAAGCACATCTACAGAGTTCTCAATTTTTCCCCGCACAATTGCTTTTGCAGTAGCGAGCACAAATTCAGAATCGAGCACACGCAGTGCCTGCATGCGCTGCACAAAAGAATGGTCTTTAGTCGTCGCTTCAATACGTCCGTAATACTCACCCGTATTGGAGAGCATGGTAATAGGAATTTCACGCATCAGGCAAAAGCGCATTGCTGCCGGTGTTATCATGCAGGCGCCGAAAATAAAAATTTGCTCAACTTTTATCGCCTGTACATCCAGCACTTCCTTCTCTCCTTTTTGCACAATTAGCCGCTCGCTCTCACGCCGCAGCGTTGTGCCTTGGTCCTGAACATAGAGCGTGCGAAGGAATGGAGAAAATGCAGGCGGTGGCGGAGGTGCAGCAGGTTCCTCTGCGTCCGCCTTTCCTGCCGGCGCAATGCTGCCAGCACTCGCTTCCTTTTCTAAAATTTCTTTTGCCGATTGAACAAGTTGCAACATCGCATCCCGCTCAGGAGATGACGGTTTCTTTGAAGGAAGGACAAGACTTTTGACAAATAAATACCCCAAATACCGGAACCCTTCATCGAATGAAGTAATGCGAGTTTTTTCGGCATGGAGTTTCAATTTCAGCGCAGCAAGAATGTCTTCCGTTAATTCCAGTGCCTGCTCTGCCTGCGGTTTTGTTTTGCAGAGAATAACAAAATCATCAGCAAACCGCACGAGCTTATTCCCCATTCTCTGCAGTGCCTCATCAAATTGATCAAGATACAGATTAGCAAGCAGCGGTGAAATGACCGCTCCCTGCGGCAATCCCTTCGCTCGTTTGGTACGTACGCCTTCCACCAGAGCATCTGCTTCAATCCACAGGCGGATTAATTGCACAACCCCTGCGTCGTGAATTATTTGCTCGCAACGTTTCAACAACACTGTATGATCCACATTGTCAAAGAACTGTTCAATGTCGGCATCTACTACGTACCTGAAACCATCTTTACGGAACGCTTCAATCTGTTCCGCCGCGTCTAACCGCGAGATGCCTTTACGGAATGCAAAGCTCGCATCCGAAAATAACGGATCAATAATCGGATTCAACACAAACAGCGCTGATGCCTGCACCACCCGATCCGATACCGTTGGAATGGAAAGCATACGCACACCGCCACTCTCTTTCGTCTTGTTGAACGTTAAGAGCGGTTGAGGCATATACTTCTTCTCTTCCAACAGATCGTGCAGCGCCAACAATCGTTCGTGAGCGTTAAAGCCGAAATTGAGAATCGAAACACCGTCAATACCCGCTGCGCCGTCGTTATCTTCAACTTTGCGCCACCCGGCGTTAAGATTCTCGAGAGAAGCAATCCCTTCGTAGAGCGTCAGTGTTTGTGTTATTGTTGAAGACATTGAAATTCATTGTAGAGCAGGACACCAGTTCCGTCCAGTAATGTCAGGTCGGCGACCCGAGCTACTTTAAAAATACGAGCGAAACTGAACGAATTTGAACACAGTATTCTTCGACCCGTCCGAGTTTTCCGAAACAATTCTCTCCGTCGTCGAAGCAACGCACAGAATACCAAGC
>JAGWND010000028.1 GCA_028873075.1 Bacteroidota bacterium
TTCCCAAAAGACCGAGAACTTTCCGATCTTCACGGGATTTTCTTTAAGGTGAATGAACTTCATCTTCGATTTCATATCGCTGAGCTGGATCGGGAAATAATCGGTGTCGAGCTGTCCGCGAAAAACAGATTCAAGGTCTTTCCCGAATCCCGAAGCACCGTAAATGAAAAGCTCTTCGCCCGGGACGTACGCCGGCAGGAAAAACGGGAATCCCTGAATATGGTCCCAGTGCGTATGTCCGATCAAAATATGAAGCGGGCGCAAGTGATCTCTCATCAAATGAATTCCTAATTCACGTATACCCGAACCGGCATCAATAATTACTCTGTCATCCCCCCACCCCGCTTCAAAGCACGGCGTGTTTCCTCCGTAGCGCGCGTATCGCTCACCGGCAACCGGCGTCGAACCCCGTGTTCCCCAAAATCTGAAATAGGGGCGCGATGTGTCCAATGCCGGGAGATACGGTGCGTCTGCGAAAAGCTCTACTTCCTTCACGGCAGAGGAACTTGTTTCATCAGACTGCTGACCGAAAAATTTTTTCGTGATGTCAATAAGCTCCCGAGGATCGAACGGCTTCGGGAGAAAATCGTTCGCGCCCAACTGTATCGCCAATTCCTGTTCCTGCTTGAATCCTTTTGCCGAACATATGATGACACCCATAGTGCGCGTGGCATCGTTTGCTTTCAGCATTTTCAGGACATCGAAGCCGTGAACTTCCGGCATCATGATATCGAGAATAATCAAATCGGGTTTGAACGAGAGAGCTTTCTCGATACACTGCCGTCCGTCGGCAATACTCTCAACTTCATAGCCGCTTTTTCTCAGCACATGCTGCATCAACGTTCGGATATCGGCAACATCGTCTACCACGAGAATGCGCTTCATAGGAGTTCCGTAGAATTGGTAAGAATATATGGTGCGGAAAGGTAGAGAATGATTTAACGAAACGCAAGGAGAAATTTCACAAATACGGCTTCCGTTAAAAAATGCTTGATTTTCTTCAACTCTTTCGGTATGCTAAACTTCGTTGTTGAACTTAACAGGCTGCTAATGATTTCGGGATCATTCTTCGTCCCGCTAAAAGCGGGACGAAGAATCCAGAACAGGATGCTTCGCTGACGCTACTAATGACATCGAGAAGAAAGAGGTTTTTTCCGCCCTTCGACTTCGCTCAGGGCGGCTGTTGTGGCGAGCCCCGCCTTGCGGGATAAACTCCGTCGAACCACGGCCACGAATAACAAAGGATGTCATTGCAGAAGAAGATTCCACGCCAAAGGCGTGGATGAGTACCTCAGCATGACAGTAAGTGAAGCGGTATCATGTAAAAACAGCAAAGGAGAATAATTGATGCTAAGACAATTATTCAAAACAAAAACGCTCGATGAAATAATCAAAGAAGGTGAAGAGCCGGAACATCAACTGAAGCGTGCACTCGGCGCGTTCGACGTTACGATGTTAGGCGTTGGTGCAATTATCGGCGCAGGAATTTTTGCAACGATCGGAACTGCGGCAGCAGGCGACCTCTCGCGCCCCGGCGCGGGACCGGCGCTTATGGTATCGTTCGTCTTCACAGCCGTTGCATGCGGATTTGCCGCGCTGTGCTATGCCGAGTTTGCGGCAATGGTGCCGATCTCCGGAAGCGCATACACGTACGCGTACGGCACACTCGGCGAAGTCATCGCGTGGATCATCGGCTGGGATTTGATCATCGAATACGCTGTCGGCAACGTTGCGGTCGCAATCAGTTGGGCGAATTATTTCAAAACTCTTGTCGCGGGATTCGGCATCATCATTCCCGATTGGCTTTCGACGGACATCCGAACGGCAGAAAAAATTCCCGGGTTGATCGCCAACGCGCCTCACATTTTCGGCATTCCGATCGTCTTCAACATTCTTGCATTCGGCATCGTTGCATTGATTACGATTGTTCTTGTCATCGGCATTCGTGAAAGCTCAAGAATGAATACGGTCATGGTGCTCATCAAGCTCGTTGTGCTCGGATTTTTCGTTTTTGTCGGCGTGCATTATGTGAAGCCGGCAAACTGGACGCCCTTTGCACCGAACGGCTGGGCGGGAATTCAGGCGGGCGCCGCAATTGTGTTCTTCGCGTATATCGGCTTCGATGCGGTTTCAACCGTGGCGGAAGAAGTGCGCAATCCGAAGCGCGATTTGCCGATCGGCATCATCGGCTCGCTCATCATCAGCACGCTCATTTATATTTTGGTCGCGGGAGTGTTCACAGGAATTATTCCGTACAAAGCGTTGGTGCAAACGCTTGCCACATCGCAGGCAGAGCCGCTGACGCTCGCGCTTCAATATGCGAACATCGAGAAGTGGGGAAATCTCGTTATCGGCATTGTTGCGTTCGGTTCGGTTGTTGCGCACACCGCCGTTTTGCTTGTGTTTCAATTAGGACAGCCGCGAATTTTCTTTTCGATGGCACGCGACGGACTTCTTCCCCAAAGCTTCGCAAAAGTTCACCCGAAATTCCGGACGCCGCACGTGACGACAATTTTCACCGGCGTTGCCGTCGGCGTTACGGCGATGTTCACGAGCATTGACGAAATGGTTGACCTCACGAACATCGGAACGCTCTTCGCGTTCATTCTTGTCTGCATCGGCATTCTCATCATGCGGAAGCGCGAGCCGAACCGCCCGCGCGGATTCAAAACGCCGTTGGTTCCGCTCATTCCGATTTTAGGTGTTCTCGCCTGTTTGTATTTGATGTTCGGTCTGCCATGGATTACTTGGGTGCGATTCGGCGGTTGGTTGGTGATTGGATTGGTGATTTATTTTCTGTACGGATATCGGAGAAGTAAACTGCACGAAGGAAGGTTTGTGAGTTGAAATGGAAAATGGAAGGGGGGAAATGGGAGATTCAGGACTCAGGTTTCAGGTTCAAGCTTCATCCCATCTTCCAATCTTCTCATGTTCTTAATTTCTCATGTTCTTAATTTCTCATGTTCTTAACTTCTGATCTCCCTCGTTCTCTGAAACTTCGGCGCACACGCCGACTTCCGACCTCTGTCAGTAATGCGGCACGTTAGGATCAATCCTCTCGGACCATGCATCAATTCCGCCGACAAGATTTTTGACACTCTTGAATCCGTTCTTCCTCAAGAAATCTGCCGCAAGTGCGCTCCGGCGGCCGGATTTGCAGTGGATGATAATTTCTTTCGATGAATCAATCTCCCGAAATCGCTTCGGCAGTTCTCCAAGCGGAATCAACGGTGCGCCAATATTTGCAATTTCATACTCGTGCGGCTCACGGACATCAAGAATGAAAAGATCGTCGCCGCGGTCCAAGCGCGCTTTCAGCTGCTCAACAGTAATTTCAGTTTCTTCATCAATTGTTTCTTCAACCGTCGGCGGTTTCACACCGCAGAACTGGTCGTAATCAATCAACTCGTGAATTGTCGGATTGTCGCCGCACACCGGACAATTCGGATCTCTTCTCAGTTTCAATTCGCGGAACGAAAACTTCAATGCATCGAATAATACCAGCTTCCCGACCAGCGGCTCCCCTTCGCCAAGAATAAGTTTTATCGCTTCAAGCGCTTGCAGTGTTCCGATGATTCCCGGAAGAACGCCGAGCACGCCTCCTTCCGCGCAACTCGGCACGAGCCCGGGCGGGGGCGGAGTCGGATACAAGCAGCGATAGCACGGGCCGCGTCGGGCATCAAAGACGCTCACCTGTCCGTCGAATCGCAGAATGGAGCCGTACACGTACGGCTTGTTAAGAAGAACACATGCGTCGTTCACAAGATAGCGCGTTGGAAAATTATCGGTCCCGTCCACAATCACATCATACCCTGCAAAAAGCTCCAACGCGTTTTCCGAGCTGAGCCGCTCTTCGTGCGTTTTAATCACGACATTCGGGTTGATTCCTTTCAGTGTCTCGCGCGCCGATTCTAACTTCGATCTTCCGACATCGTTCGTCGAGTGCAATATCTGCCGCTGCAAATTCGTCGCATCCACAACATCGAAATCCACGATGCCTATCGTTCCGACTCCCGCCGCTGCAAGATACATGCTGACGGGAGAACCGAGACCCCCGGCACCAATGACAAGAACTTTTGCTGCCTTCAATTTTTTCTGTCCCGTTAATCCGACTTCGGGTATAAGCAAATGTCGGCTGTAGCGGAGCAATTCTTCTTTCGAGAGTTGGATATCAGTCTCAACAGCAACGTCAACGCCGCCTGCAATTGAAGGAATTATGCTCACCGTGTCGGAACTTTTCACCGGAGTTTTTTCTTTCGACAAATATCTGATATCTTCATCGTTCACATAAATATTGACATAGCTCCGCATCGCGCCGTTCTCAGAATAAAGATGCGGCTGAAGCTGGCTGTGCTTTCGGAGCAAATCTTGCAAAACTTCTCCGACCGTCGCTCCTTCTGCCTCGACCGTGTCTCGCTTTTCTGTGAAGGGACGGAGCGGAGTGGGAATAAAAACTTTAATTGGCATAAAAATCCCGCATTAGTTTTAAGAAATGTCTGACAGCGTCTTTTGCTGTCTGACATTTCTTGGAAAAAATAATCAGCTGTCAGACGGCTGGAAAACGCCGTCCGACATCTTCACATTTAATTCTTGTTCATCAAATCGCTCTCGCGTCTCGTTAAGCTGCCACGCCGTTGTGCGTACGGCTTTTCCATTTTCAACAGATGTGATTATGTACGCAAACCACGGCAGCGCATGTTCCGTATCGAATGCCGACGGAATTGCCGGATGATCAGGATGCGAATGATAAAATCCTAACAACTCAAGCTTCTTTTCAGTTGCAATTTTTTCCGCTTTCATATACTGGTCGGGAGAAATAAGAAACCTCCGTCGGCGGTTTTCTTCCTGCGTATTCTCCAACTCTACAATCTGTTCGATTTCATGAATGCGGCCATTCATTTTCCCCAACATAATGCCGCAACATTCCTCAGGGTATGTTTTCTCGCCATGCTTTTCTATTTGACGGATTAAATTTTCTTTTATCCTAATCATGAGTATTTTTTTAGTCTTTTCATATTCTTCATTCTTAATTCTAAATTTTTCATCTAGTTTCAAAGGCTTCGCCTCCGTACCGCGCGCCGCTGTCTGGAAAGATCGTAACAATAACGCCAGATTTCAACTTCGCAGCAAGCCGTGCACAGACCGCCATCGCGGCACCGCTCGAAATGCCGACAAACAACCCTTCTTCGCGCGCAAGCCGCCGAACCATTTCAAACGCTTCTTCCGTCGAAACCTTCAGATGCTCATCGGCAAGTGCAGAATCGTAAATTCCCGGTACAATTGAAGTGGGAAGATGCTTCAGTCCTTCCAGTCCGTGCAGAGGCGTGCTTGGTTCAAACGAGATGCACTTGATCGAAGGATCGAATTCTTTCAGCCGTCTGCTGGTTCCGATAAATGTCCCCGTCGTTCCAAGCCCCGCAACAAAATGCGTCACGCGGTGCCGTGTTTGTCCCCAAATCTCGACGGCAGTTGTCCTGTAATGCGCTTTCCAGTTTTCGGGATTGTTATACTGGTCGGGATAAAAATATTTTTCAGGATGTTCTTCAACAATTTCTTTTACACGTTGCTGCGCGCCGTCTGTTCCGGCAAGAGGATCGGTGCAAAGAATGTGTGCGCCGTACGCGTGCAGAATACTTTTTCTTTCTTCGCTCGCATTCTTCGGCAGCGCCACTGTGACTTTATATCCGAGTACACTCCCGATCATTGCATACGCAATGCCGGTGTTGCCGCTCGTAGCATCAATGATGGTTTTGTCTTTCGTCAATTTCCCGGTTCGCTCTGCTCCCCGAATCATGCTGATCGCCGCGCGGTCTTTCACCGAACCGCCCGGATTGAACCACTCCGCCTTTGCATAAATTTCCACCGATTGAAAATCCCTTTGGGAATGATTCGACGCCAATTTTCTGATACGGAAAAGCGGAGTATTGCCGATAGTACCAAGAATCGAGTGGCGGTCGGTGTGCCCGCTCAACGTCGGATGAAAATCCCTCTGAGGTTTTAGAAACCGCAGCGATTTTTCTTCCCGCTCCGGCAGATGTTCAACAAATTTTTCCTGAAACATTATTTTTCCCTTCGGGCAATATTACAAACGCAGTTTATTCTCTAGATTTCCATTACTCTTTCGTGCGGAAAATAAAAAAGCCCTTCGTCATTATTCCGACGAAGGGCTTCGATTGAAAAAATCTTAAATGAATGCTAACTCACAGGCATACACCTTCGCGAAATAGATAGTGCTTCTCCCGCACACGGGCAACAGCACGGACACGGCACAACAATCATATTTTTTCGCTGTGGTGTAAACATATTCATTTCATATATAAGATAAGACGGAAGAGCTTATTTGTCAAGTTGTGGAACTCGTGCGGACTGCACTTCCTCATACTCCTCCACCGGCGGGCAGGTGCACATAATATTTCTGTCGCCGTAGGAATTGTTGATTCGTCCGACGCTTGGCCAGAACTTATTCTCCAGCAAATGCATTGCCGGATACACGGCTTTATAGCGCGTGTACGGATGATTCCATGGTTCGCTCAATGCTTCCTGTGCCGTGTGAGGCGCATTCTTCAAAACGTTATCCTGCGCATCGGCTTTGCCGTCAAAAATTTCCTGAATCTCGCTGCGAATGGAAATCATTGCATCGGCAAAGCGGTCAAGCTCCGCTTTCGATTCGCTTTCCGTCGGCTCGATCATCAGCGTTCCCGCGACGGGAAATGAAACTGTCGGCGCGTGAAAGCCATAATCCATCAAACGCTTTGCAACATCTTCCGCCTCAATGCCCGGTTTAAACTGCCGCAAGTCAAGAATAAATTCGTGCGCAACTCTTCCATTCTTTCCCACATAAAGAATCGGAAAATGTCTTTCCAATTTTGCTTTCAAGTAATTCGCGTTGAGGATTGCAAACTTCGTCGCTTCAGTCAGTCCGCGCTCTCCCAACATTGAAATGTAGGCGTGCGAAATCAGCAGAATGCTTGCACTTCCCCACGGCGACGATGCCACCGCGTGAATTGCTTTACCGCCCGCGTTCATCAGCGGATGTCCCGGAAGGTACGGTGCCAAATGTTTTGCAACGCAAATCGGCCCCATGCCCGGTCCGCCGCCCCCGTGCGGAATCGCAAATGTCTTATGCAGATTGATGTGGCACACGTCCGCCCCGATTGTGCCCGGACTTGTTACGCCGACTTGCGCGTTCAAATTGGCACCATCCATATACACTTGTCCACCGTTGTCGTGAACTGTTTTGCAGATTGTTTTAATTTCTTCCTCAAACACACCGTGCGTTGAAGGATATGTTACCATCAGCGCTGCCAAATCTTTTCTGTGCGCCGTAGCTTTCTCTTTCAAATCGGTAACGTCAATGTTGCCCCGCTCGTCACATCGGACGATGACAACTTTGCAGCCCGCTATTACCGCGCTCGCCGGATTTGTTCCGTGCGCCGAAGAAGGAATCAGCACAACATCGCGGTGTGCTTCGCCACGGTCCTCGTGATACGCACGAATGACCATCAATCCGCTGTATTCTCCCTGCGCGCCGGAATTCGGTTGAAGCGAAACGGCATTGAATCCGGAAATTTCGCACAGCGCCGCTTCAAGCTGCTTGAAAATTTCGTGATAGCCTTTTGCCTGTTCGACCGGTGCGAAGGGATGTACGTCCGAAAATTCCAGCCAGCTTACGGGAAGCAATTCCGTCGCGGCATTCAGCTTCATCGTGCACGAGCCGAGAGGAATCATCGAATGCGTCAGCGATAAATCTTTGTTCTCCAAACCTTTGATGTAACGCATCATTTCCGTTTCGGAATGATACTGATTGAAAACCGGATGCTCGAGGAATGTACTCGTACGTTGAAACGGCTTATCGAATTCTACACGGAGATTATTGAACACATCGGCGCCATTGTTCGACGGAAACTTTTTCCCGGCGGCTTCTGTAAACACTTCAACAATTCTTATCACATCTTCCGGCTGTGTCGTTTCATCAACGGAAATTCCGATGTAGCGGTCATCTACGTACCGGAAATTCATCCGAGCCGATTCTGCGAGCGAGCGAATTTTTTCAACTGATTCCCTCGGTACTTTTATTTTCAACGTGTCGAAATAAACCGGATTGAGCTGTTCGTAGCCGAGCTGCGTCAATTGCCGCTCCAATGCCGCAGCAGTGCCATGAACATCGCGCGCAATTCTCCGCAATCCTTCTGCTCCGTGATAAACCGTGTACATTCCCGCCATAATTGCGAGAAGCGCTTGTGCCGTGCAAATGTTCGACGTTGCCTTCTCGCGGCGGATGTGCTGCTCGCGCGTCTGCAGAGCCATACGGTACGCACGATTATTGTGCGCATCAATCGAAACGCCGATGATGCGTCCCGGCATAGTGCGGATGAACTCATTCTTCGTAGCGAAGAAAGCCGCATGCGGTCCGCCGTATCCCATCGGCACGCCGAAACGCTGCGATGAACCAACAACAACATCAGCGCCGAATTCGCCCGGCGGAGTAAGTAGAACAAGGCTAAGCAAATCTGCCGCTACTGCGGTAAGGATACCGGCAGCGTGCGCTCTTTCGACAAACTGACGATAATCGTTCACCGCTCCGTCTTGAGCAGGATACTGAACGATTGCGCCAAAAAAAGAATTATCCAGCGCAACTGTTTTATGATTGCCAAGCACAATTTCAAAACCAAGCGGTTTCGCACGCAGCTTCAACACATCAATTGTTTGTAGAAAACATGTTTCGGAAACGAAAAATTTTGTACGGCTATCGGAAGATTTGTTGGCAATGCTGTGAAGCATGATCATCGCTTCGGCAGCGGCAGTCGCTTCGTCGAGGAGCGAAGCGTTGGCGACTTCCATCTTCGTTAAATCGGCGATCATCGTTTGGAAATTCAGCAGCGCTTCAAGCCTTCCCTGCGAAATTTCTGCCTGGTACGGAGTGTACTGCGTGTACCAGCCGGGATTCTGAAAAATATTCCGCAGAATCACCGACGGCGTAATGCAATTGTAATAGCCGAGTCCGATATACGACTTGTACACGACATTCTGTTTTGCAAGAGTATGGAGAGATCCAAGAAAGCTGTACTCGCTCACTGCCTCGGGCAAACGAAGCGGAGATTTCAAGCGGATATTGCCCGGCACCGTCTGATCAACAAGCTCGTCGAGCGAACGAACGCCGACGGCATCCAACATTTCCTGCACATCATTTTCGGCAGGACCAATGTGACGCGACTGAAATTGTTCTTCTGCAAATTGAAATGTGTTCATAAAGGAATGTACATCAGAGAAAGGTTAAAAAAACGCAGTCCCGACTTTATTCCAAAGGAATCCTGTACAAACAGGATCGGGACTGTTTTTCAAAATGCTTATTGTGCAACGAGCTTCTTGTACGACTCGGCACCGAGCAATGAATCGAGTTCTTGAAGATTATCAACGGTAATTTTCAGCATCCATCCTTCGCCGTACGGATCTTTATTAACCACATCCGGCGAGTCGCTGATCGTTTTGTTCACGTCTTTCACCGTTCCGCTGACAGGCGCATACAAATCCGAGACGGCCTTGACCGCTTCAACGGTCCCAAACGACTGACCTTTTTGAATTTGTGCGCCGACTTTCGGAAGCTCGACGAACACGATGTCTCCCAATTCGCCTTGTGCGTACTCGGTAATGCCGATGAATCCTTCGCCGTTCTCGACGCGGATCCATTCATGATCTTTAGTGTATTTGATATTGTCTGGAAAATTCATAGCCTGCTCCAATGGAGTCCCTTAGTTATTAGCCTTCAGATTACATAAAACCGTTTCGCCGACCTTCCGGTTGGCGTGGGATACTGCAACAAGATAACAATTTTTTTTCTTGCCGGACAAAGCTCAGCGTTACACTTCCTCGCTCAGTCTTTGTAATCGAACGTTTCAATAAAGTGTGTGTCGAACACGCCGCTGCGGAATTTCTCGTCCCCCATCAGTTTTTTGTGGAAAGGAATTGTCGTGTGAACTCCTTCGATCACGAATTCATCCAACGCGTAATTCATCCGCGAGATCGCTTCGTCGCGCGACGGCGCATGAACGATAAGCTTCGCAGCTAACGAATCATAAAACGGCGGAATGATGTAACCGTCATATACGTGCGAATCAATCCGAACGCCGGGACCGCCGGGAAAATGCAGCGTCGTAATTTTTCCGGGGGAAGGGCGGAAATCGTTGTTCGGGTCTTCAGCATTGATGCGGCATTCGATCGCGTGTCCCTGAAACTTCACTTTTTTCTTGCTGAGTTTTTTTCCTGATGCAATTTCAATTTGCGCTTTAATGAGGTCGTATCCTGTAACAAATTCCGTTACCGGATGTTCCACCTGAATGCGCGTGTTCATCTCCATGAAATAGAAATTCTTGTCTTTGTCGAGAAGAAATTCAATCGTGCCGGCACCGAGATATTTGACGCTCTTCGCGCCCTTCACTGCGGCACCGCCGATTTGTTCACGAAGTTCGGCATTCACAGCAGGTGAAGGGGATTCCTCCACCAATTTCTGATGACGGCGCTGAACGGAACAATCGCGCTCGCCGAGATGAATGACGTTACCGAACGCATCGCCGAGGATTTGGATTTCAATGTGGCGCGGCTGCTCGAGATATTTTTCGATGTACACATCGGGGTTTGCAAAAGCAGCTTCGGCCTCAGCACGCGCGGTTTGAAACATTTTCTCCAACTCGTCTTCGGCGCGCACAATGCGCATTCCTCTTCCTCCGCCTCCTGCCGATGCTTTAATGATGGCGGGGAAGCCGATGTCTTTTGCGATGCGCTTCGCTTCTTCAACATCTTTCACAACACCGTCGCTGCCGGGAACAACAGGTACACCGGCTTTTCGCATGGTGTCTTTCGCAAGCGACTTATCTCCCATTGCCGTAATCATCTCCGGCTTGGGGCCGATGAAGGTAAGACCGGAGGTAAGACAGATTTCGGAGAACTGTGCGTTCTCAGCAAGAAATCCGTAGCCGGGATGAACGGCATCGGCATTCGTTACTTCTGCCGCAGCGAGAATCCGCGCGATGTTCAAATAGCTTTCTTTGCTCGGCGGCGGACCGATGCAAATCGCTTCATCGGCAAAACGGACGTGAAGAGAATCACGGTCGGCTTCGGAGTAAATTGCCACGGTGGCAATGCCCATCTCGCGGCACGCGCGAATGACGCGCAAGGCGATTTCCCCTCTGTTGGCGATAAGAATTTTCTTCAGCAATGCTGGCTCCTATTTTTCTTCAGAAATAATTCGAAACGAGGAGCCGTCATTCAGTATCAACAAGAAATAAAACCTGATTGTACTCCACAGGCTTGCCATTCTCAACGCACACTTTTGCAATCGTACCTGCAACATCACACTCGATTTCGTTCATCAATTTCATTGCTTCGACAATGCAAAGAACAGTCCCGGGCTGAACGTTGGAGCCGACTTCCACATAATTTGCTGCGTCAGGCGCCGGGGCACGATAAAATGTACCGACTATCGGCGATTTCACTTCACGATATTTTTTCTCTGCAATTGGAGGCGACTCTGCCGGACGAGAGCCTTCTCCTGCAATGGGATTTCCAACTTGAGCAGCCGATGCCGGCGACATCGGCGCGGGCACAGGCCCGTTAGGATTTGCAATCCCAAGGGGTTGTGCAACAGGCACAGGAAACTGATACACAGGCTGCAGATCATTGGGACGCTTTGTCACCCGTATGCGCACCCCTTTTTCTTCCAACTCTAACTCGTTAACATTGCTTTCCTCCACCAACTTCAAAACCTTTTTGACGTACGCTAAATCCATGATGACTCCGCGCTATTGGTGATAGAAAATTGGAACGTGGCGGGCATTAACGTTTCACACGCTCAAGATATTCGCCTGTCCGGGTGTCAACTTTGACAATATCGCCTTCATTGATAAACAGCGGCACGTTCACCGTTGCGCCGGTTTGAACTTTCGCTGGTTTTGTCCCCGGATTCGCCGTATCGCCGCGCACGCCGGGAACAGTTTCGATGACTTCAAGCTCAACGTTGAACGGTAAATCCGCGCCGATCGGCTCTGTGCCGTCGAACATCACTTCGACAACGACACCTTCTTTCAGAAACTTGGCGCCTTCGCCGAGAATTTTTTCGTCGATCGGAATTTGTTCGAACGTTTCCTGATCCATGAAATGATAGCTCGCGCCGTCATGAAAAAGATACTGATACTGTTTCCGCTCCACGCGGACGATCTCGACTTCTTCGCCGGAGCGAAAGCGGTTTTCAGTGATACGCCCGTTTTTCACGTTCCGCATCTTCGCCTGATAAAACGCGCGCAGATTGCCGGGGGTGCGGTGCTGATATTCTTCGAGAACCAAAAGCTCGCCGTTAAAACGTAAAAAATCTCCAACTTTTAAATCAGATGTTGTAGCCATACTTCCTAAGCGCCAATTGTTCCTTAAAAATGCAGAAAAAAAGAGAATTTGAACGATTCGTTGATAAAATTGCGGGAAAAATATAGTCAGAATGATGTAGAAAGTCAACCTCTGGATTTTTTCTTCTTTTCTCGTATATTGTCGAAACAAAAAATTTCGACAACAACCATTCACTTCTTTTCGGAATTGCATCCATGACTACTTCTGCTCTTGGTATCCCGGAACACACCGCACAATTCAGCCGCCGCCGTGTCGAAAACTGGCTCCTCCTCGGTTTTCTCTACGCCGCATTTTACATGACGCGCTACAATTACACTGCCGCTGCTCCAACGCTCGCCGACGTTCTCGGCTGGAAAAATACCGAGCTTGGCATCTTCGAAACGTTGATGCCTCTTGTGTACGGCCTCGCCGTTGTTTTCAACGGACCGCTCGCAGACAAATTCGGCGGGAAGAAGGCATTCCTTTTCGGCTCCGTCGGCGTGATCATTATGAATTTTCTTTTCGGCTTGGCAAGTCTCGCCATCGTTACTCCTGCGGTCTGGACAGGCATAGGAATGGAGCGACACGTTATCACGCCGACTGTGTTTCGTTTCGGAATCTCCGGCGGTTTTCTTCTCACGCTCATGGCAATTGTCTGGAGCCTGAACGGATACTTTCAGTCGTTCGGCGCGCTTTCCATCGTGAAAGTGAATGCGCAATGGTTTCACGTCCGCGAGCGCGGAACGTTCTCCGGCATCTTCGGCGTCTTGATTCGCTTCGGATTGATTCTTGCATTTCAGGGCGTGCCGCTGATTTTGCTTTTCTTCCCGTGGCAGTACACGTTCTGGATTCCCGGCATCGTCGTGGCAGTATTGTTGATTCTCAACTGGCTGTTCATGGAAGATTCTCCGAAAGAAGCGGGCCTCGGCGAGTTCGATACGGGCGATGAAATTGATCCCGACGACAAGCCGTTACCATTCAAAGCAATTCTTGCAAAAGTCTTCGGCTCCAGAATTACATGGACAATTGCTCTCGCGTCAATGATGATCGGTTTTGTGCGCCGCAGTGTTGTGGATGCATGGTGGCCTAAATATTTTGTTGATTTTTACGGCGCGGACAGAACTCAGTTTGCAACATACGCACCGTACATTATTGCGACGTGGGGAATTGCTGTCGCAGGCATTGCCGGCGGATTTGTCTTCGGAATCACGTCCGATAAAAAATTCGGCGGCCGGCGCGCGCCGATGATTGCATTCGGGTTTATCGGCATGGCAGTTATCCTTGCGCTCTTCGGCATTTCCGACTCGTTGAATTTCGGCCCGCTTGTCGCGGCAGGCTGGCTGGTGCTTCTTTCTTTTTGCGTGAACGGCGCGCACGGATTGATCGGCGGCGCGGCGTCAATGGATTTCGGGGGAAGAAAAGCCGCAGCTACAGCGGCAGGAATGTTCGATGGAGTTCAATATCTTGCAGGCGCATTTGTCGGAATCGGGGTGGGTTACATCACCACCACCTGGGGCTGGGGTCCATGGCACTGGGCGCCGATTCCGTTTGCGCTCGTCGGCGTCTGGCTGATGTCAAGAATCTGGAATGTTGTTCCGAAAGGAAAAGCGGAACATTGAGACAAGGCACAGACTCGCGTTTGTGACTACATTTTTGCAGAAACGGTCGCCAGACCGTTCCTTACATTATTTTCTCGCTTCCCACAGCTTCTTCGTAACCCGCTCCAACTCATCGCCGAGCAATTTCGGATCGAGAGTTTTTTCCGGCTCGTTCTCGAACACCGCATAAGGAATTTTGTATCCCCTGACATCAATGAAATTTTTATCCTTTGCTTCCAATTTCTCCCAGTCGTTCGTCTTGTAATAAAATTCCATTTTCTCGTCGGGAAGAGAATGATAGAGAATCGAATCCTCCATTCCTTTCCGTGCCCGGCGGTGATTCTTGCGAACCGATTCCTCGTACGAAACGCGGATGTACATCAGTGCGGCACGCTTCAAAACTTCTTCGTGCAGATACGTCAGTGCTTCTTCAATGCCGTTGTCGCCGCCGCGCGCAAATTCCACAAGCGTTGTCATCGCACCGTGGTACTGCGGATTGCGTGCAAGCTTCTTCCGGTATTCGAGTGAAATCCGTTCGATATACAAATTCCAGATGAAATGATCGTTAAACCAGTACTTCTCGTCGGTCCATTTGCGCGGCTTGCCGTGTTTTGTCAGAATATCATCAGCTTCAAATGTTTCCCAGACGTACACGAAATCGTCCAGCTCTTCGAAGTTTGCAATGTGAAAGCGCTCGAGCCGCTCGTTCGGGCCGCACTTTTTGAGGAAATCAATCACTTCGGATTTTCCTGCAGCAGGCCTTCCGGTGATAATAAGAATTGGAAAATGGTTCGTGTTCATTGTCGCTCTCAAATAATTGATAACAGTTAATAGCTCACTGGTTACTGAGTTTCAACTTCTACAAAATGCTTCTCATCCGTCGGCATAATTACTTTCTGCTCTCGCACAGCTTTCTCAACCGCCTCAAAAACCGTCTGCTGCAAAAAAATCGGCTGCTGGATTTCGATTCCTAAATACCGCTTCGCTTCGCCGACAAGATAATCGCTTGCCGCGCCGATGTATGTTTTGTTCTCGTCGAACGGCTTCCCGTCCACCTTCATCGAAACAATTTCGATGCCGGCATCTCCCTTTTTCCACGCGCAATCAATCCCCGAAATTTGAACCGAAGCATGACCCGAAAGAAAATGCCTGACAATCTTCTCCAACTCTGTCCCGGAAAGCTGAAATGTTACGAGTACATTGCGGAACGGAAGCACTTCAAACAAATCCTGTTTTGTAATCGGTCCCGCAGGAACATTTTTCCGGATGCCGTGATCGTTCATAAACCCGACATCGGCATGAGCCGCTTTTTGCTGCGCAGCGGCGATGAACGTACCGATCGCGCTCTCCCCTTCTTTGCGAACCCAGTCCGCCGTCAGTGTTCCGATCACCTGATGATAATCTTTTTCAATCGCTTGCTGAACAGAATCAATGAATGCTGACAGCGCCGTTTTCGGTCGGGCAGAATTGTACCACAGCGGAATCAACGTGCCGTTGTACGATGTCACATGATGATCTTCAATCGTAAGATCGAGCACGCCTAAATTCTCGCAATTGGAACCTGTTTGCACGATCAGCACGCCGTCCACAACTTTCGGCTTTGTGAGACGCGTGTGCGAATGTCCCCCGACGATGATGGAAAGTCCTGTAACATTTTCCGCAAGCTTAACATCGTCGTCCACACCTTCATGCGTTAACGCAACGATGATGTCGGCTTTCAATTTCAGTTCGTCAATGTACCGCTGCGTCGTTTCGACCGGCGAGAGCACTTTTATTCCCACAAGGTTGTTTTGATTGACCTCGTGATACAAGCTTTGCAGAATAATTCCGATGACGCCGATTTTCACGCCGCCGCGCTCGAAAATTTTGTACGGTTTGTTATTGAGAGGAAATTTTCCGTCGGTATTGACGACATTCGCACAGAGCGTCGGGAAATTTGCAATGTGCGTCAGCTTCAGCAAGTTTTCCTGCGAGATATCGAAATCGTGATTGCCGAGGCACCACGCATCGTAACCGATCATGTCCATCATCTGAAACAACGCACCGCCGTACGCCCCTTTGTATTTGTATTCGGTGACCGGGTTTCCTGTCATCACGTCTCCGGCATCAAGCAGCAGTGTTGCCGGCTTCGCTTTCCTCAAACTGTCGATGACAAATGACAATTCATTCATGCCGCCGATCACCGGCTTAGGATTTTTCTTGATCCAAAATGCTTCGCGCGGAATGAACGATGCATGGATATCGTTCGTGTGAAGAATAGTGATTGTTTTCGGTCGAAGCCCCCCTTGGGGCTGCGCCAAAGCGAAAGCTGCAGCCGATGACACAAAGAACAGAAGCGTCGTCAACCGCTTCAAAAGCGTCGTGCTGAAATTTTTCATCTCTCTTCTCCGGTTGGTTTGTAAAACTACCCGATCGCTCAAAGTTCCGAAGCAAGGCTTCGCCGCAACCAGATAGCCGGTTCCCACAGTCGGCTTTTAAGATACAAAGAAAAAAACTATATTGAAATATGTTGAATCAATGACATTCTGAAAAACTTACGGCAACAATCCATGATGCACAACGCCAAGATATTTCTCATCGGTCTTGTATTTTCATTCTCACTCCTTCCCGCAACACTCGAAGCCGAACTTCCCGTCGCCGGAGCGACGACAAAGCCGCACCTCATCATTTTCATTTCCGTTGATCAAATGCGCGAAGATTATTTTTCGCGCTTCGCAAATGAATGTACAGGCGGATTAAAGCGGCTTTATTCGGAAGGCGTTTTTTACACCAACGCCGATCTCAACTATGCTACAAGTGTAACATGTTTGGGACACGCTGCGATGAGCACCGGTGTCTATCCTCGTACAAGCGGCATTCAGGAAAACGAATGGATTGATCCGGTAAGCCGAAAGCCTGTGTACTGTGTCGAAGATTCAGCCGCCGGAATGGTTGACGGAGAAGGGGGCGGTTTCTCGCCGAACAATCTTCTCGTTACGGCAATCGGCGACTGGCTGAAACGCGCTTCGCCGAAATCGAAAGTCATCGCTGTGTCGGGAAAAGACCGCGCCGCAATTCTCATGGGAGGGAAACACCCCGACTACGCTTTTTGGTACGACAGAAAAACAGGACACATGGTCACGTCCGATTATTACACGAAGGAAATCCCGCCGTGGGTTCACGCCTTTAATAACTCGAATTGGATTGAACGTCATGTGCCTGATGCGTGGACGCTGATGCGCTCGCAAAAAATATACGCAGACGACGAGCCTGATTCTTTCAGCGCCGAAAATAATTGGTGGGGAAAATCAAAAAGCTTTCCGCATGTTTTTGATCCGCAGCGCAAAGCGGAAGAAATTATGATCAGTCCATACAACGATATGCTTGTGTTGGATTTCGCTAAAGAAGCAATTCAGAACGAGGAACTTGGTACGCGCGGCGCCGCTGATTTGTTGTGCTTGAGTCTTTCGAACACAGATTATATCGGACATGACTTTGGCCCGAACAGCAGAGAAATGCACGACAACATCCTACGTCTCGACAGCTCGCTCGGTGCATTCTTTGACTCTGCTGAAAAAATTGTCGGGAAGTCTCATGTTCTTGTCGTTCTCACCGCCGATCATGGCGTGCAGCCGTTTCCAGAATATCTAACGGAGCACGCTCACAAGACGGCGGAAACAATCGAGGTCGGAACGAAAAGCGAACGCGTCGTTCCTGAAAGGATAATTTTCAAGAAACAAATCCAGCCGAAGCTCGATTCTCTCGACAAAGCGCTTCAAACACAATGGGGGATGCACTCTTCGCTCTTCGAGGAACACGGCTTTCTCAATTACACTGCCGCGGCTCAAGCCGGAGTTGACAGCCTGCAGCTTGAACATGCAATACGCGGCGGGCTGCTTTCTATTCACGGCATTGCAGACGTCTTTTTCCGGCGGGAATTGGTTGAGCGGACAATGCCGCCGCGCCCGTTCCTCAAATATTTTCAGCGAAGCTATTATGCGCCGCGCGGGGAAGATTATCAAATTCGCTATGAGCCGTACACTCTCATCGCTTCCCGCGGCACGGGAACAACGCACGGCTCGACATACCGGTACGATACGCACATCCCGATCGTTTTTTGGGATGCAGAAATGAAACCGCGACACATTTCACGCAGAATTCAGAGCGTGGATATTGCGCCGACGCTTGCACATCTGCTCGGCGTTCCGTACCCGCGTTCGGTTGATGGCCTGCCGCTGAAAGAAATTCGGTAACTGCTCTATGTCATTCCAGCCCCGCTTACAGCGGGGTAAACTCCGGCGGGAATCCCTTGTTTGCTCTGCACAAGTGAATTTTGTACATTGGGCTATGCTGTTTACCACGAAGTCACCAAGGCACGAAGAAACACCGACGATTGTAATTACCAACCAACGACAGGGAGAAATCAAATGGAAGCTCGGTGCCATTTTTGTAAAAAAAGAATAAAACACGATGAGGATTACACCAGTATTAACAAAGGAATTTACTCTGAAGAAGGAGACAACGACTGGATCGCTTTGATATTCCATGAGGCTTGCTTGGCAAAATTTGGAAAGAAAACGAAAGGCAGGCTTGCTGAAATCTTTGAAACTGAGTTATAGCTTTTTTGAAAAAAATAAGACTTTGTAAGGCAGCAATTATGAACACCGCAATTTTTTCTAAGAAAATCATTTCAATCTCTTCATCGTTTCTTTTTCTCGCGACCGTTGTGCATGCAAGCGACAATCCGACGTACGAATTTTTGCGCAGCGACGTTTCTGCCCGCTCAGCTGCAATGGCAGGAAGCTTTGTCTCTATGCAAAACGACATCAACACGATGTTTTACAATCCGGCGGGACTCGCAACAATCGAACAGCCGCAGGCGTCCTTCGGCTTCACGAAAAATCTTCTCGATGTCAACGCAGGCTACGCAGCATACGGACAGGACTACGGCGGACTCGGAACGTTCGGAATCGGCGTGGATTATGTCAATTACGGATCGTTCGACAGGACGGATGATTTACAGAACGTGCTCGGCACGTTCAGTGCGGGAGATTTTGCACTGCTACTCGGCTACGCCTACACGCCGGAAGAAAATCTGAGTTTAGGTGTAAACGGAAAAATAATTTATTCTTCCATCGCCGATGCGCATTCTTCCGCGCTTGCCGTTGACGCGGGTGTGTTATATTCTGTGCCGGGGGACAACCCGCTGACGCTCGGCATCAGTATTTTGAATGTAGGAGCGCAGCTCGATCCTTATTTCGACACGCGCGAAAGCCTCCCGCTCGATATTACGATAGGAGGAGCAATAAAACCGCAGCATCTTCCGCTGCTGCTCAGCGTGAATTTTCACAGGCTCAATGAAGAACAGGATTCTTTCATTCAACGATTCAAAGCCTTCTCAGTCGGCGGAGAATTTACATTGAGCAAGCCGCTGCGCTTCCGGTTCGGATTCCACAACGAGCGGCGCTCCGATTTGAAATTGGGAACGACAAACGGAATGGCCGGATTTTCGTTAGGCGGCGGCTTGGTGCTGCAAACGCTGCGCTTCGATTACGCGTACATCTCGTTGGGAAATATCGGAGGCATGAACCAGATTACCGTAGCAATGAATTTGTGAGAAAGTAGATGCCAGACATCTATCTTCCCAGCGCCGTTCCAACCGCAAGCGAGCTTAAATAAAACAGCAGCATCCCTACGAACACAACGATAGGAGTGATCCGGTTCCCGGAGCGGTTCACCTCCGGAATCAAGTCGCTCGCCCCTACATAGAGTCCTGCACCTGCAGAAAACGCGAACGCAAATCCAACGATGTGAGCGCTGACGTCCGTCAAAAAAAACGTCGTAAAAATTCCCACCATTGTTCCCGCGCCGATGCCGACAGACGCCCAAAATGCATTTTTGCGCGGGCGCTCAGCCGCCAGCATAATGGAGGCGACAGTCAGGCCTTCAGGAAATTTATGAAGGAGAATTGCGACGAAAATCATCACGCCTAACGAGACGTTATACTGCATTCCCGCTGCAATGGAAAGCCCGTCAAAAAACGCGTGGATAAACAACCCGGAAAATGCGGAGTAACTTGCCACGCGCGAAATCATCACATCGGAATGCGTTTCCTCGCCGAAATGCAAATGCCCGACAACGGTGTGTTCGACAAAATGCATGGCGCTGAAACCGACCAGCACCCATAACGATGCGCCGATCCCGATTCCCTGAATGCTCTCCGGCACAAGATCAATCAACACAAGCGCAAGAATAAATCCGGCGCCGAGCGCAAGAAGATATTCCTGCAAACGGTTGATCCATTCCTGTTTCAGCACTGCGACGCTGCCGCCCGCAATTTCCGCCGCAGTAACAACAAGCCCGAGTATAACAACCGTGAGTGATAGTGTCATAAATCAATTCAATGTGATGCAACCAATGTTCTCGTCGGTTCACTTGTACGGGATTCGCAAATATTGCCCCGCTTGCTCGTGCGTTGTGCCGAAGTTATCCATCTCGAGAACTTTCCGATATTGCTGCACGGCATACGTACGCTTGTTCTGCAAATCATAAATCATTCCGATTTTGAGATTCGTCATCGCCATGAAGCCGGACGCTCCGGTAGTATCGAGGATGCGGCATTCTTTATCACTGTCATAGAAGTAGTGCAGCGCTTCATCGTATTTCCCTTTGATCATCGTGAACGCGCCGAGATAATACAACGCTTCCCGGCGTGCGCTCCTGTCGTACCCGTTCAGCGGATGAGCTGCATTGCAGCGTGAAAGAATATTCTGAAACGTTGCCAACACGGAATCCGCGTTGTTGAGATTCACATAACACCGCCCGACGTAACGCTGGAACAAAACATTCTTCGGGAACCCGGCGAACAAGCGCTGTGCAATCGTCAGCGCCCTGTCGTACCGATGCTCGAACATATAATACAGCTGCATCAAGAAATATGATGCCTCGACTGCAGCGTATTTCGCGTGCTGCGACGCTTCCGTGAGCTGTTCAATGCCTTTCTTTTTATCTCCGGAAGGAAACACCAGCATGAGCGGTTTGACAATCGGATACTCTTCAGGAATGACCGCAGCGTAATAATTGTAAATACCGATGCCGAGAAGAATATCGTAATTATCCGGAGCAATGTTATACGCACGATGAACAATCGGCAGCGCAAGCCGCCCGTCGTTCGCGGCTCTGATCCAGTTGCCCCGGTTCGCTCTCAGCCTTCCGCGAAAACCGAGCGCACCGCCTTTAAAAAAAAGCGCTGTGATATCATCAGGTTTTTTGTCCAGAATTTTGTCGCATTTATCAATCACAACATCGAGCTTATCCACAAAATCATCATCCAGCGATGTGTTGTCGAGATCCAGAAGAATTTTCCACCAATCCACCATTGCGAGAAAAAAATATCCCGCCGGGTGGTTGGGATATGTTTGCGTCAGATAGTGAAAATCAGAATCTGCTTGAGAGAACTCGAGATTGTACACATGATCAATTCCCGTGCGCGCGTGTGCATCAAAATCCGGCGCAGTCATCCATTGCGCTTTTCCTTCAGCGAAGCAGACAAAACATAAAAGTAGAATTTTAGGCAGTGATGTACGAAGCACCTTTGGCAACAACGAATGTTCAACTGGTTCCGGCATCTTCAGTAATAGCTGTATTGGCAGCAGTTTGCATCCGTGCTGCAAGCCATTGTTCCTTCAGCCACGCTTTTTCAGAAATCCGAATCCACGGCGAGAACCAGATGAAGGCCGTTCCTCCAATTAACACAAGCGTTGCGAGCGCGCCACCCTCGGGGCCGAAGGTTCCTCCTGTCAGCCACTCCGGCCCCGACTGAATCAACACGCCGAGCTGGTATTGACCGAATTGAATGCCGCTGACGGGAAACGAATAGATATGGTTCATCAAAAAATTCCATGTGAAATGAAGTGCAACGGGAAACCAGAGCGACCGCGTTTTCAAATACGCTGCCGATAAAAATACACCGGCAAGCGCAATGTTTGCCATTGAAAAGAACGTGACATGCGGATTCGAGGAATGCGCGACACCGAAAAAGACTGCAAAGGCAGCAACGGCAATTGTCTTTCCTGCCCCTTCCGCCAGCGTTTGAAAAAGATAACCGCGGAACAATATCTCTTCTCCGAACGCACCGAGAACGAAAATACCGGCGCTTGTGGAAGTGTATTGAAAAACTTCCACAACGGAAAGCGGCTTGAATGTCAGCGCAATCATTCCGGCGCTGTATTCGATCACAAAAACAATCGTGATCATTCCCCCGCCGATAAAAATGCCTTGTCCGAGCTCTTTCAACACTCTCCCATTCGCCGCAAGTCCGACCGAAGCGAACGGGCGCCGCTCAAGAAAATGAATAACCAGAAATGTTATCAGCAGAAGCGCCCCGTAGAAAATAAATTCGCTCGCAAACGGCTTCGAGAGCCATATAAAATGCTTCAGAATCCACATCAGCGGCGGATTCACAATCATTATGCCTGCTGTCAGGGCAACAAGAAAAATCGCCATCCGCCATCCGGCGCGAAGATTTTGTTCCTCTACATTGTAAAAAATATTCATTTTACACCGAAAGATGTTCAAATAAGTACTGTTTCACAGCATCAATTGACAAGCGTTCCTGTTTCATCGAATCGCGCTCGCGAATCGTGACAGTACGATCCCGCAGCGTTTGCGAATCAACGGTGAACGAGTACGGCGTGCCGATTTCGTCCTGCCGCCGGTAGCGCCGTCCGATTGCGCCGCTGTCGTCGTAAAACGCGCGGAACGATTTCTGCAACTCTTTCGTCAACTGGCGCGCAATGTCGTCCATGCCTTCGCGATTGACAAGTGGAAGCACAGCGGCTTTCATCGGCGCGAGGGCCGGATGCAAATGAAGCACCGTGCGCGGCTCTCCTTCCACAACATCTTCGTCATACGCAGCGCACAAGAACGCCATGAACGAGCGGCTCGCACCGATGGATGTTTCGATGACATACGGCGTGAATTTTTCTTTCGACTGCTCGTCGAAATATTTCATGCTCTTGCCGGAATATTCCTCGTGACGCGACAAATCGTAATCCGTGCGGCTGTGAATTCCTTCAACCTCTCCCCAGCCGAACGGAAATTGAAATTCAATGTCGTACGCATTCTTGGCGTAGTGCGCGAGCTTTTCATGTTTGTGCCATTGCAGCATTTCACGTTTCATTCCTAAATTGAGAAACCACTGCAGCCGCTCTTCGCGCCAATACTCAAACCATTTGTCCTCGGATCCGGGCTTCACAAAATACTGCATTTCCATCTGTTCGAATTCGCGCGTGCGGAAAAGAAAATTCTTCGTGTTGATCTCGTTGCGAAATGCTTTCCCGATTTGCGCAATACCGAACGGAAGCTTTTGCCGCGATGCGTTCAGCACATTCAGAAAATTCACAAAAATTCCCTGCGCTGTTTCGGGACGGAGATAAACGACATTGTTCGAGTCTTCAACCGGGCCAACGAATGTTTTGAACATGAGATTGAATTGGCGAGATTCTGTGAACGTTCCTTTGTTG
>JAGWND010000251.1 GCA_028873075.1 Bacteroidota bacterium
GCAACGCTATCAACTTTGACAAGAAAAGAATAATAAATCGTTCCTGAAGTTTGTGAAGTAAAAGTTCTATTATCATCTTCCCCATTGTTATCAACTAAAGCTGCATTATTAATCCCTGAGTTTGCATAGCCGGCATAAGTAAGTCCTCCGTTGTTTGCGGTTATTGGGTTAGTGGTGCTACCGCTGTGCGCAGTCCAACCGTGAGCGGTTAAACTATCGCCGGCCGGATAGTTAAAATTTTCTTCGAGCAACAGAGTTTGTCCCCACGTGTTCACACTGACAAATAATGCATAGGTGAGGGTCGCAGCAAAAGTTACGAAGAGCCTTTTCATTTTTACCTCCATCAATGAAAGATTAATTGAATCATGCCTTGAGTAAAGAAAAACCCCCGACACGGTGTTGATTGGGTGAACAATAAAAAAAGCGGCAGAGCTGCCGAAAGTGCAAAAGAAAATGCGATGAGCCGGCTTATTGTTTCTGCCTGCTTCAAGAAGGAAAACGTTTTTTGTGGATTATTTCCGATGTCAGGAGTGTGCAATCCCCTGAATTGTACAAAACCCATCATACGATACAATTTTTTTTCCAACAATGCAAGCGGAATGAACAGGAAACGGTGAAAGGCGGTCAGACGATAGTATGACCGAATGCAGAATATTGGATCGTGAATTCCGATCCTGAATCAAAAGTAATGAGATGATTCATCGCTTGCCGGTGATTCCCCCGGCTTATCCATATCGAATTCAGCTCCGGGAAACAGGATGCCGATGGTTTCTTTTTGATGGTCATGTATCACACGGCGGGCACCTTCATTGCCGGTGAGCTTCATCAATTCGGGGAACAGCGCCTTCTTGAACAGCGCAGGAACTCCCAGTGTGCCCCCGTATGCCGATGCGACGATGAGCGCGTCAGGATCCATCGAAGCGTTGATGAGGGTGTCGGCGTGTTCTGCGGTAACGAGCGGCTGGTCGCAAAGCAGAAAGAGCACCGCATCGGTGCTGTGAGGAAGCGCGGAAATTCCACAACGGATGGAAGAAGCAATCCCCTCGTGCCATTCCGGGTTGATGAGAATGTTAAATCCTTTGCGCTCTTTGCGGTTAAACGTTGAGACTATTTCATACTTGATGTCATCTGCCTTTGAACCAAGTACGATGAAAATATTAGATGAGTTGTCGGATAGCCTTTTCGCCTTGAGCGCAATTTCAATTGTGCGGTGAATCAGCGTCGAGCCGTTGTATTCCAGAAGCTGTTTCGGCTCTCCCATCCGCGATGATTCACCCGCGGCGAGAATAATGATTGCGGTTGATGCGTGCATGTCGGAAGAAAAATTTTTTTGTGTTTAGAGTTCAAAAGTCGGCGTTCGGTAACCGGCAGTCAATTAATGTAATATCGTAAATCTTCCGGGCTTGTGAAAGAGAGCGTGTGGCATGGTAGTGTTACAGTTTGATAAGTTAGGATCAAAAACGAATGTCATGCCAGCGAAAGCTGGCATCCAGTGCTCAATTTTCTGGATTCCGGCTTTCGCCGGAATGGCGCAGGAGCGAAACTGTAACACTACTTGTGGCATCGCTTGCTTTTGCTGCTTTGCATGTGAAGGTAGAGTACACCACGTTCTTGACCTTCGCAGGGGATTTCTTTACTTTAATGAAGTAATTTTTCCTCGTTTGTCTTCCCACTGAAAACTCGGAGTCGAATGTGAAAACATTTCCGATTTTACTGACGGGTCTTTTGCTTGTTTCCTGCTCTCCCTACCCCACCGAGCACAATGCCCATGACAATCAATTCATCCAAATTTTCTATCATTCCGGTCTTTACGATGAGTTCGATACTTTTCACGGTACATACCAAAAGGATTTAATTCCGGGCATCGCTAAAACAACAATGTGGCTTACGGCACGGGAGCAGGGAATTATTCTTGACAAAGTTGAGCGAAGCAAATTCTTCTCACTGCCAGATACTATTTACCCTGAACTCAATGCGCATCAATTTCCAGACATGGGACCTCAAGTTCTCAGAGTAAAATACCGCGATCAAGATAAAACTGTTGTTTGGTATTTCCCGTTAGACGCTCGCAATATAGCTACACACCTTATTGAGTCTCTACAAAGCCTGTTGGATGACATTATTGCTTCCAAACCGGAATACAAAGCGCTTCCGCCAAGAAAAGGAGGATACCAATAGTCTCATGCAAAGCCAGCAGGAAAAGAAGAAGAATTGAAAATTTCTTTGCGGCTTAGCGTGAGATAATTTTCGGGAACGGAGAAATTTCACTCTCTGTTTCTATAAAGTAGTTATCTCAAGGAAGCTGTTGCACTTCTAAGTTCACGCAAAAAAATATCCCGCAGGCAGGAAATCTAAAGGAGAATTAAATCATGGAAGAAACAATTCAATTCACACTCAACGGTAAAAAAGCGAAACTGAGCGTTGACGGAGAAAGAAAACTCTTGTGGGTGTTGCGAGCCGATCTTGAAACCACCGGACCGAAATACGGCTGCGGCGAAGGGATTTGCGGCGCGTGCACGGTGCTCGTTGACGGCACTGCCGTACGTTCGTGCCAGACTTCCGTGAGAGAGGTGAAGAACAGAGACGTTGTTACCATCGAGGGCCTGGCGACAGGCGGCTCACTGCACCCTCTCCAAAAAGCTTTTATGAAACATGACGGCTTCCAGTGCGGGTACTGTACCTCCGGTATGATCCTCACTGCGTACTCGCTTCTCAAAGAAGTTCCGCACATCACGCGCGGGCAAATCATCCAGGGAATGGACAATAACTTGTGCCGCTGCGGCGCGCACAAGCGCATTGTCGCCGCAATCGAAGAAGCTGCGAAGGAAATGGAAGGAGCGATGTAACATGAAACTTCAAAATGAAAATTTCAGAATGCAAAATTCCGCTGCTCCAGCTTCCGACCTTCCGACTCCTGATCCCGAACCGGGAGACAATAATTTCGATTTTCATCTTGACCGCCGTCGGTTTATGAAGTTAGCCGGCAGCGGAATTTTTCTCTTCTTCACCGTCGGCGGTCTTCCGGCGTTTGCACAACGATGGGAAAGCGGACAGCGCCGAACGCTGCCGAATGATTTCAATGCATTTCTCCGCATCGGTGAAGACGGCCGCGTTACGCTCTACACCGGGAAAATAGAAATGGGGCAAGGCGTGTACACATCGCTCGGACAAATGTTGGCGGAAGAATTGGACGTACCGTTCGATTCCGTTGATATGGTGATGGGAGATACCGATCTCTGTCCGTGGGATATGGGAACGTGGGGTTCCATGTCAACGCGGTTCTTTGGACCGCCGCTTCGCAAGGCGGGTGCGACGGCGCGGCGCGTGATGATCGAATTGGCGGCGGAACATCTCAACACATCGCCGGAAAATTTGACGGCGGAGAATGGCATTGTGCTTGACAAATCGAGCGGGAAATATCGCGTTTCGTACGCTGAGCTGGCGAAAGGAAAAAAGATCGAGCGCAAACCGAGGGGAGAGGTTTTTCTAAAGAAGCCCTCGGAATTCAAAATCATCGGCAAGTCGTTTGCACGAAGAGACGGCGAAGTGAAAGTGACAGGCAAAGCGAAATATGCCGGGGACATTCATGTCCCTGGGATGATGTACGCGAAAATTCTTCGCCCGCCGGCGCACGGCGCAAAGCTTCTCGACGTTGATGTTTCCGGAGCGGAAAAAATAAGCGGCGTGAACGTTGTGCGCGACGGAGATTTTGTCGCCGTGCTTCACAAGTATCCCGATGGTGCTGAAACTGCGCTCTCGAAAATCAAAGCGAAATTCGATTCTCCGAAAACAGGCGTTGATGACAAAACGATCTTCGATCATCTTCTCAAATCTGCCGGCGAAGGAAGCGAAATGACATCTGACGGCGACCTTCAAAAAGGTGAGCACGAGTCGTCATTCGTTTTTGAACAAACATATTTGAATGACTACGTTGCGCATGCGCCGCTTGAGCCGCATACTGCCGTTGTTCATCTCGAAGGAAACAAAGCGACAATTTGGGCCTCGACGCAAAACCCGTTCGGTGTGCAAGGTGAAGCGGCAAAAGAATTGGGAATGTCATCGGAAAATGTACGTGTCATTACGCCGTTTGTCGGCGGCGGCTTCGGATCGAAATCGCGCAACCAGCAGGTCGTCGAAGCGGTACGCATTGCACAGCTGAGCGGAAAACCCGTGCATCTGGCGTGGACGCGCGAGGAAGAATTTTTCTTCGATACCTATCGTCCTGCGGCGATTGT
>JAGWND010000029.1 GCA_028873075.1 Bacteroidota bacterium
TCTGGGGAAATCAGATATGAGATTTTGATCAGAAAGATAAAAAAATGGATAAAACGGCTCATCTCGATGGGCAACTGATTGTTCATCGCGGGTGTAAATGCGGACGGTTGAATCGTCCAGTGTTTGAACAGAGACGATATGTTCTTCGTCATCGTGTCCGAAAAGCAGAGAATCCATAGAAGAAAATTAGAGAAGGGGAGGGTGAAAAGCAATTTTCGTTTTTAGATTTCTTCTGAGAACGGTTCTCATTTCAATAACGTAATCAAGAGAACTGCTGCGATGAGCAAATCAAAAACTGCCGGCATGAGAAAGAAATAACGCAGTGTTAAAACAGCATGTCCTATGTTAGCAATTATAAGCAGGACAAGAAAAAAGAAAACTGAAATAGGAGCAGGTACCAACGCAGACAACCGCCATAAGAATAAGACTTCAATAAATCCCCACAGAATGGCGAGCAAGCCGTACCCAAAATAGAAGTCCCAATAACTCCGCGAGAATCCATTGAAATCCCACTGTTGTGCTCTCATTGTATTGATTAATTTGGCTTCTTCCTCACCGTGTGTGGGTTTAGCTCGCAAGAATAAAAAGGTATGGGCTGTGTATTGTATAAACGCCAGTCCAGCAGCTATCTTCAGCAGTACCGTTGCACTAAACATTTTTGCTCAGATGAATTACCCCATCATAAAGTTTCTGTATGCGATCAGGTCGAAGTAAATGATAAGTTTTGCCAATTTTTCATTCCTAATTTCCCAGACTTCAGCAACATCTTGATTCATCGTTTGACCTTTAGGGTTTACGTATTTATAGGCTGCTATTGCGCAAACACTGTCTCCATCTGCAATCATTTGTTTTACTTTTACTTCTGCTACACCTTTCAAAAAAGGTACGAAAGATTGAATAACTGAAGCTTTTCCTTTTGCATTCAAGATTTGAGAGGCATCGGAAAAAGAAGCATCATCAGAATACATTCCTTGCCACCGGTTGTCTTTTTGATTAAGACTGTCGTAATAACTCTGAACAAGTTCTCGGGTTGTCATCATTTTTTTCCTTCCTTAATTTTTTTGCGGAAAGGGTGGGATTCGAACCCACGGTACGGTTTCCCGCACACACGCTCTCCAGGCGTGCCAGTTCAACCACTCCTGCACCTTTCCTAAAGGATTGTGAGGGAAAAATATAAGCAAAAGTCAAGAGAAATAAAAATATTACGGAAGAATGGCAGTACTTCTAAAAATCCTCTAAATTCATCGTCGCCTTTTTGTCCTTCAATTCATCGAAAATTTCCTTCGAGATGTACGTGATATGAATTTCCAAATGCCTGTTCACGCCGACAAGCACTAAGGCGAGATAAGTATGCGGAAATTCCCAAAAAGTATATTTCTTGGCGAATCCGAGAATGACGCTTTCGACTGTGCTCAGATACGATGGATCAATTTTCGCGAACCCAGTTTTTGTTGGTTCACCGTATTTGTCCTGTAGAATTGTCTGATAGTGTTGGTATGCATCAAGAAAGTCGAAACGATTTTTTGCCTTAACGAACATGTTGAGCCGAACGGCATAGAGGCGGTCGCTGTCAAATTCGTATGCGCTGTATGCGTTCACCCCGGCAATTTCTGTCGGATATTCGAAGCCATTGATCAAAGGTTGGACATCGTATTCATTCACGTTGTCACGATCGAGTACATGATCTCGCACTTCCGCCAACGTCATTCCCCAGTGCATGTCGCGATAACCGTTCGGGTCTAATTTTGCCAATTCTTCTTCCCGTGCTGAGACCGGGACGAGAAGACCGGTCGTGTCCTTTGCAGCAGTGTCAACCAAAGCTTGTGTGGGAAGGATGATGCCGGAGGTGTCCTCTGCAGTATGTACGGTGTCCGGGAAAACTTTATGGAGTGAGTCGGCTATGGAAGAAGCGGCTTGCCTGACGGCAGCCGTTGAATCTATTGCTTGCTTTGAAGAGTCGACAGAATGCAGGCTATCGCTTGGAGAAGCACCGAACGAGTTTTCACCTTGACAACGTGCAGATTGACTGAGTGTGAAAACAGTAATAGCGAAAAGGTAGAAAATTGTTCTCATACGAAACAAGTTCGCATCCGATTTTTCAATATTCAATCTTCAATCACTTGCGGAGAGGGTGGGATTCGAACCCACGGTACCCTGACGAGTACACTGGTTTTCGAGACCAGCCCTTTCAACCGCTCAGGCACCTCTCCGAAAATTTCATTACAAATATACTTAAAAAATGGTGAAAAGCAATCCGTCCATTTTTCTTGTTTTCTCGAAGAGTATTGATTATATTTTAACGCAAAATAGCATCAACTGCGCCCATGGCTCAATTGGTAGAGCAACTGACTCTTAATCAGTGGGTTCCAGGTTCGAGTCCTGGTGGGCGCACAAAAGTATGTGGTCTAATAATTTTTTTTGAAAGTTGTTTAGAGAAACAAATGGTCATGATCTAAGGGGAAACCTAATCTGCTAATCCGTGCATCTCAGTTTTAATTTTGTGCCAATACCAACAAATGACGAGAACACAATGAACAAAAAACTCCTCTACGCAACGGTCGTCTCCGCGCTCGGAAGCTTTCTCTTTGGCTTCGACACAGCTGTCATTTCCGGAACGACGAAATTTATCACGCAATATTTTTCATTGACTGATGCGACACTCGGCATCACGGTCTCGATCGCGTTATGGGGGACAGTCATCGGCTCGATTGCAGTAGGCAAGCCGGGCGATTTATGGGGAAGGCGTGTCATGCTCTCGGTGTGCGGAGCGCTCTATTTTCTTTCCGCTGTGGGCTGCGCGTTGGCAGGCGGTTGGTACACGCTTCTGATCTCACGATTCGTAGGCGGGTTGGCAATCGGTGCCGCGTCGGTAATGGCACCGATGTATATTGCAGAAATTTCCCCGGCTAGATTACGAGGGCGGTTGGTGGCGGTCGCACAATTCAACATTGTCTTGGGAATTCTTGTCGCGTTCTTTTCAAACTACTTGTTCGCTGATAGTGGTCCGAACAACTGGCGGTGGATGTTCGGAGTGATGGCAATACCGTCGTCTCTGTTCTTCCTTTTATTGCTTGTTGTGCCGGAAAGCCCGCGTTGGCTTGTAAAGAAAAATCAGGTTGAGAAAGCTCGCGCAGTTTTGCAATCTGTCGGTGCGGAAAATGTTGAGTCGGAAGTTGCCAGTATTGTCAATTCTTTAAAAGAAGAGCTGGAAGGGGGCGTTACGAAATTGCTTCAAAAGAAATATCGCTTCGCGATCATGTGCGCGATGCTGCTTGCAGTGTTCAATCAATTTACGGGAATTAATGTGATCATGTATTACGCACCTTTGATCTTCGAAAAAGCCGGAGCAACCACTAACGCGGCAATGCTTCAAGCTGTGGCGGTCGGTGCAACGAACTTGCTGTTCACAATTGTGGCAATGTTCTTCATAGATAAATTCGGACGAAAGACACTGCTGTTGATTGGAGCGGTCGGTATGTTCTTTTCCCTTGCAGGTGCCGCAGTTCATTATTATGATGAATCGCTGTTCGGCAGCACCGGCGTTGTGGCGTTCATCATTGGCTTTATCGCATTTTTCGCTTTCTCTCAAGGTGCCGTTATCTGGGTTTTTCTTGCAGAAATATTTCCGAACAAGGTCAGATCGAAAGGACAAGCACTCGGGTCTTTTACTCATTGGATCATGAACGCGGTCATCGGTCTTGTTTTTCCGGTTGCGTTGACGGGTTTCGGCGGTGGAAATGTTTTTATGTTCTTTGCCGTGATGATGATTCCGTTCTTCTTCTTTGTTTGGAAAGTGATGCCGGAAACAAAAGGAAAATCTCTTGAAGAGCTGGAGAAGATCGTCGTTGTAGAAGGATGAGTGTATGACGGAAAACGGAAGATGAACGATGACTGACGGGAAGAATTGAAGAACCGGAGGGACGGAGAGTTCGCCCGTTCTCCGATTCGTTCGCCCAGAGAAGCGGAAAAGCTATGACACAAAAAGAAAGGAATAAAATCATGAAAACTTTTACACGTGTGCTTGCGGCAATTTTTATTTTATCTGCCTCATCGGTTTTCGCCCAGCACTATGATTTGTCAAAACAGAAAGTGTTGTATGCCGTCGGGTACGCTCATCTTGATACACAGTGGCGGTGGGACTACCCGACAACCATTGATAAATATATTTGGAACACCATGGTGGATAATTTTCCTCTGTTCCAAAAATATCAGGACTATATTTTCAATTTCACCGGAGCCAATCGTTACATGTTCATGAAAGAATATTACCCGGCGCAGTACGATTCGGTGAAAATGTATATCAAATTGGGACGATGGTATCCTGCCGGCTCTTCGATGGAGGAAAACGATGTGCTGTCACCCTCTGCCGAGTCCGACATTCGACAAGTTCTGTACGGCAACGAATTTTTCAGAAAAGAATTCGGCGTAGCAAGCGAAGAGTTCATGCTGCCCGATTGTTTCGGCTTTCCGGCATCGCTTCCTTCTGTTCTGGCCCATTGCGGCTTGAAAGGGTTTTCAACGCAAAAATTGTCATGGGGTTCTGCAAAAGGAATTCCGTTCAATGTCGGGCGATGGATCGGTCCGGACGGTTCGTCTGTTATTGCAGCATTCAATCCCGGCGATTACGTTACGGAGATTAAAGACGATTTGAGCAACGATCCGAAATGGGTGAAGCGCATCAACGGGTTGGGTGAGAAGTCGGGCGTGTACACAGATTATATGTATTATGGCACGGGCGATGTCGGCGGCTCGCCGACCGAAGGCTCCGTTCAGTGGCTTGAAAAGAGCGTTCACGACACGTCCGGCTTAACCGTGGTATCGGCACGCGCTGATGAAATGTTCAAAGACATCACCCCGCTGGAAGCGTCGCGGCTCCCGTCGTATCAGGGCGAGCTGCTGCTGACAAATCATTCTGCCGGCTCGATCAATTCGGCCTCGGCGATGAAACGGTGGAACAGAAAAAATGAATTGCTCGCTTTCAAGACGGAAGAAGCATCTGTCATCGGCGATTGGCTTGGTGGAAGCAAATATAACATGCCGAAAATAAATGAGGCATGGCGGCTTGTTCTTGCAAGTCAGTTTCACGATATGCTTCCCGGAACAGTGATTCCCAAAGCCTTCGAATACGAATGGAACGATGAGCTGTTGGCTGCAAATCAATTCTCCAATATTTTGTCGGATGCATCAGGCTCGGTCATTCGGGGAATGGATACCCGCGTGCATGGAATGCCGGTCGTCGTCTATAACCCGCTATCATTTGAACGCGAGGATATTGTGAAAGCCACGGTTACGTTCGGCGCTGTCGCCCCAAAATTTGTTCGAGTGTTTGATAGCAAAAACAAAGAGGTACCTTCTCAAATCGAGAGCAAAAAAGGAAACAAGGTCACCGTCCTCTTTCTTACGAAAACCCCGTCCATGAGTTACGTTACGTATGATGTCAGGCCCTGGTCATCTCCGTGCAAACTTTCGACAGGATTAAAAGTCACTTCATCATCTTTGGAGAACTCGAAATACATCGTTAAGATTAACAGCGATGGAGATGTCTCAAGCATTTATGATAAAACAGCAAAAAAAGAATTGTTGGAGTCGCCAATCCGCTTGGCGTTTCTTTACGAAAAGCCGCAGCAGTGGCCGGCGTGGAACATGGATTGGGCAGACAGAAAAAGGGCACCCGAAGGCTATGTTGACGGTCCCGCTAATATAAAGATCGTCGAACGAGGGCCGGCGCGAATCGCAATCGAAGTTGAACGGGAAGCGCGGCACTCGAAATTTGTTCAGCAAATCCGGCTTGCAGCAGGTGGAGACAGAGTCGAATGTAAAACGAACATTGATTGGGCAACGCAGGAATGCTCGTTGGAAGCAGCGTTTCCTTTAACAGTTTCGAACCCGATGGCAACGTACAACTGCGATGTCGGAACGGTCGAACGTGCGAACAACGATTCGCTGAAGTTTGAAGTGCCGTCGCATCAATGGTTTGATTTGACCGACAAAGAGGGCAAGTATGGCGTCTCCATCCTTGAAAACTGTAAAAACGGGTCCGACAAACCTGCGGACAACGTTTTGCGGCTCACCTTGATGTACACGCCGGGCGTTCGCAGCGGCTACAAAGATCAGGCGTTTCAGGATATCGGCAAGAATGAAATGTTGTACGCTGTGTACGGTCACAGAGGAGATTGGCGGGAAGGCAATTCCATGTTTGAAGGATTGCGTGTCAATCAGCCGCTCATCGCATTCCAAACAGTTCCCCATCAAGGATTTTTTGGAAAATCATTTTCATTCTTGAGAATCAGCAATCCGGACATTGAAGTGATGGCACTGAAAAAAGCGGAGGATGGAAACGGTATCATTCTCAGAATGGTCGAAGCGAAAGGGGAAGCATGGAAAAATGTTGAAGTTTCATTTGCAAGCCCGATTGTTTCTGCGAAGGAGGTGGATGGCCAGGAGAGATACATAAAGCCGGCTGTCGTCAAAAACGGCAAACTTGTTTTCGATGAATCGCCGTATCGTTTGAGAACTTTTGCAATTCGATTAAAGCCGGCACACGAAAAAATCTCTTCCCCGTCGAGCGTACCGGTTGCGCTTCCATATAACCTCGATGCGATGAGTTACGATAGAAACAGAACCGACGGCGATTTTGAGGCGGGAAACACGTATCCGGCTGAAATGCTCCCCGATACGGTTACAAGTGAAAATATTGTTTTCACATTGGGACCGAAAGCAGATGGCGCGAAAAATGCGGTTGCTTGTGAAGGTCAAACAATAAAACTTCCTAAAGGAAAATTCAATAGGCTCTACTTCCTTGCTGCTTCAAGCGATACACTGCAGCGCGGCATGTTCAAAGCCGGGAGGTCGGCTCTTGACATTGCAGTCCAGGCGTGGTCGGGATTTATCGGTCAGTGGGACAACCGCGTCTGGGATACAATGGACTCAAGCGAAAGAAATTACCGATGGGATGGAATCAACTATCTCGGCTTAACACCCGGCTACGTGAAACCGGATGACGTCGGATTCTTTACGCAGCATCGCCACCTGAGCAACGGGAAAAACGATGCGTATGCGTACGCGTACATGTTTAAGTACAAAATTGACCTGCCGAAAAATGCAAAAGAAGTTGAGCTACCGTCGAACGATAAGATACGAATCTTCGCGATGACGGCGGCATACAACGAAAATGATAATACCGTTCCGGCGCAAGCGCTGTTCGATACGCTGAACAGAAATAAAAATGATTACGGGAGATTTGCACGAGCATCGAAGCCCGAAATAACACCCGCGAATGTGTTCATCGAAAATAGAGCGGTGAGAGTTGTTTGTAGCAGCACAGACAAGAACGCTCAAATTCACTACACGCTCAACGGAACAATGCCGACGATGGATTCTCCTCTTTACAGTACGCCGTTACATTTGGATCAATCCGCAGTCCTCAAAGCAGCGGCTTTCGACGATGTGAAAATACCGAGTGCTGTTGCTGTTTCATACTTCAGCAAGTCGCTGCCGATAAAAAGCATAAAATATCTCGAGCCATATCCGGAAGATCGGCAGGGAGCTAACGGCGACAAAACGCTGTTTGATGTGCGGCGGGGAACTCTTGATCCGGAAGATGACAACTGGCAGGGATTTGAAAAAAACAATTTCGATGTCATTGTGGACATGGGAACGGTGGGGAAGCTTGATTCGTTGACGCTCAGTTGCATGCAAGCTCATTATGCGTGGATTTTCCTTCCCGACTCGGTTGATATTTCTGTCTCAGCGGACGGCATGAGTTACAAAACAATCGTCAGTCAAAATATAGAGGTGCCTCAACATCAACAGCCGGCGTCTCTCAAAGAGCTGCGCTACAGTTTGAGCGGAATGAACGGCAGATATATTCACATCTTTGCAAAAAACGTCGGCACGCTGCCGAAGTGGCACCGCTACGCCGGAGAAAAAGCATGGCTATACGTCGATGAGATTATCGTGAAGTAAGAGTTGTACATTGCAGTAACTGCCTAATCCCGCCCGCTTCAATAGTGTGGCGGGATTTTTTTTGCCGACAAAATTCGAGAAACCGCTTTAATCTCATCAGGAGATTTTGTAAATTGTAAAATCAATGGAATAAAAAAACTTCTTCATGCCACGGTCAAAAGTTGCAGTTCTGAAAACCCACCCATCCAGAGTCCTGAAGGACTATGAGAAATTACTGCGCCTTGCGGGAATTGAAAGCGCACTTTCCAAATCTTCGCCGACTATTCTCAAAGATAACATCAGTTGGCATTTCCCATATCTTAGTGCAAACAAGAAACCATGGCAGTTGGAAGGAACGATTCTTACACTACAAGATTTCGGATTTCAAAACCTTGTTTCAGTTCACAATAACACTGTTGTAACTGATCCGTATCGCGGCGAGAAGTTAAACAAGCTCGCGCCGCTCTACAAAAAATATCATGTGGAAGAAAAATATAATTCCAATCCGGATGAAATCCGCTGGGTTCATTACCAGCCGAAAGGGAAGACGCACGCGCTCGACAAGGTCTATCCTCACGGCATCCACATTCCCGAATATTTCTTCGGCAAGAATATCGTCCACTTACCGACGATGAAAACACATATCTATACCACAACCACCGGCGCAATGAAGAACGCTTTCGGCGGATTGTTGAACACCCGCCGGCATTACACGCACACATGGATTCATGAAACGTTAGTTGACCTGCTTGCGATTCAGAAAGAAATCCATGCGGGAATTTTTGCAGTGATGGATGGAACGATTTGCGGCAACGGCCCCGGTCCCCGCACGATGATCCCCGTTGAGAAAGATTATATTCTTGCCAGCGCCGATCAAGTTGCTATTGATGCTGTTGCGGCAAAGATGATGGGCTTTGACCCGATGAGCATCAAATATCTTCACGTAGCGCATGAGGACAAATTAGGCTGTGCCGATCCTTTTGAAATAGAAATCCTCGGCGAAGATATATCTAATGTCAATTTTGGTTTCACTGTCGGAGATAACCTGGCAAGCCGTGCAGGTGATGTGCTTTGGTTTGGTCCGATGAAAGCGATGCAGCGGTTATTTTTTCACACTCCGCTCGTGTACGGCTTTGTGTTCGCTTCATACTTTTATCATGATTATCTCTGGTGGCCCTTCAAAGGGAAAGCGATTATGAACAGAATGAAGACTCATTCAAAATGGGGATGCCTCTTTGACGAGTACGGAACGCCGAAACACGCCGCACGATGACGAAGAAAAGAAAAGCTGAGCTCGCTCTTTTTGCGACAACGTTTATTTGGGGCGGAACATTCGTTATTGTGAAGATCGGCTTTGAAAGCGTTTCTCCATTCCTGTTCGTTGCCCTCAGATTTACAATCGGTTCTCTGTTTTTTGCATTGATTTTCTTCCGTCGCCTTCTCACTATCAGTCGAAGCGCGTTGTGGAAGGGAACAATGCTCGGGTTATTGCTCGGCGTGGGACTTGTTCTTCAAACCGAAGGACTTCAATTTACGACGGCGTCAAACTCAGGGTTCATTACAGGGATGATGGTTGTTTTCACACCGCTCGCGCAATTGTTCATCGAGCGTCGCTTGCCAAAGTTAGGCAATGTTCTCGGTGTCGTTATTGTGACGTTCGGCTTATATCTTCTCACATCGCCTACGGCAGCAGGGTTCAATTTCGGCGACCTGCTGACACTCATTGCCGCATTTCTGTTCGGGATCTATATCGTCTATTTGGATATCTACACAAAAGAAGAAGAGACATTTTCCATCGTGCTCATTCAAACTGTGTGTACGGCTCTTGTCGGATGGAGTCTCGTTCCGTTTGAAACGCCGCGCATCATCTTTAACATGCATGTGCTCGGTATTCTTTTTTACACAGGCATTCTTGCAACGGTTGTTACAACGTACACACAAACGCGGTTTCAGAAAGATACAACGCCGACTCGCGCTGCAATTATTTTTACGCTTGAACCTGTTCTTTCGGCAATACTTGCGTATATTGTTCTGAATGAAATTCTCGGTGTCAGCGGAATCATCGGTGGGGCGCTGATCGTTGCCGGCATTCTGATTTCAGAATTATCCGATTCATGGCTTGCACGCCGGAGTTTATCCCGCTCACAGCGGGAATGGAAATTCGGCATCACTGAGGAGGAATAATGGATGTTCGCGCAACAATCGTGGTAAGCGGGCTTGTACAGGGAGTCGGATATCGGTGGTTTGTCAATAGACACGCGGTCGTCTTGGGGCTGAAAGGATTCGTTCGGAATAATTTTGACGGCACAGTTCATGTTGAAGTGGAGGGAGACCGCTCCCTTGTCGAAGAATTGATTGCGAAACTGAAAGTTGGTCCTCGCGCTGCACAAATAAACGATTTGAAGATTGAATGGAGCGAACCCAAGAATTTGTTTTTAGGATTTACGATAAAGTAGCCGCAGACTTTACGTCTGCGGCTTTATGTCTGCGGTTAAAAAGCGAAATCTTTGAGTTTAAAATGCGAACAAACTAAATAGGAGTTGTTTTTTGACTCGAATCGGTTTCGGCTACGATGTGCACAAGTTGGTTACTGGGCGCAAGCTCATTCTCGGCGGCGTCGAAATCCCGAATAACGAAGGATTGCTCGGTCATTCCGATGCCGATGTTCTTCTTCATGCAATCTGCGATGCGCTTCTCGGCGCCGCGGCGTTGGGGGATATTGGAAAACATTTCCCTGACGCTGACCCGAAGTATAAGAATATTTCGAGTTTAATTTTGCTGGAAAATGTCGACGGTTTGCTTTCGCAGCGCGGTTTCGACATTGTGAACATTGATGCAACCGTCGTGCTTGAACAGCCGAAAATTGCTTCGTATGTAGAAGCAATGCGCACAAACATTTCCCGCGCGCTTCATATTTCATCGGATGCTGTTTCGATCAAAGCAACGACAAGTGAAAAAATGGGATTCATCGGCTCTGGCGAAGGCGCTGCAGCGTACGCCGTTGCTTCCGTGCAATTGAAATAAAAGTTTAGCCACAAAGCCGACAAGACATAACGTGGAATCACTTTTTCATTCTTTTCAAAACCTTCATCCGTTCTGGATTTACCTCGCGCTTTTTTCCTTCGCGTACATTGAAAATATATTTCCTCCGACGCCGAGCGATATTGTGATCGTATTTGCAGGTTCGTTGATACCGTTCGGACAGATTCATTTCGTTCCGGCGCTCGTGATTGCGACGCTCGGCAGTACCGCCGGTTTTATGACAATGTACATTGTCGGGGATTGGATCGGCATTTCGATTGTGGAAAAACGGAAGCTCCGTTTTCTGCCGCTTGAGAATGTTCACAAGGTCGAGGAATGGTTTCGCCGCTGGGGCTACGCTTTGATTATTGCAAATCGTTTTTTATCGGGAACACGGGCGGTTGTTTCGTTCTTTGCCGGAATGTCCGAGCTGAAATTATTGCCGACGTCGGTGCTTTGTTTTTTCAGCGCGCTGTTGTGGAATTTTCTCCTCATCTATCTCGGCTCTGTACTCGGACAGAATTGGCATGCTATTTCAGCATACCTTGTAACTTATAGTAAGTTTGTCACGGCAGTAATTTTAGTCGTGATTATATTTTTCGTTGTTCGATGGCTTTATAAAAAACGGACGAAAGCCTCAGGGAATTTTCAATAATGATCGAATTTTTGTATTCCATTGATAAAGCGGTTTTCTTTTTTATCAATCACACGCTCAGCAATCCCGTGTTCGATGTGGTGATGCCGTTCATTACGAACTTGAACCAGATTCTTTGGGTGAAAATTCTCGTTCTCATTCTTTGGTTGTGGCTGATGATCAAAGGGGGGAGGACCGGACGCACTGTCGGCATTCTTCTCATTCTCACAATCATTTTCAGCGATCAACTAAGCAGCCACATGATCAAATTCTGGTTTGCGCGGGTCCGTCCGTGCAGCGCTCTTCAGGGTGTGCGCGAGCTTGTCGGATGCGGCAGTGGGTATTCGTTCCCGTCATCGCATGCCGTAAATAATTTTGCCGGTGCTACTGTTATTTCATATTATTATCGAAAGCAAAAATGGGGATGGTACGGTTTTGCCTCGCTCGTTGCATTCACACGTCCGTACGTCGGCGTCCATTATCCTTCAGATATTCTTGGCGGCGCAATCATCGGCACCGCGTGCGGATTTGTTGTGGTTGGTGTATGGACGTTTGCGGAAAGAAGGATTACAGTGTTACATGTTAATACGTGAAAAGGCGACATCTCTGGAAAAGATGTCATCGTTAAGCCTCAATTTGCAAAACACCAATCTTCTTTATACATTTACTTTTGTTAAATTTGAACAAGTCGTAGGACATCTTTGTGATGTCCTACGACTAACATTAACCGGTTACTGCCATTGAAACTACAAACACATCAAAGACAAATCTCGCTCTTGCAGCCATTACCGGCATTGCATTCGGCTGTGCATTTCCCCCTTTCCCGCTCGGCGTTCTGGCGTGCGTGGCGCTGGTGCCACTGCTGATTTTGTTGGAACGCTTAGACTCGTACTTCCAAAAATTTCGTTTTCTTTATCTCACTTTTTTCATAGCAAGTTGTGTTGCATTGTACTGGGTCGGCGGATTCACACACATGCGAGATCCGTATTTAATGATGGCAGGCGGGCTTTTGCTTCTCGCAGAGCCGGTGTTCTTCTCGTTGATTATGCTGACATATTCATTCATTCGAAGGAAACTTGGATTAACCATTGCGCTCATCGCGTTGCCCGCAGTTTGGGTAACGTGGGAATGGCTCTATGCGTACGGCCAGTTTTCCTTTCCATGGCTCACGCTCGGCGATACGCAAACATACTACTTACAAAAAATTCAGTTTGCGGAAATTACCGGTGTCTATGGCATTTCGCTCTGGATTGTCATCATTAATGTTCTTGTATTTATGCTCTTCCTCGAAGCAGCGAAACTAGGATGGAAGGTTACACAACGCAGAAGTGTTCTCCTTATAGCGGCAATAGCCGTGCTGTATATCACACCGACCGTGTACAGTTTCACTGTGAATGAAAATAAATTTATGAGGCCTTCTCATAATGAAGTGAATATCGGCATCGTTCAGCCGAATACCGATCCGTGGGAGAAATGGACCGGAGAAAATTCTTTGGAAGGGCGCTGGAATCAGGTGAAACAATTTTTGTCTATGACAAACGCTCAAAGGAAAGACAGCATTCAGATTTCTGTATGGCCCGAAACGGCTGTGCTGTTCAATCTTCCTTCCAGCAGATATTATAATGATTTTCGCTCAGCAATTGATTCGATGAACGTTTCCATCATCACCGGCTTCGTGGATTATCGTTTTTATGAAAACGGCGAGGCGCCTGTCGGGAGCAGCGTTATTCCCGGCACAAGCGTTCGTTACGATTCATACAACTCTATTATGTTTGCCGAGCCGCGTGTTCCGTTCGTTCAAAAATATGCAAAGATGCGTCTCGTCCCTTTCGCGGAGCGAATTCCATATGCCGAAAAGGCTCCGTTCCTCATCGAGCCGCTGCGGTGGGGCGTGGGCATCAGCAATTGGGGCATTGGAAAAGACAGCACGGTTTTCGAAGATCATTTGCACAATTCAAAATTCCTTGCTATGGTATGTTATGAGTCTATTTTTCCGGAATTCGTCAGCACGTTTGTGAAACGCGGCGCACAATTTCTTGTCTTCATCACGAACGACAGTTGGTGGGGAAATACCTCCGGCGCGCGTCAACATGCGCAGATCGCCGTGCTGCGTGCAGTGGAAAACCGGCGCTGGGTCGTGCGATGTGCGAACGGCGGAATTTCCTGCTTCATTGATCCGATGGGAAGGATGTACGACAACACGGCGATGTACACTCAGGCGTCAATCGTTCATCGCATCGAGCCGAGAACGGAGCAAACATTCTACACACGTCACGGCGATTGGTTTGCGCGCGTGTGCGCAGTGTTGGCGCTTGTCGCATTTGTCACGGCAGTGGCGGAAGGTTTATGGTTTAAGGTTAAAGGTTCAAGAGTTGAGGGAAAAACATCCTGAACCATAAACCTTGAAGCATGAACCCTGAACCTTGAATCGACTCTTAGTGTCTTTGTGGTAAATAATTTCAAAGGAAGAAAAAATGAGTACAGAAAAATATATTGACTTGCGAAGCGATACCGTTACACGTCCATCGAAAGCGATGCGCGATGCAATGGCAAATGCAGATGTCGGGGACGATGTGTTCAGTGAGGATCCGACTGTAATAAAACTTCAGGAAAAAGTTGCCGCGCTTCTTGGAAAAGAAAAAGCGCTCTATGTTCCTTCGGGAGTGATGAGCAATCAGCTTGCTATCAAATCGCATACGGAGCCCGGCGATGAAATCATTTGCGAGCAGGATGCACATATCTTCAATTACGAAACTGCAGCGCCGTCGCTCATCTCGTCTGTTCAGGTGAAAACAATCCCCGGCGCGAAAGGCGTACTTCGCGTCGAGCAGCTTCCAACCTCTCTTCGTCCGAAAGTATATTACATGCCTCGTTCGCGTTTGATTTGTTTGGAGAACACTCACAACCGCGCCGGCGGAACGATTTATCCGATAGATGAGATCAAAAAGATCTCCGGGTTTGCTCGTGCTAACGGATTGTTCATGCATCTCGACGGTGCACGGCTGTGGAACGCGTGGGTTGCAACAGGAATTCATCCGAAGGAATATGCGAAATATTTCGATTCAGTCTCCGTCTGTTTTTCAAAAGGACTCGGTGCGCCGATCGGCTCGGCAATTGTTGGTCCTGCCGATTTCATTGAGCGTGCACGCAAGTGGCGCAAAGTGTACGGCGGCGGAATGCGGCAAGCAGGAATCATTGCCGCCGGTGCGCTCTATGCGCTTGAGCACAATGTCGAGCGATTAAAAGAAGATCACGAGAAAGCTTCGTACTTTGCGAGGAAAGTCTCTGCAACACAGAACGTGTATGTTGATCTTGACACGGTTCAAACGAATATTGTTCTCGTGAATGTCGAGCGTTCGGGAAGACGCCCTGAGGAAATCATTACAGCGCTGAAGGGGAAGGGGCTGCTCGTCTCGCTCGGAACCTACACAAGCATTCGTGCGGTAATGCACCTCGATGTTTCGATGGAAGAGGTGAAACGCGCGGCGGAGATTTTTATTTCAACCATGAATTGAAAAACGGATTGCCGGATTATTGGACTGATGACCTGAATTCCAGTAATCCACTGCTCCATTAATCCATTTTTTTTCGTGTCTTTGTGGTAAAAATTAAATGGACAAAACAAATTTCAAGCATAAGATTCAACTTTCTGTTCGCAATTACGAAATTGACTGGCAAGGCATTGTGCACAATGCTATTTATCTGCATTATTTTGAAGTCGGGCGTGTTCAATATTTGACAGACATCGGTGCGACGGTTGATATCAATTCGATCAACAGCAGTTCCAAAGTTGTTCTTGTGCGCAACGAAATTGATTACAGAATGCCCGCTCGTTTCCGCGATGTGCTGAATATTTATTCAAGAATCTCTGCAATCAGAAACACGAGTTTCGATTTCGAAAGCATTTTAGAAAACAATGCTACACAAGAGATTGTCGGAGAAAATAAAGCAGTTCACGTCTGGCTTGATCCGCGCACAAGCAGACCGACGCCGGTGCCGCAGGAATTCAGAAACCTTGTTCGAAGGTATGAAGGCGAACGCTGCAGGATTGAACCATATACGATTGTTGTGTGAGAATAATTGATGAGCCACGAAGGTTCGAAGATACAAAGAAAGAGCATTGGATAAGTGAATGAATTCCCCGAAGGGACTCCTTCGGGAAATTGCTGGATTATCGTTTTGAGATTTCCCGGCAATCCAATGATCCGATAATCCATAAATTCAATGTGTAGTGTCTTTGTGTCTCCGTGGTTAAAAAGGATTGACTGTGACCTCATTCGAAGAATTCAAAAAGCTGTCAACAAGCGGAAACATCATTCCCGTGTATGAAGAATTGCTTGCAGATACCGAAACGCCCGTTTCCGTTTATCGTAAAGTAAAAGACGAAAGCCGCTACTCGTTCTTATTTGAAAGCGTAGAAGGGGGTGAGAAAGTCGGCCGCTACACATTCATCGGCTATAATCCGTTCATGATTTTCGAGATCAAGGGGAAAGGCTTTGCCATCACTCCGCGCCATGAAGACGTCGCTGTATTTCCGCGCCTCGTTGATCCTTCTATGCACCCGCTGGAGGCATTGAAAAAGATTTTCGCTCACTGCAAAACCGTGCCGATTCCAGGATTGCCGCGATTCACCGGCGGGGCAGTGGGCTACTTCGGCTACGAAACGATTCAGCTTATGGAAGACGTTCCGTCATCCCCCTACGATGAGCTCGGTTTGTGCGATGCGGTGCTGATGTTTTTCGACACACTGCTTGTATTCGATGCGGTGAAGAGGAAGGTCGTGATTATCGCAAACGCGTACATTCCGGAAGGCTCGACGGAGCAGACTTTGAATAGCGAGTACGAGAAATCTGCAGTGGAAATTCAACGCCTCAAAAAGATCCTGAAGAAACGAATCACCGACGAGCGGTCTCCGGCATCTATCGGCGATGTCGAAAAAGAGATGAGCAAAGAACAATATTTCCAAATCGTTGAAAAATCTAAATACTATATCGTAGAGGGAGATATTTTTCAGGTGGTTCCTTCACAAAGAATGCACGTAAAATTCTCCGGCGATCCGTTCGATATTTACAGAATGCTTCGCATCATCAATCCTTCGCCATACTTGTACTTCGTCAATATTGATGATGTTCAGATCATCGGCTCATCGCCGGAACTTTTGGTGCGCGTTGAACAAGGAACGGTGGAGACTCGTCCGATTGCCGGCACGCGCAAGCGCGGTACGACACCGGAAGAAGATCGGCGCATTGAACAAGAGTTATTGTCAGATGAAAAAGAGCGCGCCGAGCATTTGATGCTTGTTGACCTCGGACGAAACGACATCGGGCGCATCAGCGAGTTTGGCTCTGTATCAGTAACGCAATTCATGGTGATTGAAAAATATTCCCACGTCATGCATATTGTTTCAAATGTACGGGGAACATTACGGCGGGAAATGACACCGCTTGATGCGTTGTATTCATGCTTTCCGGCTGGAACATTGAGCGGCGCTCCGAAAATTCGTGCGATGGAGATTATTGCAGAGCTTGAACCGGTGAAGCGGGGGGTGTATGGCGGCGCAATCGGCTATTTGGATTTTTCAGGGAACCTCGATTCGTGCATCGCTATTCGTACCATTGTAGTGAAAGACGGCGTTGCATACTTTCAAGCCGGGGGCGGCGTAGTGTATGATTCTGTTCCTGAAAAAGAATATCAGGAAACGATTGATAAGATGTCTGCAACAATTCAAGCCGTGCAATTGTCAAATGCGGTGAAGCAATGATCCTTGTTCTCGACAACTACGATTCGTTTACATATAACCTCGTTCAATTTTTAGGCGAATTGGGCGCCGAAATGAAAGTAGCGCGCAACAACAAAATTTCGATTGATGAAATTGAAAAACTACAACCCAGTGCAATTGTTATTTCCCCCGGGCCTTGCACACCGAACGATGCCGGCATTACACTCGGCGCCATTCAGCATTTTCATAAGACGGTCCCGATTTTAGGTGTGTGTCTCGGACATCAATCAATCGGGCAGGCATTCGGCGGGAACGTGGTGAAAGCGCCAAGCGTAGTCCACGGAAAAACCGCAGTGATCGAGCATTCGGGCACAGGAATATTCCGCGATGTCCCGAACAAATTCATTGCAACGCGGTATCATTCGTTAGTCGTTTCAAAAGAAAATTTTCCCGAAAAACTGGATATTACAGCATGGACTCGCGACGGTGTCATCATGGGAATTCAACACAAAGAATTCCCAACGTTCGGTGTCCAATTTCATCCGGAATCCATTGCAACACAATTCGGGAAAACGATTCTTGAAAATTTTCTGAAGAAGCAGTTTTGATGAACCACTAAAGAACAAGGACAAAAGTATGTGGAATGTTGGAAAAGCGGAGTTCCACAATTCCAATCTTTCATTATTTTTTTTCACGTCATGTTTTCACGGCACAATAATCATTGAAGGAACACCGATGACACCCAAACAATCACGATACGATATTTTTCAAGACAAAGAGATCCACTTACTGCTTAAAACCCAGCAGGATATTTGGCGGGTCTTCCGCATTATGGCGGAGTTTGTTGATGGCTTCGAAATATTTTCTAAGCTTGGGCCGTGTGTGACAATGTTCGGTTCAGCGCGCACAAAGCCCGGTACCCCGCATTATGAGCTTGCCCGTCAAACGGCAAAGGAGCTTGTGAAAGCGGGCTACGGCGTTATCTCCGGCGGCGGACCTGGAATTATGGAAGCCGCAAACAGGGGGGCAAAGGAGGCCGGAGGCGCTTCCGTGGGAATCAACATTGATCTCCCGTTCGAGCAAAAAGCGAACGATTATATTGACCGTGATAAGCTTTTTTCGTTCCGTCATTTTTTCGTCAGAAAAGTTATGTTTGTGAAGTATGCTCAAGGCGTTGTCGTCCTGCCTGGCGGTTTCGGCACTCTCGATGAATTTTTCGAGGTCGTAACACTTGTGCAAACGAAAAAAACTTCTCCGTTTCCAATTGTGTTGATGGGAAGAGAATACTGGAGCGGGATGATTGCATGGATCAAAACCCGAATGTTGGAAGAAGGGACGATTTCTCCAAAGGACTTGGAGCTTTTTGTCGAAACAGATGATCCGAAGAAGGCTGCAAAGGTGATTAAAGAGTTTCATAAGAAAGACGGACAACGGCCGAACTTCTGAGCAATTGTAAGGCGAAGCTCAGTTTCGCCTTACCTACAGGGAGGAAAGTATGGACAAAAATCGTGTTGCAGAAATTTTAGACGAGCTTGGGACGCTTCTTGAACTGAAAGGGGAGAATCCTTTTAAATGCCGTGCATATCACAATGCATCGCGTGCGATCTCGGGATTGACTGTGGATATAAAAACTCTTGCCGAATCCGGAGAGATTCGGAACGTCAAAGGTATTGGCGAAGCGATCGCCGAAAAGATCACCGAACTTGTAACAACGGAAAAACTGAAATATTATGACGAGCTGAAATCATCGCTTCCGGAAGGATTGATGAAGATGCTCGGCATTCAAGGTGTTGGCCCGAAAAAAGTCAAGCTTCTCTACGAAAAATTAAAAATCAAAAGTATTGAGGATTTAGAGAAAGCCTGCAAAGCCGGAAAGCTTGCAACTCTCGAGGGATTCGGAAAGAAGACGGAAGAAAACATGCTTGCCGGAATCGAGGTGCTTCGGAAACGCAGCACCAAATCGCTGTGTTCCGTTGCTGAGCTTGCCGCGCAGCGAATGTTTGACGTTGTTGTAAAACAGCCCGGTGTCATCCGCGCGGAAATTGCCGGCAGTTTGCGCCGAAAAAAAGAAACCATCGGCGATATTGATATTGTTGCCAGCGCGCGCCGATCTGCTGTGAAAACAGTTATGAAATCGTTCACTTCCCACGAAGATGTGGAGCGTGTTACAGGTGAAGGGGAAACGAAATCAAGCGTCGTTTTGAAGTCCGGGATCAATTGCGACCTTCGCGTAGTTGACGATGCGGAATTCCCGTTCGCGTTGAATTATTTCACCGGAAGCAAAGAACATAACGTTCGCATGAGAGGACGCGCAAATGATTACGGCTTCAGTTTGAACGAGTACGGTTTTTCAAAATTGGAGCCGGGAGAAAAATCGAAGCACGCTGTACGTGCTGCGCAAGAAGCACAGATGGCACCGAAGGCGACAAGGGGGAAAGTGAAGAAGATCGTCGCTTGCAAAACCGAGGAAGACATTTATCGAGCGCTCGATCTGGCGTACGTTCCGCCGGAGCTTCGGGAAGACACCGGAGAACTGGAAGCGGCTGAAAAAAACACGTTGCCTGCTTTAGTCGAAGAGAAAGATATTAACGGCACTTTTCATTGCCACACAAATTACAGCGATGGCGCAAACACAATACTCGAAATGGCACATGCAGCAGAAAAATTAGGCTGGCATTATTTGGGCATTGCCGACCACAGCAAGATAGCGGCGTACGCCAACGGGCTTTCGGAAGAGAGAGTTAAAAAACAGCACAAAGAAATTGACGCACTGAATCAAAAGCGTTCCGATTTTCGTATCTATAAAGGAACCGAAGTTGATATTCTTCCGAGCGGGGATTTGGATTTCAGCGACAAAGTTCTTTCTTCGTTTGAGTATGTTGTCGCGTCCGTTCACAGCAGCTTCAAAATGTTAGAAGCGGAGATGACGAAGCGGGTGATCAAGGCGTTGAAAAATAAATATGTGACAATGCTCGGACATCCGACGGGAAGGCTGTTATTACAGCGCGATAATTATCCGATTGATATGATCGCGGTGATCAATGCCGCCTCAGATTATGGGAAGATAATTGAAATCAATGCCCATCCACTGCGTCTTGATTTGGACTGGCGGCTCTGTTCGTATGCGAAGAAAAAGAATGTGAAGATCGCCATTAATCCCGACGCGCATGTCACTGACGGATTAACCGATGTTCATTATGGTGTCGGCATTGCGCGAAAAGGATGGCTTGAAAAGAAAGATGTCATCAATACGCTCGATCTAAAACAAATGGATCAATTTCTGGAATCGTTGCGTTCGTAAACTTTGGAGCAACTATGAATACATATCGCAGGCCTTATCTTGGCGGTATCATATTGATTACACTCGGCATTTTATTTTTGCTCGATACTCTGAACATTGCCGATTTCGGTGACCTGATTTCTACGTACTGGCCTCTCATCCTTATCTTCGTCGGCTTCAGCATTCTCTCAAAGAACAGACGTCATCAAGCGAACACTGATATTGAAGAAAACACCGGTTCGTACGTTTCTGATGAACGCGAAAAGTCGGATGTTTCAGCGATTCGCTCTTCCTCGGTCTTCGGCGACTTAGACCTGAAATTTTCCTCAAAAGATTTTCGCGGCGGCTCGATTTCCAACGTCTTCGGCGATACGAATATTGACTTATCCGAAATTGCGCTCGCTGACGGCGAACATCTGTTAAAAGTTGACGGAATGTTCGGTGATTTGCACGTGCTTGTTCCGAAAGATATCGAAATTTATGTCGCTGGGAAGTCGGTGTTCGGAGATGTGAGAGTGTTGGGAAATTTGAAAACCGGATTCGGCCAGGAAATCAATTATTCAAGCACGGGATACCCGACAGCATCGAGGAAGCTTCGTTTATATGCGCATCAGGTGTTCGGCGATGTGCGGATCTGGTAACGTGAGAAGAAGGGAGGAAATCCATGCTCGCGTATTCAATCACTCAACAAATTAAACAAAGCCTTGTTGACAAAAATTATCTCAACGGAATGAAGGACTCGTTCGCTCTTCTCCGAAAAACTTCAGACATGCTTACCGCCGACCTTGCGAAATCATATCTTGAGACGCTGCAAAAGTATTCCCAGCTCACGCGAGGAAGTCTCAATCAATTTCTTTCAACGCCGATCAAATCCGATGAAGAGGAGGTCCGCCGGATCATTAAGGAAAACTTTGAACGGTTCGGCGAGCAACACTTCGATATGGTGAACACCGGCGTTCAGCGTTCATGGCAATCGCGATTAATTACCGAACCGGCGCTTTTTGTCAGCCGCGACAAGAACGTGAAGAAATTATTTGGGAACGGCAAAAAGCTTCTTGTTCAATTTGGAATTGTTACAGGAAAAATTCCCTCCGCTGTTTTCGAAAGCGTCTTTATTTTCCCGTCTCCCCAGGGATTGACTCATCTGAAGAAAGTCATCGACATTTTACCTGATGATGAATTTGAATATCTCAATTCGCCTGAGATGAGGAGCGCAAACCTTTATCAGATTGTGAATGAAGCAGGAACGCCGCCGTCAAATCTTGCAAAAGGCGGAACGGTGACGCAGTGGGAGATAATGCTGTATCCGAAACTGCGTTCGACAGATCTGAAAGGCTTCGATAATAAATGTGCCGACCTTTTTTCCCGACTCACGTCCGAGTTGAACATTCAACACATTGCCCTATGGAAACGATTGCTCGGGCTTAGCGGCGGCTCGCTTTATTCAATGCGCCTCACCACCATTCCCGACATTCAGATGTTGACGGAAATAATTCGCTGGCTCGCAGAGAAATCAGGCAGTGAAATGCGCTCAGCCGTCATTACCAACGGCGGATTAGTTGTCAAAGAAATTTTATGGTGAGTGGGCAAAAAAGATTTCAGGAAAGCGGAGCACGACAAGATAAAAGCCGGCGGGCATCTGTTATCGAACAATGCCTTCGCCGCGCTTATCCGAAGCCCGCCATTGCTTTACATTTTTCAACCCCGTTGCAATTGCTTGTCGCCGTCATTCTTTCCGCACAATGCACAGACGCTCGCGTGAACATTGTAACGAAAGAGCTGTTCAAGAAATATCGAACGGCAAATGACTTTGCAAATGCAAAGCTGAAAGAGTTGGAAAAAGAGATTCATTCGACGGGTTTCTATAAAAGCAAAGCGAAAAACATCGTTGCATGCTGCCAGGTGCTTGTGGAAAAATATGGTGGTCAGGTTCCGCAAACCATGGAAGAGTTAACAGCGTTAGCCGGAGTCGGGAGAAAAACGGCGAACTGCCTGCTCGGCGGATGTTTCAACATCCCTTCAGGAATTGTCGTTGATACACACGTGAAGCGGCTTGCAAACCGGCTCGGACTAAGCAAACAAGATGACCCGGAAAAGATTGAATCTGATTTAATGGAACTGCTTCCACAAAAAGATTGGATTCATTTCGGTAATGCACTTATTCATCACGGAAGAAAAATTTGCAACGCACGAAAGCCGCTGTGTGCGGAGTGTGTTTTGAATGACTTGTGCCCATTGGCATTTACTATTGTGTAGGTCGGAGCGGCGCTCCGACCTACAAATAAACTAGGAGAAAAGTAATGACTCGCGATGAAACACTGAACCTTCTTTTCGAGTACACCAAAAGCGACAGCCTGCGCAAGCATGCCTTCGCTGTTGAATCCGCAATGCGGGCGTATGCGAGGAAGTTCGGTCAGAATGAAGAAGAATGGGGCGTTACGGGATTGATTCATGATTTCGATTATGAAATGTATCCGACAGCGCCTGAACACCCGCTAAAAGGTTCGGAGATTTTGAAAGCGAAAGGGTATTCTGACGAGATCAGAACGGCGATTTTGGGACACGCATCGTACACTAATGTACCGCGTGAATCGCTGATGGCGAAAGCGCTCT